>NZ_JBHSQS010000007.1:0-408120 GCF_042658605.1 Micromonospora vulcania | reverse complement strand
CGCCCTTGGGCAGGCACACGCCCACCGCGTCACCCGGGGCAACGCCGGCCCGCGTCAACGCCCCGGCCAGGGTCAACGCCCGTCCGGCCAGCTCACCGTAGGACACCGCCACCTGATCGCCGAGCAACGCCGGGCGCCTCGGCTCGCGTGCCGCCCAGGCGAAGAACCCGTCGTGCAACCGGCGCACCGGAAGGGTCGCCGTCGTGTCGTCGGCCCGCTGTCGGACCGCCCGCTGCCGCTCGGGCAGCAGGTCGACCGCCACTCCGTCCCAGTCGTCGTGGGTCAGCCGGGTCAACAGCCCGACGTACGCGGCGAACATCGCCTCCGACACGCCGGGCGGGAACAGCTCGGCCACCACGTCCCAGTTCAGGTACAGGCCGCCCTCGCGCTCGGTGACCTGGTTGTCCAGCCACACCTGCGGGGTCTGCGAGCTGGTCCACACCGGGTCGCCGAAGCACTCCCGTACGTCGGCGCCGAACAGGTCGCCGAGGCTCAGCGCGCTGGTGAAGACCACCGGCGCGAGCACACCCCGGTCCGAGCGGGTACGGGCCAGGTCGCGCAGCACGTCCACCCCGGAGTACGCGGTGTGCGCCACGTCCCGGGCGAACTGCTCGGACAGTCGGCGGGCGCGCTCGACGAACGACACCTCGTCGGTGGCGTCGACCTCCAGCAGCAGCAGGTTGGTGAAGTCCCCGCTGAGCAGCGGCACGTCCGGGTGGTAGGGCGTCCGGTCGTACAGCGGGAGGTTGAGCAGGAAGCGCTGCCGGCTGCTCCACGCGGCCAGGACCTCGGCGAAGGCGGTCAGGAAGACCATCGACAGTGTGACGCCGTGCTCGCGGGCGCGAGCGGCGAGCCGGTCCCGGTCGGTGCCGGCGAGCCAGTGGTGATGCCGGACCACCCGCTGCCCGGAGATCCGTTCCGGGGCGACGGCCACCGGCAGGTCGGGGCCGCCGGGCAGCTCGGACACCCGGTCCCGCCAGTAGTGGGCCGCGGCCTCCCGGGCGTCGGCCCGGCGTCGCTCGTGGGTGGCCAGGTAACGGGGGTAGCTGTAGTCGATGGCCGGCAGCGGCTCGTCGGGACGGGCGTAGAGGCGGGCGAGGTCGGCGAGGAGCACCCGGAAGCTGTGCGCGTCGGCGACCAGCATCTCGATCTCCACGTGCATCCGGGTCGCCCCGTCGGGCAGTAGCGAGAGCTGGATGTCGAACACCTCGCCCCGGTCCACCCGCAGGCTGCGGTGCGACAGCGTGGCGCGCAGGTCGGCGAGCCGCCGGTCCCGGTCGGCGGCCGGCAGGTCGCGCAGGTCGTGCACGCTCAGGCCGGGCCAGGCGCCGTCGGGGGTGATCTGCTGCCGGCCGTCGTCCAGGAAGCGGGCCCGGAGCATGTCGTGCCGGCGGACCAGCGCCCGGATCGCGCGTCGCAGCCGTGCCGGATCCACCTGCCGGCCGTCGAACTCGTTGTAGAAGTGCGCGCCGACACCGCCGAGGGCCTGGTCTCCGGCGCGTCCGACCCAGTACGCGTGCTGCATGGTCGCCAGGGCGAACGGCTCGTCCGGGTCAACCGTCACCTCGTCCTCGATCGGCTCGGGCGCGGCCGGCTGCGCCAGCGCGTGCCACTGCCGGACGGTGCGGTGCTCGATGAGCTGGGCGAAGCTGAGCTCCGCGCCTGCGGCGGCCCAATGGGCGGCGAGCCGCATCAGCCCGATCGAGTCGAGGCCGCGTTCCAGCAGGTCGTCGTCGGGCGACACCGGCTCCTCGAGCAGCGCCGCGACGTCGGCGCACATGCCGTCCAGGGTCAGCGTGGTCAGCACTGGCATGTCTACTCCCGACACAGGTCAGGCGCCCGGGACGCGGATCGAGCGGTCGGCGAACCCGATGAGGTCCAGTTGCTCCAGGCCGGCGCGGACCCGGGGGGTCAGCAGGCCGATGTTGGCCAGGGCGGTGACCACCCGGGCGAAGATGGCCTGCCGGTACTTGATCATCAGCTCGTTGTGCGAGGCGAAGTCGACGCCCTCGGTCCGGTCGACCTCGATGCGTTCCCAGACGTCCTCCAGCAGGAACCGGCGCCGCATCAGGCTCGCCGAGTCGAGCACCATCTCCTCGCGGTCGGCCAGCTCGGCGCTGGTCATCTCCCGGTAGATGCCCTCCAGCGACAGCACCCCGAACGAGACGTGCCGGGCCTCGTCCCGGGCGACCAGCCGGGTGATGTCGCAGATGAGGCGGTCGTGGAAGGTGCTGTTGGCCAGCCGGAACGCCGCCATCGCCAGCGCCTCGACCACGATCTGCATGCCCAGCGCGGTGATGTCCCAACGGGAGTCGGACAGCAGATCCTCGATCAGCTCGGACAACGCCGGGTTGATCGGGTACGGGTGCGGCACGTTCTCCCGCAGGTAGCGCGAGAACACCTCGACGTGCCGGGCCTCGTCGGCGGCCTGACTGGCGGCGTAGTACTTGCTGTCGAGGTCGGGCACCACCTCGACCAGGCGCGCGGCGACGACCAGCGCGCCCTGTTCACCGTGCAGGAACTGGCTCACCATCCACGACTGCAGCTCCCAGCGGAAGGTGTCCCACATCGGGCGGCCCCGCCGCGCCAGCGGGGACGCCTCGAAGGACGCCATGGCGAACGCGGAGTCGTCCGGCAGCGGCTCGCCGAACGGCACCTCGATCGACCAGTCGATGTCCGTGCTGGCGTTCCACTGCGCGCTCTTGGCCCGCTCGTAGAGCGAGAGCACCCGGGGCATCTCGGACTCGTACCGCCACGTCAGCCGCGCACGCACGGGCGTGGTCACCGACAGACCAGACATGCGCCCAAGGTACCGAGAGACAACACAAGATGCCAGACCCTTGATGACAGATACAACAGCGAGCGGTACGGTCGCACCGTGGCACCCCGACCCGTACCGGCCTCCGTGGGGCAGCGGCTGCTCGGCATCATCGAGCACTACCGGGCGGACCACGGGGCGTTGAACTGCCCGCTGCTGTGCCGCCTCACCGGCGAGATCGACCTGACGGCGCTGCGCGACGCGCTCACCACGCTGACCGCCCGGCACGAGGCGCTGCGGACCACCTTCGTGGGGCGGGGTCCGCGGTTGTCCCAGCTCGTGCACGAGCCGCAGCCCGTCGCGCTGACCGTGGTCGACCTGCGCGGCGAGCCGGACCCGCAGCTCGCGACGGACGCGGCCGTCACCGCCGAGCTGGCCACCCGGGTGGACGTCGCACAGTGGCCGACCCGGGCCATCGCCTGGCGGGTCACCGACCACGAGGTGGTCCTCTGCTTCACCATGCACCACCTGGTCACCGACGCCTGGTCCTGCGGGCTGCTCTTCGAGGAGCTGCGCGCGCTCTACGCCGACCCGCGCGTCGAACTGCCCCCGGTGTCCTGGCAGTACCCGGAGTTCGTGGCCTGGCAGGAGGGCAGGCTCGCCGGCTCGGACCTGGACCGCCAGCGCGACTTCTGGCGTACGCAGCTGACCGGGCTGCGGCTGCCGCGCCTGCCGTACCGTGAGCCACCGCCGCAGGCCACCCCCGGCGTGCTCGGCCGCGACCTGGACGCCACCGTCGCCGCCGGAATGCGCGACCTGGCCCGGCGGCACCGCACCACGCTGTTCACCGTGGCGCTGGCCGTCTACTACGCGGTCCTGCACCGGGTGACCGGGCAGGGCGACCTCGCCGTCGCCTCGCTGTTCGCCAACCGGACCAGGCCGGAGAGCCAACGCACGGTCGGCTTCTGCGCCAACATGGTGGTGCTGCGGACCCGGCTACCGCCGTTCGCCACCTTCCAGGGCCTGCTGGAGGCGACCCACTCGACGACCGCCGCGGCCTTCGCCAACCAGGAGCAGCCCTACCAGGCCGTGTCGACCGGCAGCGCCAACCTGGGCGGTCGGGTCGACGACGTGGTGTTCCAGATGATGGCCGAGCTGGCACACAAGGTCAGCGTCGACGGCGTCGAGTTCGAGCTGCTGGTGCCCGAGGCGATCGGAAGCCGCTTCGGCACCGAGCTGGCGCTCGCCCCGCGCGGGGACGGCCTGCGGGTGGTGCTGTTCCACACGCCACGGCTGGCGCCGGCGGACGCCGTCCGGCTGCTCGACGGCTACGCCAGCGCCGCCCGGGCCGTGGTGGCCAACCCCGCCGCGGCACTGTCGACCCTGCTGCGCCGCTGAGCAGGCTGGCCCGGGATCAGCCGAGGATCAGCTCGGCGCCGCGCTCGCCGATCATGATGCTGGTCAGCGCGGCGGGCGCGCGCAGCGGCACCGGCACGATGGAGGCGTCCACCACCCGTAGGTTGGCCACACCCCGCACCCGGCAGTGACCGTCGATGACCGCGCCCGGGTCGTCCGCCGCACCCATCCGGGCGCCGCCGACCAGGTTGAGCCGGCTGTACGTGGTGGCGCGCAGCAGGTGGTCGAGCTGCTCGTCGTCGCCCACGACCGCGTCGTCCACGAGCGCGAACCGGGCCACCGTCTTGGTGAACGCGGCCTGGTTGGCGATCTCCCACGCGTGCCGGTACGCGTCACGCATACGGGCGAGGTCACCGTCGGCGGAGTAGAAGCCGAGGTCCACGACGGGCGGGGCGGTCGCGCCGGCGTCGCGTACCGAGATCCGCCCCCGCGACGCCATCGCCATGTCGCCGATCATCACCGTGTTGACCAGGTCCGCGCCGACGATCCGGTCCAGCCCCGCCCCGGCGCCCCGGGAGGTGCTCATGCCGGTGAACAGGCTCAGATAGAACGCCTGGTCGGCCGGGTGCCCGGGAATGCCGGCGAGCCGCGCGATGAGCTGCGTACGCGGCCAGTCGCCGCCGATCGTCTCCGGCTCGGGCACCACCAGGATGATCGCGCCGGGCTGGTCGATCACGTCGGCGCCCACGCCCGGCAGTTCGACCAGCGGCGTGATCCCGGCGGCCCGTAGCTCGTCGGCGGGGCCGATCCCCGATCGCAGCAGCAGCGCCGGGCTGTACGGAGAACCGGCGCAGAGGATCACCTCACCGGCGCCGATGCTCTCCCCACCGACCTGGACGCCCACCGCCCGCCCGTCGGCCAGCAGCACGCGCTCGACCTCGGCGTCACCCCGGACGACCAGGTTGGACCGGGACCGGGCCGGGTCGAGGTGGGTCAGGGTGGTGGACATCCGCAGCCGGTCCCGCCGGTTCTGCGGGTACGTCCCGATGCCGACGGCGTCGGGGGCGTTCATGTCCTCCTGGTAGTCGTGGCCGAGGCCGAGCGTGGCGTCCAGGAAGCCGTCCATCGCGGGCGTCAGCTCACCGCGCGACCAGCGGGTGATCGGGACGGGACCGGCCACGCCGTGGTAGTCGCGGTCGCCGAACTGCTGGTCGTGCTCCAACCGGCGAAACGCCGGCAACACCGCAGGCCAGTCCCACTCCGGCAGGCCACGCGCCCCCCAGGCGACGAAGTCGGCGGCGGGAGCCCGCATCGCGCCCCGGTCGTTGATCTGCGTCGAACCGCCGACGACCCGGCCCCGCCGCAGTGGCGCTTCTCGCCCGGCGACGACGGTCGCCCGCAGGTCCCAGTCGAAGCCGTCCTCGGCCTCCACCGAGCCGGTCCGCAGCACCTCGGGCACCGCCGCCCCGACCAGGTCGGGTCCGGCCTCCACCAGCAGGACGGACCGCCCGACGTCCTCGCTCAGCCGGGCCGCCAGCACCGCCCCCGCCGCTCCCGCGCCAACGATCACGTAGTCGTAGCGAAGCATGGGCACAGCGTAGCCGAATACACGACATGCCAGGACGCATCACATGTGCTATCCGCGATTCTTCATTAGACTCTCGTGTATGAGCAGAGGCCCGGAAGTCATCCCCACCCTGCGCTACCGCGACGCTCCCGCCGCCCTTCGATGGCTGGTGGACGTGGTCGGGTTCCGCGCGGCACTGGTCGTCCCCGGCCCGGACGACTCCATCAGTCACGCCCAGTTGACCTGGGGCAACGGCATGATCATGCTGAGTTCGGAGACGGACGGCAGCGACGGTCGGCTGGTGCTCGACGCCGGGCCGGCCTCGACCTATGTGGTGCTCGACGACATCGCGGCGCACTACGAGCGGGTGGTCGCGGCCGGCGCCGAGGTCGTGCAGAAGCTCCGCGACGAAGACTACGGCGGGCAGGGTTACTCGGTCCGCGACGCCGAGGGCAACCTGTGGAGCTTCGGCTCCTACCGACCCGGCTCCTCCTGACCACCACCGGTTGATCGCACCGACCACCGTGGCCTGATCGCACCGGCGGCCGGTGGGTCAGCCGTCCAGCAGCAGCCCGGCCAGCTCGGCCCGCAGATCCGTGACGGCGCCGTCGAAGGTGGCCAGCCACCACGCCCTGCGATACCAGTGGTGCAGCGGCTGCTCCCAGGTGAAGCCACTGCCGCCGTGGGTCTGGATGGCCACCTCGCAGGCCGTCATCGCGGCCTCGCGGGCCGCCACGCTGGCGGTGAGCACCGCCCGGTCGGCGACGAACTCCGGTTCCGCGTCGACCGCCCACGCCGCCCGGTAGGCCAACGACCGGGCCGTCTCGACCTGACCGTAGCTCTCGGCCAGCGGGTGGGCGACCGCCTGGTTCGCGCCGATCGGCTTACCGAACTGGGTCCGGGTGGCGGCGTACCGGGCGGCCCACGACAGGGCCCGCGCCGCCACGCCGACCGCCTCGGCGGCGAGGAGCGTCAGGGTCCGCCGGCGGATCAGCGCGAGCACGTCGGCGGCGGCGTCCGCGGCCACGAGGGGCGTCGACGGTACGCCGGTCAGCTCCACCGTCGCGACCGGTCGGGTCGGGTCGAGCGCCTGCGCACCGGCACGGCTCGGGTCCGGCCGTAACGCCGACGCGTCGACCAGGCGCAGCTCGACGCCCAGCGGGCCGGTCGCCGCCACCACCAGGTCCGCCGCGTCCACCAGGTGCGGCACCCGGATCTTGCGCCCGGTCAGCGTCCCGTCGGCGGCGACGGCGCAGCCCACCGCGCCGACCCCACGGGCGGCGGCCAGGGTGCCGGCGAGCGTGTCGGGGCCGTTCTCCTCGGCCCAGGCCAGCGTCGCGGGCCGCTCGACCGGGCGGCCCGCCGCGCGTAGTGCCGGGCCGGCCAGTCCCACCGCGGCCCACCACGGCACCGGGCTCCGCGCCCAGCCGAGCTGCTCGGCGAGCAGCGCCACCTCGACCGCGCCCAGCTCGGCGTCGAGCCAGCCCAGGTCGGCGACGTCCGTCCAGGCTGGGCCGTCCCCGGAGGCCCGGTCGTCGGCGAGATACTTCGCCGCGGTGTCCCGCAGCGACTCCTGCTCACCGGTCAGTGCGAAGTCCATCCGGTCTCTCCTCGTGCGGGGTGGCGGTCAGTAGGACCGGGGCAGGCCCAGTACGCGCTCGGCGACCAGGTTGCGCAGCACCTCGGAGGTGCCGCCCTCGATGGTGTTGGCGCGGCTGCGCAGCATCTGGTGTCGCCAGTAGGCGTCCCAGTCGTCCGGTTCGGAACCGGGGCCGGCCAGCTGGACGGCCAGGGTGGTCAGCCGCTGGTGCGCCTGCGACCAGCGCAACTTGATCACCGATGTCTCGGGGCCCGGCACCCCGGTACGCGCCAGCTCGGCGAGCCCCCGCCGGTTGGTCCACCGCAGACCCTCCAGCTCGACGTAGCGGGCGGCGATCTGGTCGCGTACCAGAGGGTCGTTGTCCCGGCCCCGGGCCCGGGCGGTCGCGACCAGCCGGCGGAACGCCACCTCCAGGCGGGCGGTCAGGGTGAACCCGAACGTGCCCCGCTCGTGGGCGAGAGTGGTCATCGCGACGCGCCACCCGTCGCCGATCTCGCCCACCACCGCGTCGAGCGGCACCCGGACCTCGTCGAACTCGATCTCGGCGAACTCCGACTCACCGGTCATCTGACGGATCGGGCGGACCGTGACGCCGGGCGAGGACAGGTCCACCAGCAGGCAGGACAGGCCCCGGTGGCGCCGCTGCTCCGGGTCGGTACGGGCCAGCAGCAGGCAGTGGTCGGCGAGTTGCGCGTACGACGACCACACCTTGCGCCCGGTCACCACCAGCTCGTCACCCTCGCGGCGGGCGACGGTCCGTACCGCGGACAGGTCGCTGCCGGCCTCCGGTTCGGAGAAGCCCTGACAGAAGATGACCTCCCCGGTGAGGATCCGCGGCAGGTACCAGGCGCGCTGCTCCGAAGATCCACGAGCGATGATCGTCGGCCCGACCATGCCGAGACCGATGACCCCGATGTGCTCGGCGGCCTCGGCACGGGCCGTCTCCTCCAGGTAGATCGCCTGGTACGCCGGGGACAGTCCGCGCCCGCCGTGCTCCGCGGGCCAGGTCAGACCGGCGTAGCCGGCGGCGTGCAGCGCGCAGGTGAAGGACCGCACCGCGGCGATGTCGTCCCACCGCCCGGGCGCGGGTGCTCCGTCCGGCCCGCTGGTCACCGGCACCGCGTCAGCCAGCCACTCCCGCAGCCCCGCCCGGAACTCCGCCTCGTCGGCGCTGTCACGCAGATCCATGCGCCGCATCGTACTCGTATCTGGTTTTGATCTGCAGTATCTTGTTTTCACGCGTTCCGACGCCGGAAGGGGTCCTCGATGGCCAGTCTCGCGGACGGCGCCGCGGTGCGGCAGACCGCGCCCGGCCGGTACCACGCCCACCTGGCCGAGGACTGGTCGGTGTGGGGGCCCAACGGCGGCTACCTGGCCGCGATCGCGCTACGCGCGGCCGGCGAGGAGGCCGGCGGCATGCTGCCGGTGAGCCTGAGCTGCCAGTTCCTCGCCCCACCCCGCTACGGCGAGGTCGACATCGAGGTCACTCGGGTGCACGGCACCCGGCGTGCCGTCGCCCTGCACGTCACTCTGCGGCAGCGCGGCCGGATCCTGCTCACCGCGCACGTCTGGACCATCGCCGCCGGCTTGGTCGGTCCCGAACGGCGGTGGATGCCGCCGCCGGACCTGCCCAAGCCCGACGAGCTGCCCAGCCTGGTCGAGCTGATGCGCCGCGACGGTCTGCCCGTGCTGCCGATCTGGGAGCGGTGCTACGAGGTACGGCTCTCCGGCTGGCCCGCCGGTGGCTGGACTCCGCAACGCGACGGCGTGCCGACCATCCGGGGCTGGCTGCGGCTGCACGAGGGGTTACCCGCCGACCCGGACCCCTGGCTGGCGGCGGCCCGGCTGGTCTTCGCCGTCGACGTGGTGCAGTTCCCGGCGGTCGTGCAGGCGTTCGAGCGGACCACCTTCATGGCCCCCAGCATGGACCTGTACGTGGGCTTTCAGGGCGGCGACGACGGCGGCGAGTGGCTGCTCGTGGAGGGCGAAGCCGCCGCCGCCACCGGTGGCGTGCTCGGCGCCCGGGCCCGGGTCTGGTCGGACACCGGGCTGCTGCTCGCGACCGGCGGCCAGCAGATGCTCTACCGGATGGCCAGCCCCGCCTGACCGACGCTCAACGGCCGGTGCGGTTGGCGAACCGGCGTACGGCCACCAGCAGGCACACCGTGCCCAGCCCGAGCACCCAGGCCAGCGTCTGCAGCACCGGGACCAGCACCGGACCGCCAGTGGACAGGCCGACCAGCGCCTCGGTGGCGACCGAGAACGGGTTCGCCCGCACCACCGGCTGCACCACCGAGGGGAACGCCGACACCGGCACGAACCCCGAGGAGAAGATGAACAGCAGAGTCGCCGGACCGGTCAGCGACGGTGGCAGCGACTCCTCGTCACCCGGGCCGGACCCCCGCCACAGCGCGATCGCCGCCCACAACAGGCCGAAGAGCGCGATCACCGCGAAGAAGCCGACGACGGCCAACGGCCCGGCGCGGAACCGGAAACCCAGCAGCACCGCCACGCCGGTGGTGAGCAACCCGATCAGGACGATGCGCAGCACGTCGCCGACGAGCCGACCGGCCAGCAGCGCGCCCGGTGTCACCGGCATCGTGCGCAGCCGGTCGACCAGCCCACCGCGCAGGTCGCGCAGGAAACCGACGGCGCTGGACGGCGAGCCGAACGCGGCGGTGGACAGCACCACCAGCGGCGCCAGCCGCTCCAGGTAGTGCTGCCGGTCGCCGTCACCGACGATCCGACCGAAGACCGCGTACTGGGTGAGCAGGAGCAGCACCGGGAACGCGAACGCGTACACCAGCGCGGGTGGGGCCCGGAAGAACCGGCGAAGGTTGCGCCCGGCGAACAGCGAGGCCTGCGTGACGGTGCTCATCGGCTCCTCCGAAACGAACGTGCCGCGGCGAAGCCGAACAGCAATCCCAGGACCAGCAACCAGACCAGGGCCGGCCACACCCTCTGCGTGGCCCCCTCGGTGGACAGCGCCCTCAGCGCGTCGACCTGGGCGGAGAACGGCGACACCTGCACCACCGGCTGCAACCAGCCCGGAAAGGCGTCGACCGGGACGAAGGCGGTGGAGACCGTGGTGAGCACCAGGTACGGCAGGGTCAACGCCGAGTACACCTGCTCGGGGTCACGGGCGCCCAGCCCCAGTGCCGCGCAGCCGGCCGCGAGCACCACCGCGAAGCCGACCGCCAGCAGTACGAAACCCGCCGCCCGTGCCGCTCCGGCGGTGAACCGGAATCCGACCAGCACGGCAGCGATCAGGATCACCGCCACCGCGACCGCGGCCCGGGCGGCGTCGACCACGAGCCGGGCCGACGGCACCACGGCGGCGCTCATCGGCAGCGTCCGGTAGCGGGCGATCAGACCGCTGCGGGCGTCGCCGGCGATCAGGTAGCAGGCCGACATGGCGACCAGGGCGGTGGTCTGCACGACGATCGCGGGTGGCAGGAACTGCTCGTAGGCGATCCCGTAGTCGGCCATCAGCCGGCGGAAGACCACCATGAAGCCGGCGAAGAAGGCCAGCGGGAAGATGACGGTCAGGCCGACCGACCGGCCGGCGCGTGCCTGCCGCAGGTTACGGGCGGCCAGGACGGCGAACTGCTGCAACGGGCTGGCCGCCGACGCGGCCGTGCTGCTCACCGGCCGGCCCCCGCCACGTCCCGCGCCACCGTCGACCGCTCTGAGCCGTCCACGTCGGGGGCCCCGGTCAGGGACAGGAAGACCTCGTCCAGGGTGGGCCGCCGGACGGTCACGTCATCGGCCTCGACGCCGGCCGATTCGAGCCGCCGGACCACCTCGGTGAGCGTGCCGGAGCCGGCGGCCAGCCGCAGCACGTCGTCGTCCTCGGTCAGCCCCGGGAAGGCGGCGCGCAGTTGTTCGGCCGCGACCGCGCGGGCCTGCGGGTCTCCCACCCGCACCTCGCAGACCGCGCCGCCGAGCTGACGCTTGAGTTCGTCGGGAGTGCCCTCGGCGACGATCCGGCCGTGGTCGATGAGCAGCACCCGCCCGGCCAGTTGGTCGGCCTCCTCCAGGTACTGCGTGGTGAGCAGCACGGCGGTCCCGCTGTCCCGCAGCTCCCGCACCACCTCCCACAGGGCCCGCCGACTGCGTGGGTCCAGACCGGTGGTCGGCTCGTCGAGGATGAGCACGGGTCGGTCGACCACCAGGCTCGCGGCCAGGTCGAGACGGCGCCGCAGACCGCCGGAGTAGGTGCGGACCGCGCCGCCGGCCACCTCGCCCAGGTCGAAACGTTCGACCAGCTCGTCGGCGCGCGCGGCGGCGGCGGACCGGCCGAGCCCGAGCAGCCGGCCGAACAGCACCAGGTTCTCCCGGCCGGTCAGCATCTCGTCGAGCGCCGCGAACTGGCCGGTGACCGCGATGCTGCGGCGTACCTCGGCGGCCTGGCTGACGACGTCGAAGCCGGCGACGCGGACGGTGCCGGCGTCCGGCTTCAGCAGCGTGGTGAGACAGTGGATCGTGGTGGTCTTGCCCGCGCCGTTGGGCCCGAGCAGGCCGACCACCTCACCGGCGGCGACCTCGAAGCCGACCCCGTCGACCGCGGCCGTGGCGCCGAACGACCGGCGCAGATCGCTGACCTGGATCATCTGTTGTGACATCGCACCACCCTCATGCCAGGAATCCCGGAACCATATCAACGCTCGTATGTGTAATGCCAGATACAAGAACCAGTTCGGTCAGCCGTCAACGGGGCTGCGCCGTCCCCTTCGTCGCTGCTCGGAGGACGCCGCGAAGGCCGCGCCGATCCGCCGCACGACACCCGAGCGCAGACACTCCCCGGCGATCCCCACGCTCGCCTCGATGTCGGCCGCTCCGGCCGTCCCATGACATATCACGCAAACACCGCGTACCCCCAGCAACGCTCCGCCCGGCTCGGCCTCGAGTCCGTTCCGCACCGCCTGGGTCACCCGCCGCTCCCGGTCCCGGGCCAGCGCCCCGATCGGCGAGAACGCCCGCACCGCGTCCAGCGCCAGGCCGACGGTGGCGTCCAGGGTGCGCTCGTGCATCTTCAACGCCACGTCACCGGTGAAACCGTCGGTCACCGCCACGTCGACCCGGCCACCGAGCACGTCGTACGCCTCGATCTGGCCGACGTAACCGGGCATGGTGGCCAGCAGGAGGTGCGCGTCACGGCGTACCGGCCCGCCCTTGACCGACTCGTGGCCGTTCGACAGCAGACCGACCCGGGGTCGGTCCAGCCCCAGCCGCACACGGGCGTACTCCGTGCCGAGCACCGCGAACTCGACCAGCCACTCCGGCACCGCCGCGGCGGTCGCACCGATGTCGAGCAGCACGGTCGGGCCCGCGCCGGGCACCGGCAGCACCGTCGCCAGGGCCGGATTGCTCACCCCCGGCACTCGGCCCAGCCGGACGGCCGCCGCGAGCACCGCGGCACCGGTGTTGCCCGGTGTCACCATGGCGTCGGCCCGGCCCGTCGCCACCTGCCCGGCCGCGACCAGCAGCGAGGAGCGCCGCTTCGCGTACGTCGCGGCCACCGGATCCTCGGCCATCGTGACCACGTCGGGGGCGTGCACCAGCCGTACGCCGGGCGGCGGAACACCGCCGGGCAGTAGGGGACGGATGAGCGCCTGCGGGCCGACCAGCACGACGTCCACCGTCGCGGCCGCGGCCAGCGCTCCGGCGACGACGGGCTCGGGCCCGAGGTCCGCTCCGGCGACGTCGACCGCCACCCGCAGCCGCCGCCCGCCGGTCTCGTCCGGTGTCATCGGGCACCTCACCAGAAATACGCGACAGCAGATACGAGATGCATGCTAGGGGCTATGCTCGCCCCATGGCTACGGCTGGACTGCTCCTCGCGGCCGGCGCGGGCCGCCGGTTCGGCGAGCCGAAGGCCCTCCTGCGCTACCGGGGGCGGCTGCTCGTGGAGCACGCCGCGGCGATCCTCACGGCGGCCGGCTGCCGGCCGGTCGTGGTGGTGCTCGGCGCACAGGCCGACCAGATCCGCGCCAGAACGCGGCTGCCCGAGGTGGTGCTGAACGACGACTGGGCGACGGGCATGGGATCCTCCCTGCGGGCCGGGCTGGCCGCCCTGACGTCCGGCACCGCCGAGGCCGCCGTGGTCACCCTGGTCGACATGCCCGGCCTCACCCCCCAGGCGGTACGCCGGGTCGCTCGCGACGCCACCGCCGACTCCCTCGCCGTGGCCACCTACCAGGACGGTCACCGCGGGCACCCGGTGCTGCTCGGGCGGCACCACTGGGCCGGCGTGGCCGAGGCGGCGGCCGGGGACCGGGGCGCACGGGACTACCTGCGCGCCCAGGGCGACGCGGTCCGGCTGGTCCCCTGCGCCGACGTCGCCGACGGCACCGACGTGGACCTGCCCGAGCAGGCCGCCGCCTTCGAAATCACCCGAGCGCTGGAGTGACCGAAGCTCAGTCTCCGTACCAGTAGAGCGCCAGGCCAGGATCGTGACGCCAGCGCACCAGCAACGCCCGTAGCGCCGCCACCAACCCACGCTCCTCGTCGTTAACCGCTGCCGCTTCCAGACGGTCGACCTCGGCATCGAGCTGCGGCAGATCCTCGTGAGCGAGTACACCGTCTGCCCATGGGTCAAGCTGGCCCAGGAACGAAAGGCGGTTACCACCGGCCGCATTCAGCAACGGCAGCAGCTCCTCGACACGCAGGTCGAGCAGCAGACCGCGTTCGTCCATCGTGGCCCACTCTTCGACATCAGCCCGATGGTGCTCGCGCCGCTGTGCCCGGGTAGCACGGCGCAGGCTTTTCGGACGCGGCGGCGACGAGGGGCGCAGCGCCAACAGCAGACCCATCCCGGTGAAGTTACGGCACTGTCCTTGGCCCGTGCCGGCAGGACCGCGATCGGGTCACCAACCCGCGCGGCACCGGGGTCAACGGGACATTGTGTAGAGGGTCAGCGCCGCCAGCGACGGCGCGTCGACGATGTCGCCAGCCAACACCATGGCACGGATCTGCGCGTCGGTGAACGACCGGTGCACCATGTCCTGCTCGGTCGCCTCGCGGTCCGGCTCCCCCTCGGTCAACCCGGTTGCCAGGTAGACGTCGAAGCCCTGCGTGGAATAGCCGTACGCCTCGTACAGGTGCCCCAGATGAGTGAACGTCTCCGCACGCAATCCGGTCTCCTCGGCCAACTCCTGACGAGCCAGCGCGGAGGCGCCGCCCCCGTCTCCGTGTCCCCAACTGCCCTGAGGGAATTCCCAGGCTCGCCGGCCAACTGGGTAGCGGAACTGCTCGACCAGCCAAAAGCCCTCAGTCCAGCGAGGCAGGACCAGCGCGGAGTCCGGCTTCTCCACCACCCCGTAGATGCCAGTCGAGCCGTCTGGCAGGCGAATGCGATCCTCCCGGACGGTCATCCAGGCGTTGGTGTAGACGGTCCGACTCTCCAAGCGCTCCATCGCAGGATGCTCGCAGGTCAACTGCGCCGGTCGAAACCTGGTCCCCGAGCCGCGCCCCCTGGCAGCCCTCGGCACGGCTGCGGCCGTTCCTGTCGTTGCTGGGCAAGTCGAAGGCGCTGGACGCGGCGAGCGCGGGCAAGCGGGTCCTGGCCGGGGTCCGCGCATTGCCGGCACTGGCCCGGCGGAAGGTGGGCATCAAGCCGCTGCTGCCGCGCGAGGTCGACGACAAACTCGTGCCGCCCGCGTGGCGCAAGGCGGTGTACGCCAACCCTGATCTGCCGCGGGGCGTGGTGGACCGGGACGCGTACGTGGTGTGCGTGCTGGAGCAGCTGCACCGGGCTCTGAACAGCCGGGACGTGTTCGCCTCGCCCTCGCACCGCTGGTCCAACCCGCGCCCGGCTGCTGGACGGGCCCGACTGGAACGCGGTCGAGGAGGACGTGCTGGCCGGGCTGAGCCTGGACATGCCCGTGGAGGAGCACCTGGCGGAGCTAATGCGGGGCCTGGACGCCGGGTGCAAGCAACTCGCCGAACGGCTTCAGGAGGCGGGGCCGGCGGCGAAGGTCTCCATCGAGGCGAAGGACGACGGGCGGGTGAAGCTGAACGTCGACAAGCTCGGCGCGCTCGGCGAGCCGAAGTCCCTAACCTGGCTGCGGGGGACGGCGTGCTGGAAGACCTGGCCCGCAACCGCGTGAACCTGAACAAGGTGATCACGCACTGGCCGGACCTGCTGAAGGTCGCCGGTTCCCTGGTCACCAACCAGGTCCGCGCCTACGACCTGCTGCGAATGCCCGGACGGGAGAACCGTTCGGTCCCGCTGGGGCAGGCGTTCGCCGAATACGGGTCGCATCGCCAAGACCGAGCACCTGCTGCGGGTGGTCGATCCGGTCGACGACACCTACCGCCGTCAGATGAATCGGCAGCTCACCGTGCAGGAGTCGCGGCACAAGCTCGCCCGGGACGTGTGCCACGGCAAGCGCGGCACCATCCACCAAGCGTACCGCGACGGGATGGGAGATGAGCTCGGCGCGCTCGGCCTGGTCCTCAACGCCATCGTGCTCTGGACGACGATGTACATCGACGCCGCCGTCGCCCAGCTCAAGGCCGAGGGCCACGAGAATCCGGGACGAGGACATCGCCCGGCTAGACCCCACGGGCCCTCCGGTGCTTCGGGGCGGGCGGTTCGAGCGTGGTGGTCCGACCGGAAGGGGGGCCATGGTGATGCCGGCTCCGCCCCCTTCCCCTCGGGGTCGACCGGTCCCCAGACGAAGTGCTGGGATGGGGCGGGCGGCTCAGGTGCCCGTTGGAGTGTGTCTGACCCGGGTGGCGCGGAGGCGTCGCAGGTGCTGCTGTACGGCGCTCCGGCTGAAGCTCAGGCACTTGACCTGGCTGTCGAGCCGGGCAAATTCGGCAGCGAACAGTGCGACCAGGTCGTCGTCTCCGTCGTCTGTCTCGTCCCCGTCCATCGGGTTCAATTGTCTGTCGCGGAGCAGCGGCAGGATGAGTCTGGTCGGCAGTCCTGATCTGACCAGGCTGCTCACCAGCGTTGCCTGTTCGATGTCCGCCTCCTGGTAGTGCCGGTAGCCGCTCGGTGCGCGCTGCGGTGTCAGCAGCCCCCGCTCCTCGTAGTACCGCAGCATCCGGATCGGAATCTGGGTACGCCTGGACAGCTCGCCGATCCGCA
This sequence comes from Micromonospora vulcania, assembly GCF_042658605.1. Classification (NCBI taxonomy): domain Bacteria; kingdom Bacillati; phylum Actinomycetota; class Actinomycetes; order Micromonosporales; family Micromonosporaceae; genus Micromonospora; species Micromonospora vulcania. The sequence goes on along the minus strand of NZ_JBHSQS010000007.1, from coordinate 391,739 downwards.
TAAACCGCTCCTTGACTCTCACATCAATGAGAGACTCTACGGTACTGGCCATGACCCCTCAACCCTCCGGGCCCACAGCAAAAGCGCTGCCCCGGCTGCCCTGGCGAGCACTACTTCTCCTCTCCGGCGCGGCCTTCGCCACCGTCACCACCGAACTGCTGCCCGCGAGCCTGCTGCTGCAGCTCAGCGACGGCCTCGACATAACGCCCGCGACCGCCGGCGGACTGGTCGGGGCCTGGGCACTGACGATCGCTGTCGCCAGCGTCCCGCTGACCCGGCTGACCGCACGGGTACCGCGCCGGCGGCTCCTACCTGTCATCCTGCTGCTGCTCGCCCTGGCGACCACCGGCACCGCGCTCGCCCCCTCGTACGGATGGGCGCTCACCGGCCGGATCACCGCCGCCGCCGCGCACGGCCTCTTCTGGTCCCTGCTCGTGCCGACGGTGGCCACGCTCGTCCCGCCGGCGCGGATCGGCCGGGCGGTCTCGGTAGTGCTGGCCGGGCCCGCACTGGCCAGCATCGTCGGCATTCCGCTCGGCGCCACCGCCGGCGCCGCGCTCGGCTGGCGGGTCTCCTTCGCCGGGTTGGCGGCGCTGCTCGCACTGGCGGCCCTAGGCATCCGTACCCTGCCGCTGTCGGACGCGCCCCAACAGGCAGCACGGCAGGAAGGCCGCGACCCAGCGCTGTGGACCGTGCTCGGCGTCGCGCTGGCCGGAGGTCTCGTCATTACCGGCCACTTCCTGCTCTACACCTACATCGCCCCGCTACTCCAACAGTTCGGCGGGTACGACAACGCCACCAGCGGCATACTGCTGTTCGTCTTCGGGGCGGCCGGGGTGGTCGGCACCGTCGGGGCCGGATCGCTCTCTGACCGGTTCCCACGGCAGGCGCTAGGCTGGGTCAGTGCCGCCTTCGCCGGTAGCGCCGCCTCACTGCTACTACTCGATCTCCATCTCGCCGTGGCAGTCGTAGTGATCGCCGGCTGGGGCGTACTCATCGGGTTGCTGCCACCGGTCTTCCAGATGCACCTGCTTCGGATCGCCTCCCCCGGTCGGGAGGCCGCCTCCGGGGCGATCGGCATCACCGTGCTCAACCTCGGGATCGCCACCGGGGCGACGCTCGGCGGGGCGGTACTCGACAACTGGCAGGCCGGTGCCCTACCCGCCGTCGCGGCCATCGTCATCGCCATCGCCACCGTCGGGCTGGTGGTCAACGGTCTCCGGGGCCAGGGCACCGCCGGTGGTGCCGGAGCCGAGCACACCACCGATGCTGTCCCGGACGGTGATGACCCCCGAAGCGCAGCGGCGCCGGATCGCAGCGTCGCCGAAGCTGGCGAGGTGCGGTCGTGACGGCCGCCGTACCAGGGAGCGCGGCCGACGCCGCCGCACCCGCCCCCGACCTGATCCGCGTCAGTGTCATGGAGCGGTTCGGCGAACCCCAGGTGCTGCGTACGGTCCGGCGTCCACGACCCACACGAGCATCCGGACACGCCCTGGTCCGGGTACATGCGGCCTCGGTGAACTACGGCGAGACGAAGATCCGTCGGGGACTCGTACCGGAACTCGGGCCGCCACCGTTGGTGCTCGGCTCGGACCTCTCCGGCACCGTTGTCGAGGCCGAGCCGGGCGGCCGGTTCCGGGTCGGTGACGAGGTCTACGGCATCCACTTCATCGGCACCTACGCCGAGTACGTCTCAGTGCCGGAGGCGAGTCTGGCGACCAAACCCGTGACCATGAACCATGTAACCGCGGCAGCACTGCCGGTCGCGGCGCGCACCGCACTCGTCGCCATCTCCGAGTACGCTGCCCTGCGCGTCGGTCAGCGGATCCTGATCCACGCCGCGGCCGGCGGTGTCGGCCACCTCGCGGCGCAGCTCGCCCGGCACCGAGGCGCCTACGTTTTCGGCACGGCCCGGACCGCGCACCACCCGTTCCTCCGCGATCTCGGGGTGAACGAACCGATCGACTACACCAGGGTGGACTTCCGGAGCGTGGTCCGCGACGTCGACGTCGTCCTCGACCTAGTCGGCGGCGAGTACGGACAACGCTCCCTCGACTGCCTCCGCCCCGGCGGCCTCCTGCTCGGCGCGGCACTCGACCCGGGCGTGACCGAGGAGGACGCCGACCGCCGGGGCCGGCAGTACCAGTGGCTGGGCGGGACGCGGATGGCCCAGCCCCTCGACGTGGTACGTGACCTCGTTGACGCGGGACAACTCAAGGTCCACGTGGAGCGGACCTATCCGCTGTCCGAACTACCCGCCGCGCATGCCCACGCCGAAACTGGCCGGGTCACCGGGAAGCTCGTCATCACAATCGACGACGAACCGGCGGTCGGCTGGCCGACGCCGCCGTAGTCCGGCTCCCAGGCGGTGCCGCTACGGCTCGGTCCCCAGCTTTCGCACACCGACCCAACTTCGCACAGTCCCCGCAGGGTCAGGTAGCCCTGGCGCATTACTGCGCCGGGGCCGTGTTTCACCAGCGCCGCAGGCGCGGTCACCAAGACCGAACCGGCCGCCTGTCGGCAAACGATCGTTTGCCGACAGGCGGCCGACGTGCCCAATGAACCCGCGCAATCCGGGGGTTCGCGGCGGCGCGAATCCAATCAGATCCGATGGTGATTGCTGACAGGGTTTGACAACAGATAAGGTCCCATCCTCCGTACGCAGGGGCCCCTCGGTGGCGAACCTGGTCTACAAGCGGGTCTCGACAGACCAGCAGTCGACTGCCCGGCAGAACCGCGTCCTGGACGAGGCCGGGATTGAGGACCCGGTCGTCTTCGAGGAGGACCCGGGCACCTCCAGCCTCCTCCACCCGCTTCAGCGGCCGAAGTTCAGCGAGCTATTCACCTACGTCTGGGTGCTTGCCGGGCAGGAGTGAGACTTCTCGGCTGGACGCCACTGCTTGATTTCTCGTTTCGTGTCATTGGTTTCTCGCCAGGTGTCAGTAGGGGCTTGAGCTTGGCGGGCGGGTACGACGCTGCTCGCCGTGATGGTTGGGCGGCCGTTCATGTGCCCTCAATTGCTCGGCGGGTGCGGCTGCCGCGGAGCTGGTGCAGGTCGGGGATGTGGTTGTAGAGGGTGCCGACGCTGACGCCGAGCAGTTTGGCGATGGAGGTGAGGCTCGCGTCGGGGTTGGGCAGCATGTCGCGGGCCGCGCGGATGATCTCGGGGGTGACAACGCTGGGCCGGCCGCCGACGCGGCCTCGGGCGCGGGCGGCGGCCAGGCCCTCGCGGGTGCCGGAGACGATCAGTTCGCGGATGAACTCGGCGAGGGCGGCGAAGACGTGGAAGACGAGCCGGCCGCCGGGGGTGGTGGTGTCCAGGTTCTCGTGCAGGGAGGTGAACCCGACGCCGCGGGTGCGCAGGTCCCCGACGGTGGTGATGAGGTCTTGCAGGGATCGGGAGAGCCGGTCGAGGGCCGGGACGACGAGGGTGTCGCCGGCGGCCATGAATTCCAGGCACGCGGTGAGCTCGGGCCGTTCGGTGTCGCGGCCGGACAGTTTCTCGGCGAAGATCCGCCGGCAGCCGGCCGCCTTGAGCGCGTCGAGCTGTCGTTCGAGCTTCTGCCCGCCGGTCGACACCCGGGCATAGCCGATCTTGATCTGGGTGAGTTGCGCCGGCTCGGCGGCGAGCACTTCGGTGGGTTCCAGGGCGGCCGTCACGCCCGCAATCCTTTCAGAAAACGGTGCCGAGCAGGTTACTGAACACGCCGGTTTTTGAAGGAGTTTTTGAAGGCTCCGAGGGTCACGTTGATCATCCTTAGATGATCTTCATTAAACGAAGGTTTGTTGACGGCCCTCGGGGGGCGTCGGAACGAGAGTCACTAGGTCTGGGCCGCGTGTCGCAGCGAATGCCCGACGACTGGGCCGAGCCCGCCCCCGGCAACGCGCAGACCTCTCCCGCCTGTTGACGGCTGTATCCATGAGGTGTGCCAAGAGTTACATCGATACTCGTGGAGGTGGTTAGTTTGACCAAGCCCACAGGATCAGAACCCTGCGCCGCGCATCCGTCGCTGCATGCTGCGCTGCGGCCGTGTTCCTCGGCGCGATGCCCACCGCCGCGGTGGCATCGCCAGCACCATCGGTAGCGTCGCAGCCGTCATCACCCTCGCGGGCGGGTCACTTCGCGCCCTATCCGGGTGGTGGGGTCAGCCCACAGACGGAGTCGTCCGACATCACAGCCGGCGGCTGCAAGTACCGGCAGGCCGTTGATGACCCTCACCTCTCCGGTGGGGAGACCTCCGTCCACGGCTGGTGGATCAAGGTCTCCGGCAGTTGCCCCGCGAAATCAGACGTGGCGGTGGATTTGCAGGCCTACTTCTGTGACTCCATCTCGTGCTACTGGGTGACGGTCGGGTCGGGCAGCGGCAGGTACGCCCCCGGGGGTGGCTCCTCTAGCCGCGCCACTGCAAGAAAGGCCTGCGCGAACTCCTCGACGGTCGGCTGGCAAGGCGTCGTGGACGTGGATCTACCCGGGATAATTGACCCGTCCGGTAAAACTACGGGAACCTACCAAAACCTCGCATGCAGCCCCTGACCGCCTCTGCGCCAATTCGCATCCCCTAGGCTGCAAAGCTTGTTTCAATAGGACGTGCTCCAGCCGCACCAGCGTCGGAGCGCGCCGTAGCAGCCGATCAGGGTTGAACGGGTCTACCGCAGTCGGCACCAACGCGGGACCTCCGAGGAAGTGAGCGACGTGGACAGCGGTTGGCACGCACACCCTGACGCCGCTGACGATCACGCCGATCTTCGCCCGGTCAACCCAGGACGAGTCGTAGGGCTGGGTGCGATCTGCGACATCCGACCTGAACGCCTTGACGACCCGGACGCCCAGAGCTTCTCGGTCACTGAGTTCGCAGCACTGGATGACGCCCGCCACGTGATCTTGGATAACGCTCGTGGCTTCACGATCGGCTGGACGTCCGGTAGGACACGCGACGATGCTGTCCCGGACCACGTGGCCCGGGACAGCATCGTCCAAGCGACGTTGAACGCCGTTCTTCCTGACGACGACGAGACCCCCGAGGCACACCCATGGGCGGAGCTGGCCGACCTGGCTCGGGCTCGCGGCCTGAAGGTTTCTGCCGAAGACCTGCGCGGTCTTCCATACGACGTGATCCTCACCGACGACGTGCTCTGCTGGCTCGCAAAACCCTGAGGCCGACGCCGGCCACCGCTACCAAGTCCTCGTCCACGAAAGTGAAGCCCCCGGTCTACTCGCGCCCGGTCTAAGGTGACTTTTCGTTCCGATGCTCCCCGAGGGCCTCTGCGTCGCCGGCCCGCTCAGCGACCGGATGCGAGGGCTGGTCCAGGCCCCAGTCGTAGGCGATATCCACCCTCGCACTGTACGACCGCGGCCGCCGCCCGTGCTCCTGTTGGGCCAGCTCAGGAGGCGTCGACCGGACGGGCCCACCGGTAGGGCTCTATGCCTCGGCCGGAACCTCTGCGGGAGTGCTCGTGAGGCGCAGCGCGAACATCACGTCGGGGTGGATCTTCACTCGTGGTCCGAGGTGTGGCCTGTCGGGGTCGGCAGGACCGGCCGCGTCGTCGGGCAGGGCCAGGCCCCGGGCGATGAGGTTCTGGTAGAGGTCATACGGCGTTGGGCGCTGTTCTGATCGCTCGTCGGGGAACGGTGCGAGCAGTCGGTCGTGGACCAGCCGCATCGCCTCGGCTGCTTCCTGCGGGCGTAGCGGTTCCCCGGCGCGATCGTTGGCGAGCAGCCGGGTCTGGATGTCGGCGGGGACGCTGCCGGCGAGGATCAGGTAGGCGAGGCGCTGGTCGGTGACGATCAGTCGAAGCGGCGTCGCCGCGAGGTGGGCTTGCGCTGTGGCGAGCGCGGCGTTGAGCCGGTCTTCGGTCCAGTCGAGCGCGTCGAGGACCTGGCGGATGCTCATGGTGCGGTAGGTGGCGGCGAGGGCCAGCAGCACCTGGTCGTCGCCGGCGGTTGTCGGCGCGGTTGGTTCGGGGTGCTTCTCGCTGGTGATGATGAGGTCGTCGATGCTCATGGCGAGGATTTGCGACAGTCGGACGAGCACCTGCAGGGAGATGCTGCGCTGGTCGAGGTCGTCGTTGAAATCGCTCAGGCGTACGCCGAGCAGGGAGGTCAGGGCGTTGTCGGAAAGCCCGACCTCGCCGGCGCGGGTGCGGATGCGCGCGTAGTCGAGGGTGGCGTTGACGATCGCGGCGATCATGGCGGGGGTCCGTTCTTGGCGTGCAGTGGGTGGCTGATCCACCAGCCCTTCGCGTCGAGGTGCCAGGGCCTGCCGAAGTGCTGGGCGGGGATGGGTAGCGGCAGCGCGCACGTTTCGGCGGTGACAACCAGCGTCGCGGCGCTCGCTCCGATGCCGGTGGAGAGCAGCCGGTGGTTTCGCTCCGGGCCACGGAGGTGCTGGAATGTCCGCGCGGCGGCCATCAGCGGTCGGGCCGGGTCGGGGATGTGGTAGCCGACCGCGCCGTCCGCTACCCAGGTCGTCGCGCGCATCGCCGTGATGTGCAGGACGGTCGCGTCGTCGGACAGGGCGCTGAGCGGCACCGGGGTCAACAGGTCCGGGGACAGGCCGGTGAAGTACACGGCGGTCAGCGCGGCGGCGTGCACCGGGTTGGCGACGCCGGCGCGCAGCCGTGCGGCGGTGTGCTCGGTGAAGTCCAGGGTCGTCATGCCGGGCCCGCTGGCGATGTCGAGGTTGTCGGGCAGCGCGAGGTGCAGCCCGTGCAGCAGGAACCCGGCCTGGGCCCCGCGCAGCCGGGCGAGGGTGTGCCGGCGCGACGGGCTGTCGACGACGAGCCCGGAGAGGAACACCTGCAGTCCGACGGTGTCGTCCCACGCCCGTGGGTACCGGACGTTGTCGGCGTCCGGGTCGACGCAGAGCAGACCGGCGGCGATCTCACGCAGCGTGGAAGCGGTGTATCGGGCGTCGAGCAGATCCAGTCCCGCGTTGACCTGGCTCGCGGGCAGGTACCGAGGGAAGATCGACCGGCCGACGTCGTGGCGTGGAGTGAAGTCGCTGTTGTGCCCGTCGGGGTGTTGAGACAGCCAGGCGCACGCCGTGGTCAGGCCGTGCGTGTAGACGGCGTCGACCAGGGCGAAGTCGGCCGCCGACAGCCGCCGGTAGGCCTCAGCGCGGAACCGGTGCACGTCAGCAAGAGGTAGGCGTGGCAGTTCCGCGACCGGCGGCCCGGGCAGGGTCGCCGGTCGTACCGGTGCCGGCGGGGGCAGCACGGCGGACAGGTTGGTGGTCTCCCGGCAGTCGACGTCGGCGAGTACCGCCATGACCTCGGCCGGGAGCGCGCGGGCGTGGCAGACCAGCACGAGATGTACGCCGGTGCGCTGCGCTATCTCGATCAGCCGCTCGCACCCGGACGGCAAGATCCGGTGTGCCCGCAGCACGACCAGGTGTGTGACCCGGTCGGCGATCATCCACGCGGTGACGGCGGTGAACGCCGCAGCGGCGCTGGCGACCAGCTCGCCGGCCAGCCGGCCTACCGGGCGGCCCAGCGCGTTGAGCAGGTCGTGGGCCAGGTACCTGGTGCTGCTGACCGCCGGCGTGGGGTGCACCACGACATACCCGGCGGCCGGGTCGTGCGCCCCCAGCAGTTTCCGGGTGACCGCCACGTCGTCGTCGGTGTCGAACAGCACCGTCACCCGAGCCGGCCCAGCGTCGAGCTGCTCGACGTCAGCCACTGAGGCCGCCGAGCCGGCTGAACACCCATTGCAGCAGCTCCCGGTCGACGCGGCTGCGCTCGGTGCGGGCCAGGCCGGTCACGACGTGCGAGGTGATTCTCGCCCAGGCGCGGAAGTTGCCATGCCCAGCGTGGGTGTCGGTGAAGGCAATGTCCTCGATGTCGGCGTCGGCCCAGACCGGGTGAAAGGCCGGGATGATCTCCAGGACCTGCGCTCGGGTCATTCGCCGGAACTCCTGCCAGACGTAGACCCGGCTTGACAGCATCGGCTCGCGGCGCAGCACCTTGTAGCAGTCGCCACCGCCGACGAACACGATCGCGATGTCGGTACGCGGGTCGTCCCACAGGTGCCGCCAGAACTCGAAGCACTCCCGCGAGAGCCACTGCGCCTCGTCGCAGACCAGCACCCGGAACCGCTCAGCCAGCACGTCCTTGAGCAGCGAGTCGAACTCGATCGGGGCCGCGGGCGGGTGCCCGCCGATGCCGAGGGCATCGAAGAGCACGTGCCGGATGTCGCGGGGCGTGGGCCGGGCCCGGAACTGCACCCGGTAGACGTCCTCCGGCGCCAGGGTGCGCAGCGAAGCGTTGACCGACAGGGTCTTTCCGAGACCGGCGTCGCCGTGCACGCACATCATCGCCTTCGCGGCGACCACGTCGGCGAGGTTGTCGCGGGTCGTTAGCAGCGACTGGGTAGCCACGATGTTCGCCCCAGCCAGTCCGAGGTAGTGATCCACGCGCCCGTCGATGTCCAGCCAGGCGCTCACCGGTCACCGCCACCGCGAGCAGTGCGGGGCAGCACCCAGCCAGGGGCCGGCGGGCCGAGCGGCAGCAGCCCCGGCCGGGCCACCCTCGCCAGCTCGAGGTCGTCGGCGTCGGCCAGCTCCGCGGCGGCCTCCGCCGCGGTGACCGCGCCGACCGGCTCGGCCGGGCCGGGCGCGGTCTGCGCGGCGTAGCGCTGCCGGCGGGGCTTCTCCACCGCGCGCAGGTCGGCCTCCAGCTTGGCCTTGCGGGCGCCTCGCGTCCGGCGTAGTTGCTGGATTTGCTCCCGGCTGGCCTGGTCGGCCAACGTCGCCGAGCCCAGGGGTGTGCCGGTGCGAGCGTCGAACACCTCGACCTCGTGATCGTGGTGCGGCATCCAGCGCAGCCGCACCTGCGTGCCGACCAGCCCGGTCATCCACGGCCCGACGTAATGCCGGGAGCGCCACTGCACACCCTTGGTGGTGATCTTGCGGACCTTGCCGTCGTCTTCCAAGGTGAACAGCCGCAGATCCTCCGGCGGGACCGTGCTCAGCGGTGTCGGGTCAGCCAGCCACGCCTGCAGCGGGGTACGCCCGCCGAGAACGTCCATCCGGTGTTCGGTGTTCCACCAACGAACCCAGTCCAACAGGGCGGTGACGAACGCCTCGTACATCAACGCCGGCGCGTCGGGGTCGGCCGTACGCCGGTTCGCCAACCTCGGCGCCTGGGTGTAGCGGGGCAACTCCGAGAAGAACATCGTCTTCGCGGCGTTGTTCAACGTCTCGACCGAGCCCTTCAGATGCGGCGTGTAGCCCGGCAGGTCCTCGACACCGACGGCGAACACGCCCAGCGCCGCCGCCACCGTCTTGGACAGGAAGTCCTTGCCCCGGTCCATCCGGACCCGCTCCGGCAGCCCACCCGGCGCCCCGTACGGCTCCTTCAGGCTGATCGCCGCGCGCAGAGCGGCCAGGATGGACTCCCGGCTCGGCGGCCCAGCCGTGACCGCCGTGCCGCACACCCCGTTGGTCGCACAGTCGACGAACCAAGTCACCCAGGGCTTGAGTAGGCGGCCCTCGACGTCGACCTCGACCGGCACCTCCACGTGGTCGGTCTCCCAGGCGGCGTTGCGGTAGGTAGCCGGCCGTTGCAGGAACACGTCGAACGCCCGAGCGGCGTGCTCGCCCTTACGCAGCCCGGCTCGCTCACCCGGCGACAGGTCCCGCGCCACCGCCCGCTGCAACATCGTCATGCTCGGCGCCGCTGGTCCGCCCGCTGCGGCGGCCGCGACCAGCTCCCGGTGCACCGCCGAGACGTTGCCCCGCCAGTACGCCAGCCGCCGGCGCAGCGCCAGGTCCACGACGAACCGGTCCCGAGGCTCGGCCGTCGCCCGGCCGGTCGTCTCGGCCTGCTGAAGCCACCGCCACACCGTCCGAATGTCCACGCCGAGGCTGGCCGCAGCCAGCTCCACATGCGCGGTCGTACGCAGTCCGGTCGCCTGCAACGCCAGCAGCCGCCGCACTGTGGCCTCCCGCAACACGCGAGCCTCGACGGTCTCCTGCGACGACGCCTGCGTTCCCATGACGAACCCCCAGGCCGAGCAGGGCGTGCCGTCAGCAAACCCAACGGATGATCAATGATCGCAGGGGACCGTACGGGACCGGCGCCGCATCGCACCGCACATGGTGATCTTTGCCGCACTGACATCAGCGGGAAACCACTGACATCCGGCGAGAACTACTGACAGCCAGGCGAGAAATCGCCGGGCCCTGCCCCCACCCTGGTGCCCGCCACCAAGGACGTCCAGCGGCAGGCACCAGGTCATGCGGCTACTCGACCTCGTCGTCGTAGTCGTCCGGGTCCTGCGGATCGTTGCGGTCCGCGGCATCCTGCGCCCGGTCATCGAAGCCGCTCGCCGCGGTCGGTGAGTCCGGGTCGCGTTCGGCCGCCGCGCTGATGCGGTCGGCGGACTCGTGATCCATCTGTTCAGAACGGGCCATGACGGTTCCTCCGTCGGCTCGCGCCCCGGTTACGCCAGGGGCTACACGGACCCGGCCAACCCACGTTGACCAGGTCATCCGATCCCCGGGCTACGTCGACGCCTGGCCCGCTCCGTGCAGGCTGCCCAATGGTCGCCGCGCGCGAGGTGTCCGACGGGATCAACCGGAGGTGCACACCCCGCGAAGCCGGCTAACGAATGCCGGTCCGCTCTACAACCCACCGTACCCGCCGTGTCAGCTACTGACACGAGACGAGAAACCGGCACTGACACTCAGGCGGGAAGTCTCAGAGCCGAGGCGTCAACCTCACTGCGCCATATCAGGTGCGCTGAGCCAGGACAGGCACCACTTCGAGGCGAGGACACCGTCGCAACGCCGTGAACACCATAACTGTCATTATGATGTGCGGCCAATATGCCCCTTTTGTGGCAGTGGATTATCGGATTAATGTTACTGGTAAACCGGTAATCGCCCTGCGGTGCTGGACTCCGGGTGGAAAGACCGTGAGTGCCAGTGTCGCGAGGTGGAGCGAAGGCATGGGGACTAACGTTCGGGAAAGTCCCGCCGAGCGCGTCGGCGAGCGCCTGCGAGACGCCGGCGGTTTCGTTGTTGCTGGCGGCCAGCTGCCCGGCGTACCACCTGTTAGCTTGCGCGGATGAAAGATCTGGGACCTGTGGCTTGGCCGCCCGAACAGATCAAGACCGAGAGACTCGTGCTCCGTGAGTCTGAGACCCGGGACCGTGCGGCGTTCATCGAGCTGCTCGCCTCGCCAGAGGTGCACACCTACCTCGGCGGCCCCCGGCCGCGTGACGAGCTTGAGCGCGAGATGTCTGGGGCGCCCGAGCAGTGGCCCGGGAGCTTTGCCGTCGATCTTGACGGGGCGATGATCGGCCAGATCTTGCTCAGGAGAGCAACCGGACACCGTCGCCCTGCTGCCGCGGGGAAGGTCGATCTCGGCTACCTGTTGCTGCCGCGGGCGTGGGGATTCGGGTATGCCGCCGAGGCGTGCGCCGCGGCACTCGACTGGCTCGCCGACGCGCTTCCCGGCGATCCAGTGGTGCTCACCACCCAAAGCGCCAACGTCGCCTCGATGCGTCTCGCGGCGAAGCTGGGGTTCACCGAGGTAGAGCGATTCCAAGCCTGGGGCGCCGAGCAGTGGCTCGGCATGTGGTCCCCGGTCGCGCCGTCCAGTTGAGCGCCGTCGACTCGTGCCGTTGGTGCAGAGAAGCCGTCGTACAGCGCTTGCACGTGTACCGCGCCAAGCAGGACCAGCCGTGCGCACTCGGCCTCGAGTGCGGCGAGGCGCTCTTCACCCACGAGTTCGGTGCCGACCCGCACGTCAAGATGCAGCCGGTTCTTGGCGCTCTTTCCTTCAGGGACGCGCTGAAAGTACAGTCGCGGGCCCACGCCTGAGGGATCAATGCAGGCAAACCATGCGTCCTGTCGCTCAAGTGGCAGCGAGCGCTTGAAATCGTCCTCGCCGAGGAAGCCGAGCTCCGCGACCGCCTTCAGGCCCAGGTACTCCAGCGCCGCGCTGGCAAGTAGCCCAAGTCCACACCCGTTACTGGCGCCGCTCCCCGCCTATTGCCGGTGTCCGCCGTACCTGGCTTCACCCCATAAATGCGGTGCCCGTGGGGGACCCCGGCGGTAGCGTGCCACGGCATGAACCTGACACGGCTGCGCTGGTCCGACATCCCGGACTTCCTCCGGAATCGCGCCGAGCAGGCCGTGGCCACCCCGCTGCACGAGATCGCCAGCGCATCCGGCGGGTTCACCCCCGGTGTGGCGTCGACCGTGGCCGGCGAGTCGGGCGCCCGGTTCTTCGTGAAGGCGATCGCCCGGCACACGTCCGAGGTCGCCGGGGCCTATCTGCGTGAGGCCCGGATCGCCGAGGCGCTGCCGCCGCAGACGCCGAGCCCCCGCCTGCTCTGGTGGCACGACGACGGGACCTGAATCGTCATGTTGTTCGAGCACCTCGACGGTCGGATCCCGGACATCGCCGACCTCGACCCGGTGATGACGGCGGTGGCCGCGTTGGGGGAGACACCCGGGCCGCCAGGCCTGCCCCGGCTCGTCGACGAGTTCGCCGAGGACTTCACCGGCTGGCGCGACATCGCCGGCGCCGCCTCGTGGACAGCGGTCACCGCCGCCTACCCGGAACTCGCTGGCGCCTCGATCGACGTACTCGCCGCCCGGGAGGAACGTTGGACGGACGCCGCCGACGGAACCGCCCTGGTCCACGGTGACCTGCGCCTGGACAACATGATCCTGGGGGCCGACGGGGTCCGGATCGTCGACTGGCCCAACGCGTGCACCGGCGCCGGCTGGTTCGACCTGGTCCTGATGACCCCGAGTCTCGCGATGCACGGCGTCGACGTCGAACAACTACTCAACGAGCACCCGCTGACCCGCGACGCCGACCGGGAGGACCTGGACACGATCCTGGTCGCCGGGGCCGGCTACTTCGTCAGCCGTTCCCTGCTGCCACCGCCGCCGGCGGCACCGGCAGTCCGGGACTTCCAGCGGGCCCAGGCGAAAGCTCTGCTGGCCTGGCTGGCGAGCCGCCGCCCCGACATCCTCACCGATCAGACTTCACCATCCCCTGAAGCTGCACGCGCTGTTTTCCGACGTGAGCCCACCCACCTCACCGCGCACTGACCCGGATACGTCCGCCGCCGCGGCCGTGTCACCGCGCCGGGAGGCGGATACGCAGGTAGGCGCGGTCATCGAAGCTCATCTGCCCAGGCAGCACCCCTTTGGTACCGGCGAGTTCGGCCAAGCACCAAGGGTCCTTCTCCAGGAGTAGGGCGAGCTTCGACTCGGACTCGGCCAAGGTCTCGCCGATGACCGGATAGCCGTCGCTGGCGATCACCAGTTCGTCAACGTCAGCAGGCACCGGATGCACCACCACCAACGATGGAGGAACCGGCCGCCCATCGATGGCGGCAAATCCGTACGGTCCGATGCTGTTACGCAGGGCGCCCTGCCGCCCGGTCAGAGCTCGCGCCGCGAGTTGTCCCGGATCCACCTCCACCACCCGATCAATGCTGATCGTGCCAGCGGCGGCCCCGGCGGCGAGAACCGCGGCGCGGAAGGACGCCGCGACCTGGTCGACCAGTTTGCGCGGCTGGCCGACCGATGCGGGGAGCCCTCGGTACGCGAATCCGGCGTCACCGACCTGCCAGATTTCTCGACGCGCTCGCGAATAGACGGTGACCGCCGCGCTCGGCCGTTCCGCCGCGGTCAACGTCGAGTCGACGCGGGCCGCCAGATCCGCGGTCATGGCCGCAACCGCGGTGTACGGGTCGACGTCGCTCGGAAGCCGCCGCACGGCGTCCCTGCATGCCGCCATGGCCCACCACCCGCCCGCCACGTTTCCGTAACGCCTGCCGCTCACGTCCGTAGCGCCATCGATGACCGCCGCGTGCTCAGCGGTCACCACGATCGCGTCCTCGCACACGTCAGGATCCCCGTGCTTACCCAGCACGAACTGTTCGACGATCTCCACAGATTCGATGTTCTCTCACAAGGAGCCGCTGTGCCTCGCTGGTGACCAGCGGGGAAGCGACCGGAGCCCAGTCGGCGAACAGAGAGCGGAAGTACTGGCCGTGCCGGTCCACGACGGACGGATCCTGCTCGATGACGTCCAACTCGTTGACGATGCTGAGATCCACGAAGGGCCGCACCTGACCAGCGCTGAGGTTCCAGGTCTGGTCGGTGAAGCGGTCGACGACCTGACGGGTCGTCGCCAGCTGTCGCCAGGTCCGCCTGCGGTCGCATGCCCCGTACAGGTAGACCAGGGCCTCGGCGTCGTCACCGACGAGGTCTCGCAGGCTGGCCCGATCGGTCCGGTCGAGCAGGGTCACCTCGAAACCGTCCGTGCCGTAGACGGCATGTGTGAGCCCAGCCAGTTGTGCGTCACCGCCACACCCCAGCTCGCCGAGGCGGTCGTGCACCCGGCACAGGTGGGCATAGAGAGTGCCGCCGGGATGCTGAATCGTCTCGGCGCCCCGCTGCCGCAGCCAGCGCCGCACATCGGAGTCCGCGCCCATGGCCCGAGCCTACGCAAGCCGCGTCCGACCGAGCAGTCCCGCAGCGTGGGCGGTTCGTCACACCGTTGCGCCCTTGCTCGCTCCGGCGCGGAGGCGGTTGGGTCAACGGCATGGCTCGGATCGCGTACGACAACGCGGACGCCGCGGCGTTCGAGGCAACCCGCCACCTCACCGACGACGGACTCACCGCGTGGCGAGAGGCGGTGAGCCGGCACCTCGGTGCCCGTACCGACCTGCGGCTACTCGACCTGGGCTCCGGCACCGGCAGGTGGGCGCAGGCCTTCACCGCCTGGTACGACCGCATCGAGGTGATCGCGGTCGAACCCTCCGAGGCGATGCGCGCCCGTTCGGCGTACCAGCCTGTCGTGCGGGGCGACGCCCAGCGCATCCCGTTCGACGACGGCAGCGTCGACGCCGTCTGGCTCTCCACGGTCATCCACCACGTGCCGGACCTGACCCGGGCAGCCCGGGAACTGCGCCGGGTGCTGCGCCCCGGCGGGCGGGTGCTGATCCGGTCCGCGTTCGCCGGCCGACACCAGGCGATCACCCTGTTCCGCTACTTTCCCGAGGCCATCCGCGTGCTCGACACGTACCCGAGCGTCGCCGACGTCGAAGCAGCCTTCGCCACCGCCGGGTTCGTCACCGTCGGCTTCGAACAGGTCCCGCAGGTGACCGCCGCCTCGCTACGCGACGCCGCGACGGAGCTGCGCCGCGCGGCGCACACCCCTCTGCAACTGATCAGCGACGACGAGTACGCGACTGGCCTGGCCCGACTGCACGCGGCAGCGCAGACCGAGACCGGACCCGTGGTGGACGCCCTGGACCTCCTCGTCCTGGCCTGACGGTGGCTACCTTCGGCGTTTCAAGATCGGCCGGGTACCGTCTGCGCCGGTCCGGACGCTTTGCAGATGGAGTCGCGACATGCCCGTCACCCGAATCGCCACCCCCGACGACGCCTCGGCCATCACAGACCTGGTGCGTACGCACCGTGCGGCACTGGCGCCGTGGGAGCCGGTACGGGACGACGAGTGGTTCACGCTGGACAGCCAACGTTCGATCCTGGAGGCGTCGTTGCAGGCCTACGCCCAGGGCACCACCGTGCCGCTGGTCATCCTGGACGGCACCGAGGTGATCGGCCGGCTCAACCTGAACGGCATCACGCGGGGGGCGCTCCAGTCGGCCGCGCTCGGTTACTGGGTCAGCCCGGCACATCAGGGCCGCGGGTTCGCCACCAGGGCCGTCGCCGACGCGGTCGCGCTGGCCTTCGGTGAACTCGACCTGCACCGGTTGCAGGCCGAGACGCTGCTGCACAACACGGCATCACAGCAGGTGCTGCAGCGCAACGGTTTCCGGGCCTACGGCGTCGCCCCCGGAGTATCTGAGGATCGCCGGCAGGTGGCAGGACCACGTGTTGTTCCACCTGATCGCGCCGCGAGGCAGCTGAGATTTGACCCTCGACCGGGTTGAGGCCCGAGCCTCTGCGCCATGGACGACAACGATGGCCAGCCCGCGCCCGACCCGATCATGGCCCGCATCGGCGCGGCCGTTGAGCTCGGCCGAACGGGCCAGCAGACCCGCGCCCGCGACACCCTCACCGCGCTCTGGGAGCAGATCGGCGACGACGGCGACGCCTTGCACCGGTGCGCCCTGGCGCACCACCTGGCCGATCTCCAGGAGACCACCGAAGCGGAACTCGCCTGGGACGAGCGCGCCCTGGCAGCCCTCCGCGACCTGAGCGACGAACGTGCCCAGGAGTACCACCACTCGCTACAGGTCCGGGGATTCCTGCCGTCGCTGCACCTCAACCTCGCCGACGACCACCGCCGTCTGGGCAACACCGACCTGGCCCACGAACACCTGACCCTGGCCCGACACCTCGTCGCGCAGCTGCCGGACGACCCGTACGGCGAGATGATCCGCGGCGGAATCCGCCACGTCACCGAGGCCCTGGGGCGCGGCTTCGTCGGCCACCTTCCTGCCGAGCGCTAGACGCTGAGCTTGCGCTCCGAATCTCAGTTGCGCCACCCGAGATCGTTCTCAAGGATTCGGCCCAATGGGTGAGATCGAGATCCGACCTATCACGCGTGCCGAGGCAGTCGACTACCTCAGGGTGCTGCCGTTCGCCAACGGGCTGCCGAACTGGGAGCCCGCACCGGCCGTCTGGCACGGCGGACCCGAGGCGTGGCCGAGGCCGCGCCGACCGGCCGACGAGCGACAACTCCTGAGCTGGGTGGACGAGGTGATGGCCGATAACTACCATCCCCAGGCTGCCTTCGTGGACGGGGAGCTGGTCGGCGGATCGGCGATGCTCTCGCTGGCCATCACCGCGCCCGGCCTGCGTCCGGTCCCGCTCGGCGGTGTCACCGCGACGGGCGTGCTCCCGACCCACCGCCGGCGTGGACTGCTGCGCGGCATGATGCAGGCGATGTTCGACGAGGCCCACGCGCGTGGCGAACCGCTCGGGGCCCTGAGCGCCAGCGAAGGCGGGATCTACGGGCGCTTCGGGTTCTCGCCGGCGACCATGCGCGTCCGGTGGGAGCTGGACCGCGGCGAAGCCGCGTTCCTCGATTCGGAGCCACCCCCGGGATCGCTGCGGCTCGTGGACGCCGCGACGGCACGGCTGGCCTGGCCGGAGATTCACGCACAGATCCGTCAGCGTCGGGTCGGCGAACTCACCCCGCAGCCGGACCAGTGGGCAGGTCTGACCGATGACGCCGCGACCGCCGACGGGCCGATGCGCTACCTGGTGCACCACGACCCACAGGGCAGACTCGACGGCGTCGCGAACTTCCGGCTGCCGTGGTCACGGGTCCCGGAGCACGCCGGAACCCTGATCGTGGAGGGGCTGCAGGCGGTGAGCTCGGACGCGTACCGGGCGATGTGGATGCTCCTGACCGACTTCGACCTCACCCGGAAGATCGTGGCGCCGTCCCGGCCAACCGACGAGCCGCTTCGCTGGCTCCTGCGCAACCCGCGCGCGATGCGGATCACCCGGCAGTCCGACAACCTGTGGCTGCGGATTCTCGATCTGCCGAATGCTCTGATCGCGCGCGCCTACGACAGCACCGCGGACCTGACGATCGCCGTGGACGCGGACCCGATGTGCCCGGGCAACGCCGGGGTCTGGCACCTGGCGGTCACTCCCGAGGGCGCGACCTGTACGCGCACCGACGCACGACCCGACCTCACGCTGGACGTCCAGACGCTCGGTTCGCTGTACCTCGGCGGGATGTCGGCTGCCGTCCTGGCCGCGGCGGGGCGCATCCGGCCACACCGTTCCGACGCCGTGGGAGACCTCGCCCGCATCTTTCACACCGACCCGGAGCCGTTCAACTCCTTCGGGTTTTGACCCGAAGGGACGCGTGCGAAAGCCCCTCGACGCCGCGGAGACATCGAAGTCAGCTTTCGTAGGTTACCTTCTTGACGAGCAAAAGACGCGTAGCTAAGTTTCAGCCACCCGGACTGAGAGGCCGCGTCCATGCCGACCCGACTCACGACCGTGACGACCTGGGTGGCCGCCCTGGCGACCATCCTCACTCCCCTGCCCGCCCAGGCCGCCGCCCCACCGGCGCACCCCGCGTCCAACGAGCGGGGGTGGGTCACCTCCACGCTGCGACACATGAGCCTGGAACAGAAGGTCGGCCAGCTCTTCGCGACCTACGTCTATGGCGGTGACGCCACCGAGCCCACGGCCGCCGACCGCGCCGCGAACCGGGCCGCGTTCGGCGTCGAGACGCCGGCCGAGGTCATCGACCGGTACCAGCTCGGTGGTGTCTGCTACTTCTCCTGGTCGCACAACCTGGACAGTCCCCGCCAGATCGCCACCCTCTCCAACGGACTCCAGCGGGCCGCCCTCGGCGACGGCGCGAAGGGCCGGGTGCCCCTGCTCATCTCCACCGACCAGGAGCAGGGCACCGTGCTGCGGATGCCCTCCCCCGCCGCCCAGTTCCCCGGGGCGATGGCGCTGGGTGCCGCCCGGTCACCCCGGGCCGCCCGCACGGCAGCCGAGGTCACCGGGCGTGAGCTGAGCGCCGTCGGCATCCGCCAGCCGTACGCGCCGATCGCCGACGTCAACGTCAACCCGGGCAACCCGGTGATCGGCGTCCGGTCCTTCGGCGCCGACCCGACACTGGTGGCCGACCTCACCGCCGCCCAGGTCGACGGCTTCCAGGGTCGCGCCCGGGTCACCGCGGTGGCGAAGCACTTCCCCGGGCACGGCGACACGGCCACCGACAGCCACACCGGTCTCCCGGTGATCAACCACAGCCGCGCCGAGTGGGACCGGATCGACGCGCCACCGTTCCGCCGGGCGATTCAGGCCGGGGTCGAATCGATCATGACGGCGCACATCGTCGTCCCGGCCCTCGACCCCTCGGGCGACCCGGCGACGTTGTCACCGACCATCCTCACCGGTGTGCTGCGCGGTGAACTCGGCTTCCGGGGCGTGATCGTCACCGACGCGCTGAACATGGCGGGCGTACGCGCGAAGTACGGCGACGAGCGGGTTCCGGTACTCGCGCTCAAGGCCGGCGCCGACCAACTCCTGATGCCGCCGGACCTCGCGCTGGCGCGTGCTGCGGTGCTGCGGGCCGTCGCCAGCGGCGAGCTCACCGAGCGCCGCATCGACGAATCGGTCCGCCGCATCCTCGGTGTGAAGTACCGCCAGGGCCTGGCCCGCTCGCCGCTGGTCGACGTCGAGCAGGCGGTACGCACGGTCGGCGCGCCGGAGCACCTCGCCGCCGTCACCCGGGTCACCGATCCGACGCTCACCGCCGTGCGCAACGACGCCGGCCTCTTGCCGCTGCCCCGCGCCGACCGGTCGGTGCTGGTCACCGGCTGGGACAGCGCCGCCTTCGCCCCGGTCGCGACGGTCGCCGACGGGTTCACCGCCCGCGACGCCCGAGCCACCGCCCGGCCGGCGACCCTGCCCTCCGACGCGGTGATCGCCGCGACGGCGGCCCAGGCCGCCGAGCACGACCTCACCGTCGTACTGGTCAACAAGGCGTGGGACACCACGGTCACCGACCCGCGCGCCACCCAGCAACGGCTCGTCGCGGCACTGCTGGCCACCGGCAGGCCCGTGGTCGTCGTGGCCGTCCGCGATCCGTACGACATCGCGTACCTGCCGGGTCTGAGCAGCTACCTGGCGACCTACTCGTACACCCGGGCGGCGATGGACGCACTCGTGCGCGCGTTGCACGGTGAGCTGTCCCCGAGCGGGCGGCTGCCCGTCACGATCCCCACGGCCGACGGGACGGGCACCGTGCTCTACCCCTACGGTCACGGCCTGAGCTGGTAGGAGGCAACGCGATGCTGCGAAGGAAGTTCCTGGTCGGTGCGAGCGCGCTGGGCGCGGGAGCGCTCAGCGGCAAAGCGCCCGCGGCGGCCAACCCCGGTGCCCGTCGGGTCCGTACCGGCCTGGACGAACTGGTGTCCTCCGGCTTCGCCGTGCTGGCCGGCCAGCGGGTGGGTGTCGTGTCGAACCCGACCGGCGTGGACGCGGCGTACCGGCATCTCGTCGACCTGATGCACGCCTCGGGCAAGGTCCAGTTGGCCGCGGCGTTCGGCCCCGAGCACGGCTTCCGCGGCTCGGCACAGGCCGGCGGCAGCGAGGGCACCGGCGTCGACGCGCGTACCGGCATCCCGGTGTACGACGCGTACGGCGCCTCGCTGGCCCGCTGGGAGAGCATGTTCACCGAGGCCGGAGTGGACACGGTCGTCTTCGACATCCAGGACGTCGGCGTCCGCTTCTACACCTACATCTGGACGATGTACACCTCGATGGTGGCCGCGGCCCGGGTCGGCAAACGCTACGTCGTGCTGGACCGTCCCAACCCGATCGGCGGACGGGCCTACGGGCCGTTGATGACGCCGCCGTACACCTCGGGTGTCGGCCTGAAGGAGATCATCCAGCAGCACGGGATGACCGTCGGTGAGCTGGCCCGGTACTTCAACGACACGTTCCTACCGGTCGAGGCCGGGCGTCCGGTCGACCTGCACGTGGTGCGGTGCCGGCACTGGAAGCGCGACGACCTCGCCGCGGACACCGACGTGCCCTGGGTGATGCCCAGCCCGAACATGCCCACCCCGGACACCGCGCTGGTCTACCCCGGCACCGGTCTCTTCGAGGGCGTCGCGTCGATCACCGAGGGGCGCGGCACGTGCCGCCCGTTCGAGCTGATCGGCGGGCTGGCGACCGACTTCGATCACCACTGGGGTGACCGGCTCAACGCCCGGAACCTGCCCGGCGTCGAGTTCCGCGAGGCGTACTTCTCGCCCACCTCGGCCGGGCAGAAGCCCGAGCTGCTCAACAAGCTCTGCGCCGGCGTGGAGGTCAAAGTCGTGGACCGGGCGGCGTACGACCCGATCCGTACCGGTGTGGCGATGCTGGTGGAGGCGCACAAGTACCCGGCGTTCGCCTGGCGGCGTGACTCGTGGGACACGGTGCGCCCGTACTGGATCGACAAGCTCACCGGCTCGCCGCGCCTGCGTACCCAGATCGACGCCGGAGCCGACGTGGACGACGTCGTCGGCGCCTGGGCCGACGAACTGGCCGCCTTCAACCGGCAACGCCGGCCCTACCTGCTCTACTGAGGAGTGCGGTTGTGATCAGGCCTCTCGGTTCCCTCGTGTGTGCTCTGGCGCTCGTGGTGACGGCCACGACGTTGCCCGTCACCGCGGCCACCGCCGCGGCGCCCCCGTCCGGACCACCGGCCGCCACCCCCGCCGACATCCACTTCCGCCACGACACCCTGCGGCGTGGCAGCGCCCGCCAGGTCGGCCTGCTCCCCGAGCAGGTAGACCGCATCCCCGCCGACCTGGCCGGGTATCTCCAGCCGACGCCGGACCACCCCGGATATCCGGCGTACGCCGGCGCGGTGGCCCTGGCCGCCAAGGACGGCGTGATCGTCCAGCACGCCGCCGTGGGCAGCGCGGTGCGGTACGCCGCCGTCGGGCCACCGCCCGGCCTGGTCGGCGTGGAACTACCCGCCGACCAGCAGATCGCGACCCGACCCGACACCATCTTCGACCTCGCGTCGGTGTCGAAGCTGTTCACCACGATCGTCACCATGCAGCAGGTGGAGCGGGGGCGGGTGGACCTGGACGCGCCGGTCGCCCGGTACGTCCCGGAGTTCGCCGCCGGTGGCAAGGCGACGGTGACCGTCCGGATGTTGCTCACCCACACGTCGGGTCTGCCCGCCTTCACCGCGCTGTGGAGCAGGTACCCGACGCCGGCCGAGCGGTTCGCCGCCGCGCTCGCCACACCGCTGGCGGCCGGTGCGACGCCCGGCTCCCAGTACGTGTACTCCGACCTCGGGCTCATCGCGCTGGGTGTGCTGCTGGAACGGGTGACCGGCCGGCCGCTGAACGATCTGGTCCGCGACGGCGTGACCGGGCCGTTGGGCATGACCGACACCGGCTACAACCCGGGCCCGGAGCGACGGTCCCGGATCGCCGCGACCGAATACCAGCCGTACGCCGGGCGCGGCATGGTCTGGGGCGAGGTGCACGACGAGAACGCCTGGTCGCTCGGCGGGGTGGCCGGGCACGCGGGCGTCTTCTCCACGGCGGCGGACCTGGCCGTCCTGTGCCAGTCGCTGCTCAACGGCGGCGAGTACCGCGGTCGACGGGTCCTCCGGTCGGACACGGTGCGCGCGATGCTGGTCAACTACAACGCGCCGTTGGAGTCGGCCTACCCGGAGAGTGACCGTGGGCTCGGCTTCGAGCTCAACAAGCACTGGTACATGATGGGGTTGTCGTCGCCGCTGGGCTTCGGGCACACCGGCTTCACCGGAACGTCGATCGTCATCGACCCGCTCTCGCACTCGTTCGTCGTCCTGCTCAGCAACCGGGTGCACCCCGATCGTGGCTGGGGCAGCAACAACGTGGCCCGCCGCGCGGTCGCGCGGGACCTCGCCGAGGCAATGCCGGTGCGGCCACGCTCGGCCAGCGCCTGGCGGGCCGACCCCCGCGACCTCGCGACGAGCACCCTCACCGCACCGCTGCGCCGGCCCGCCCGGGCCGCGACGGCGAGCTTCCTGCTCTGGTACGACACCGAGCCCCGCTACGACAGCGCGCGGTTCGAGGTCTCCACCGACGGTGGACAGACCTGGGCGCCGACGACCATGCAGCTGCGCGACGGCGGCCGTCGATGGACCGCCGACGGCACCGTCACCGGTTACGGGGGCCGGGTCTGGTGGCAGGTCTCGGTGACCCTGCCCGACGGGGCCACCCACCTGCGGTGGAGCAGCAGCACCGACGGCTCGGGCCAGGGCCGCGGTGTCTATGTCGACCGGGTGGTGGCGGCGGACCGGGACGGCGTGCTCTTCCAGGGCGAGGGCGGCGACGCCTCCCGACTCGTCGCCGATGGGTGGTCGCCCGCGCGCAGCTGAGCGATTCCCGTTGCGTGGGCCGGCCGGTGCTGCGAGGGTCGACCGATGCCAGTGGTGACCGGTGCCGACCTGCTCCAGGCGGCCGACGAGATGACCAGCGTCCTGCACCCGCACCGAGACCGCGACTGGTCGGTGCCCGCCGGCACGCTGAGCTGGAGCTGCTGGACCACCGCCGCGCACATCGCGCACGACCTGCTCGCGTACACCGGTCAGGTCACCGGCGGCGGCGATGACGGCTACCTCCCGTACGACCTGCGGGTCCGACCCACGGCGAGCCCGGCGCAGGTGCTCACCGTGGGCCGCGCCTGCGCCGGGATGCTCGCCGCCGCGGTCGACGCCGCCACGCCGGACTCGCGGGCCTGGCACTTCGGCCCCTGCGACCCGGCCGGCTTCGCCGCGATGGGCGTTGCCGAGACCCTGCTGCACACGCACGACATCACGCTCGGTCTCGGCGTGCCGTGGCGGCCGCCGCAGCAGCTGAGCACGCTGGTGCTGCGGCGGCTCTTCCCGGACGCCCCGGCCGGCGACGCAAGCGAGGTGCTGCTCTGGATGACCGGCCGTGGCGAGCTGCCCGGCCGGGCGTGGCGAGACTCCTGGCACTGGAAGGCTGCGGTGGACTGACCCTGCCGTCAGGATCAGCCCCGGCGGCGCCAGCGCGGCCACCAGCCGCGGCGGGACCGCCGGGGTGGCGCGGCTACGGTCACCGACTCGGCGGCGGGCACGGGGACACCGGGCCGGGTGCGCTCGGCACGCCAGCGTTGGACCACCTCGTCGGTGTTCACCGGCCGGACCGCCACCCGAGGACCGTCGGGGTTGCGTAGCCAGGCCACGATCTGCGCGTTCAGTTGCCCCACGAAGTCGCGTACGGACTGCTCGGTGGGCAGCTCGCGGACCTCGTCGGGAACCTGCTCGATACGCCGGCGCAGTTGCAGTGGGGTGGGCAGCAGCAGGTCGCTGGGCAGCGCCTCGCGCTCCAGGAAACTCTTGATCCACCACGACTCGTCGTACGGCATCCCGCGACCGGGGATCGGCTTGCCCATACCGGGCAGATCGTCGAACTCGCCGCGTTGCGCGGCACCCCGGATCTGGGCTTCCACGGCCGCTTCCCACGCTTCGGTCACCCGTCGACACCTCCCTGGCCACCGTATCCCGGCACTCCCGGAGGTCAGCGCGTCCGGCCTGCCGGACATTCCCGGCAGACTTCCGCAGGCCACCGGTTCGGTGGTGGCGCTTGGCCGCGTCCGAGCGCGGCCATAGCGTCGATGGTGATCATCAGCGAAGAATGTGGGGTGGCTCATGGTGGGTCCGGGTGCGCTCTTGGGCATCGGGCTGGTGGCGTTGGGGCTGGTGCTCACGCCCGGCCCGAACATGGTGTACCTGGTGTCCCGATCGGTGGCGCAGGGCCGCCGGGCCGGGCTGATCTCACTGCTCGGGGTGGCCGCCGGGTTCGGCGTGTACCTGGCCGCCGCGGTGGCCGGGCTCGCGGCGATCTTCGTCCTGGTCCCGGTGCTGTACGCGGCGGTGAAGCTGGCCGGCGCGGCGTACCTGCTGTGGCTGGCGTGGCGCACGCTGCGTCCGGGCGGGCAGTCGCCGTTCAGCCCGAAGCCACTGCCACCGGACGGGCCCCGGCGGCTGTTCACCATGGGCCTGGTCACCAACCTGCTCAACCCGAAGATCGCCATCCTCTACGTGTCGCTGCTGCCGCAGTTCATCGACCCGGCGCGGGGGCACCTGGCGGCGCAGAGCCTGGTGCTCGGGCTGACCCAGATCGCCGTCGCGCTGACGGTGAACACCCTGATCGTGCTCACCGCCGGCACCCTCGCCGGCTTCTTCGCCCGCCGGCCGACCTGGCTGCGGGTTCAGCGGTGGGTGACCGGAACCGCGTTGGCGGCGCTGGCCCTGCGGATCGCCGCCGACCGCTCCCGCGCCGCGGTCGCCACCCCCTGAGCGGGTCAGGGCGTCGGGTCGCGGTGCCGGCGGATCATCCCGGCGGCCAGCGGCGCGGCGTCCAGGTCACCGGCGGAGAGCCGGGCGGCGAGGGTACGGCGTACCAGCCGGTCGGCCAGCCGGGGCGCGTGCCGCCCGACGGCCATCTCCAGTCGCCCGCGCGCGGTGGTCGCCACGTCCCGGGGTGCCCTCCGGGCGGTGGCGGCGCGCAGGATCGCCGCGACGGCCCCCTCGACGGGCTCCGGCCGGGACACCCCGCGCAGCGACAGCCCGGCCTCGGCGGTGCTGTCGTGGATCGGTGACTCGACCATGCTGGGATAGATCACGCTCACCCCGACGTGGGTGCCCACCTCGTGGCGCAGCGCGTCGGCGTACGCGACCAGGGCCCGCTTGCTGACCCCGTACGCGGCGGCGAGCGGCAGCGGCAGCACCGCCATCCGGCTGGCCACGAAGATCACCCGTCCCCGCGCGGTGAGCAGGGCGGGTAGCGCGGCGGCGGTGGTGCGCCAGGCGGCCAGCAGGTTGACCTCCAACTGCCGGCGGACCACCTCGTCCGGCGGCAGTTCGGCCGGGGCGGGCCCACCGACCCCGGCGTTGTTGATCAGCAGGTCCAGTCCGCCGAGGCGGTCCACGGCTGCCTGTACGGCCGGCGCGACGGCGGCCGGGTCGGTCAGGTCGCAGCCGAGCACCGGCAGGTCGTCGTCGGGCCGGGCGTGCAGGTCCAGCCCGACCACCCGGGCGCCGGCGGCGGTCAGCGCGGTGCCGAGGTGCCGGCCGAAGGTGCCGCTGGCCCCGGTCACCAGAACCCGGCGGTCGGCCAGCCCGGTCACCGGCCGGCGCCGATCGGCGTGCTGCCGTCGGCCGGCGCGGCCGAGCGGGCGCGGCGGGTGCCGGCGGTGAGTTCCCGGGTCAGCTCGGCCAGGTAGACGTCGAAGTCCACCCGCAT
The DNA here is from genome assembly GCF_042658605.1 of Micromonospora vulcania. NCBI lineage: Bacteria > Bacillati > Actinomycetota > Actinomycetes > Micromonosporales > Micromonosporaceae > Micromonospora > Micromonospora vulcania. The sequence continues at coordinate 365,989 of NZ_JBHSQS010000007.1, read as the reverse complement.
CGCCGGGCGACGCTGACCCCAACGGGCGGTCGCCGCACGCAGTTCGGCCCGGCACACGGCCTGCTGTCGGGCCGGGTCCGGCAGCGCGTACCGGCCGGCGAGGTGCGCGGCGACCAGCTTGGCCTGCGCCTCCACCAGGGGAAACGCCGACCCGGTGGACTGCATCAGCCCGACGAAGCTCAGGCCGGGCGCCTCGGGGTGGAACACGTGCCGGTACAGCGGCAGGGTGTCGGCGCCTGCACTGAGCAGCGCCGGGTCCAGGAACGGGACCTCCACCCGGTAGCCGGTGCACCAAATGATCAGGTCGACGGCGTCGGCGCGGCCGTCGGTGAACTCGACCCGGTCGCCGTCGAGGGCGGCGACGCCGGGGCGGGCCTCGATGTCGCCGTGGGTGAGCCGGGACAGCAACCCGTCGGAGAGCGTCGGGTGGTCCTGGAGGAACCCGTGGGTCGGGGCGGGCAGCCCGTAGCGGGCGGGATTGCCGACGGTGGTGGCGAGCATCGTCTGGCTGATGCGTTGGCGCAGACGCCACGGCAGCCGGCGGGCCAGCGCTCCGTTCAGGGTGTCCGACGGGCGGCCCAGCAGGTACTTCGGCACCACCCAGACGCCCCGGCGCAGCGACAGCAGGGTGCGGCTGGCCGCGTACGAGGCGTCCACCGCGATGTCCATCGCCGAGTTGCCGCCGCCGACGACGAGTACGCGCCGACCAGCCAGTTGGTCGGGACCCCGGTAGTCGTGGCTGTGCAGTTGCTCGGCCGTGCAGGTGCCGGGGTACGCCGGGCTGGGCAGCCGGGGTACCCGGTTGTGGCCGTTGGCGACCACCACGGCCTCGACGGTGACCTCGGTCGGCCCGCCCGGCCCGCTCGCCCGGACCGTCCAGGTGCCCGAGGAGTCCCGGGTGACCCGCTCGACGGTGTGCCGCAGGCGGATGACCTCGCGCAGCCCGAAGCGGTCGGCGTAGTCGCCCAGGTAGCCGGCGACCCGGCGGTGGTCGGGGTAGTCGGGCCAGTCGGCGGGCATCGGACGGTCGGCGAACTGGGTACGGCCGCGACTGGTGTTCAGGTGCAGCGTGCGGTACGCGGGCGAGTCGGGCGCCCCGTACACCCAGAGGCCGCCGACCTGGTCGGTGGCCTCGAAGCAGACCGTCGGCACGTCGGCGTCGAGCAGTGCCTTGACGGCGGCGAGCCCGGCGGCTCCGGCGCCGATCACCGCCACCCTGGGTCGTACGCCCATCGCTGCCCCCACCTAATCCAACGTCCGATGGATAATGGTCGTGCGGCAGCGGCGACGTCAAGGGGTCGGCGTTCCGTACAAGGCGTCCAGGAAACGGTGCACGAAGGCGCGGAACTCGCGCCGCTCGCGGGCCCCCGGCACGCCCGCGGCCAACGCCACCACGTGCCCGTGCGCCGCCCAGACCAGGCTCCGCACGGTGATGTGCGGTGTCGGTTCGGTCAGCGCTCCGGCCGCCGCCGCGGCGGTGAGCAACTCCGCCACCAGTCGGTAGAGCGGCTCGGCGTAGCGCTGGTCGAGTTCGGCGTGCCGGTGGGGTTCCAGCCAGCGACGCAGCCACAGCGCGGTGGTCTCCGGGCGGTCCTCCAGGAAGTCGACGAAGACGTCGAGCAGATCGTGCAGGGCGTTTCGCGCCGCGTCCGGCCCGGCGTCGAGCGCCGAGCGGGCCTGCTCGGCGGCTCGGGTCAGGACGTCCCGTTCGGCGGTGAAGACCCGGGCGAAGCAGGCCTCGTAGAGCGCTGCCTTCGTACCCGTGTGGTGTGCGACCGTGGCGACGTCCACGCCGGCGGCGGCGGCGACCTCCCGGAGCCCGACGGCGTCGAAGCCGCGCTCGGCGAAGAGCGCGGTGGCCGCGGTGAGCACCACCTCGCGGGTCGGCCGGGTCTCGTCCCGGCGGGGCCGGCCCGGACGGCGTCGGGGCATGGTCATGGCCGCCATTGTGCCCCTAGAATCCATCAACCGTTGGATTGGTGGGCTGCCGCTGCCCCGGAGGGGATGCCGCGATGACCGGGCTCGACCGGCGGCCCGCGGCCGCCACGGACGCGACGACGCTACCGCGCGGCCCGCTCGCCGGGTTCGCGGCCGGCTCGATCGGCATGGGCGTCTGGGTGACCGTACCCGGCCTGCTGCTGCTCTACTTCCTCACCGACGTGCTGGCCGTCGGGCCGTGGCTGGCCGGTCTGGCGCTGCTGCTGCCCAAGATCGCCGACGTGCTGCTGCACCCGTGGGTGGGGCACCGTGCGGACGTCGAGCAGACCCGCCGGGGTGACCGGCGTCGGCTGCTGCTGCTCGGCTGCGCCCTGCCGGCCGCGTTCGCGGCGCTCTTCGCGGTGCCCGCAGGATTGACCGGCGCGCCGGCCGCCGCCTGGGTGGCGGTGTTCTTCGTGGCCGGCAACCTGCTCTTCGCCGCCTACCAGGTGCCCTACCTGGCGACCCCGGCCGACCTGCGGATCGGCTACCACGAACGCACCCGCCTGATGGCGTTCCGGATGGTCGTGCTGACCCTCGGCATCCTGCTGTCCGGGTTGCTGGCCCCGCTGCTGACCGGCGGCGACACCGCGAGCCGCGGTGGCTACCAGCTGATGGGCGTGGTGCTGGCGGTCGGGATGCTGGCGGCCATGCTGGTCGGTGTCGCCGGCATCGCCCGGCTGCGCGGCTCCGCCGCGGCCACCGCCCCGGCCGGGCACGGCGGCTGGCGGGCGTTGCGTACCGCGCTGCGCGACCGGCAGTTCCGTTGGCTGGTCGCCTCCTACCTGGCCATGTCCACGACCACCCACCTGGTGCTGGCCGGCGTGCCCTACTACGCCGAGTACGAGCTGCGCAGGACCGGCCTGACCACGGTGCTGGTGGCCGCGTTCGTGGCACCGGCGCTGCTGGTCACCCCGCTCTGGCTGGCGCTGGCCCGGCGCGTCGGCAAGCAGCGGGCCCTGCTGGGCGCGCAGGGCGCGTTCGCGGCCGGCTCGCTGGTGCTGGCCGTGGGCCGTCCGGCCGGCCTGCCGGTGCTGGTCGGGGCGGTCGCGGTGCTCGGGGTGGCGTTCGCCGGCATGCAGTTGCTGCCGTTCTCGATGCTGCCCGACGTGATCCGCGCGGCCGGCACCACCGGCGCCGGCACCTACACCGGGGTGTGGACGGCCACCGAGGCCACCGGCGCGGCCCTCGGCCCGTACGCGTACGCCCTGTGCCTGGCCGTCGGCGGCTTCGTGGCCTCGACGGCCGGTCAGACGCCGGTCCAGCCGGACACGGCGCTGGCGGCGGTCCGCTACGGGTTCGGTCTGCTGCCGGCGGTGGCGATGGCCGCGGCGGTGAAGCTGCAGCGCCGCTACACCCTGGACGACGCCGCCCGGGCCACCAGCTGAGCCTTCCCGGTCGCCCCGCACTAGACTTCGCCCTCGATGGACGCCCAGCCCACCCCCACCGAGACCCGCCCGTGCGCCCACTGTGGACAGCCGGTGCCGCAGCGGGTCGGCGCGGGTCGACCGTTTCGCTACTGCCGGGACAACGACGGCGCCTGCCAGCGTGCCTCGCGCAACAGCCGGATGCGCCACCGCAACGCCCCGGGCCTGCCCGGGCAGGTGGCCCGCACCTGGGAGGCGGTGGACCGGCTCGACCAGATCGTCGAGACGTTGACCGAGTCGCTGCACGCCGAGTTGTCCCCGGTGGGTGTGCAGCGGCAGCTCGCCCAGGCCCGCGCCGAGGCCGCCACCGAGGTGGCCGCGGCGCAGACCGAACGCGACGAGGCCCGCGGTGACGCCGAGGACGCGGCGGCCGACGCGGCGCGGGCCCGCGAGCGGACCCGGGCCGCGCTCGCCGAGGGCGGCGACGCCCGCCAGCGCGCCGAGCGGGCCGGGCAGCAGGCCGCAGCGGCCGACGAACGGGCCACGCACGCCGAGGCGGCCCGCGAGCAGGCCCGGCGCGACGCCAGTGCCGCCGAGGCGCTGCGTACCCAGGCCGAACGGGACCGTGACCAGGCCCGCCACGAGGTGCGCGACCTGCGCGCGGAGCGGGACACCCAGCGGCAGCGGGTCGCCGACCTGACCGTCGAGCGTGACGCCCTGCGCGGCGACGCCGAACGGGCCACCCGCGCCGCCGCCGAGGCCACCGAGCGGGCCGGGCGATGGCAGACCGAGGTGCAGGACGTCCGGCGCCAGATCGACCAGGCTCGCGCCGACGCCGCGCGGACCCGGGCCGAGGGCGCCGAGGCGGCCCGTGCCCGGGAGCAGGCCGAGCGGGACCGCGACCGCGCGCAGATCGCCGCCCGAGAGGCCGACAACGGCCGGCAGGAGGCGGCCGAGGCGGCCGCGCAACTGCGCGCGGCGCTGGCCGCCACCGCCGCCCAGCGCGACGCGCTCGCCGCCGAGGTGACCGCCGCCCGGCAGGCCGCGGCCACCGCCGAGGGCCGGCTCACCAGCCTGACGGTACGGCTCGACGCCGCCGAAGCCGACCGTGACGTGGCCCAGCGCAGGGTCGCGCAGCTCGGTGACCAGGTCAGCGACCTGGCCGTGGCGCTGGCCCGGCTCGGGCCCGCCCCGACCGACGATGGGCCACGCTGAACGGGTTCACCCGGAGTCCATGCCTCATCAACCCGGCGTTCAGTACCAGCCATTCAGGTATTTACTGCTGGCGATTACTCCGAGTGTTGCCCCGCGCTCCTCCCCTAGCATCGTCAGTAACCGATGCGGGTTCGACGTGTCGGGGGCGATCCGCGGGGGGAACGCACGTGCAGGCCAGGTCCGACGAATATCTTTTTGCTGCGTCTTTTGCCCAGGAGTGGATCTGGCTGGCTGGCCAGATCGGCACCGAGGCATCGGCCTACAACCTGCGCTCACCTGTTCCGCTGCCCGCCGGCACCGACGCGGCGATGGTCCGCGCCGCGCTCGCCGAGCTGACCCGGCGGCACGAGACGCTGCGCACGTCGCTGCGCCTGCACGAGGGGGCGCTGACCCAGGTCGTACACGCCGACCTGCCGATCGACCTGGCCGAGCTGGACCTGTCCGGGGTGGCCGAGCCGGACCTCACGGCACGACTGGTCGAGGCGGCCGAGGCGGATCTGGCCGCACCGTTCCAACTGGACCAGGCCCCGCTGTGGCGGGCCCGCCTGGTGCACCTGCCGCAGCGCCGCACGCTGCTGTTCACCGCTCACCACACCATCTTCGACGGCAGCTCACGGCCCATCCTCAGGCAGGAGATCGAGGAGCTGTGCCGGGCCGCGCGCGACGGCCGGGCCCCGCGACTGCCCACCCTGGACATCCAGTACGCCGACTACGCGGTGTGGCAGCGTGACCAGGCCACCGGTTCCGCCGCCGCGGCCGACCTGACGTACTGGCGCGAGCGGCTCGCCGGGGCGCCGCACGTACACGGGCTGCTGCCGGACCGCCCGCGCGGCGTGTCGGCGGGCCGACCCGGCGCGGAGGTGACCTTCGCCCTGCCCGAAGAGCTGCGCGACGCGGTGGGCGAGGTCGGCCGCCGGCACGGCGCGAGCACCGCGATGGTGCTGCTCGCCGGCTACGCGGCGCTGCTGCACCGGCTGACCGGCGACACGGAGGTTCTGGTCGGGCTACCGGTCGCCGGTCGGGACCGACCGGAGCTGGCGCCGATGATCGGCATGTTCGTCAACACGCTGGTGCTGCGTATCGACGTCGGCGGTGACCCCGGCTTCGGCGCTCTGATCGGCCGTGTGCGCGAGACGATGCTCTCGGCCATGGAGCACCAGGACCTGCCGCTGCCCCGGCTGGTGGAGGCGCTCAACCCGCCCCGTGTGCCCGGCGTGGCGCCGCTCTACCAGCTCGGCTTCAACTACCTCGGCGCGGTGGGCCTGAGCACCAGCAACGGGGCCGCCCGCGAGGAACTGCTGCTGGAGCTCACCGAGACCGAGGGCCGACTGGAATATCGCAGCGACCTGTTCGACGAGGCCACCGCGCGGCGCCTGGTCGGGCGCTACGAGTGCCTGCTCGGTGCCGCCGTGGCCCACCCCGACCGCCCGCTGTCGGCCCTGCCGCTGCTGGCCGGCCCCGAACGCGACCTGCTCGTCACCGACTGGGCCACCGGTCCGGCGACGACCCCGCCCGAGCAGGGCGTCGTCGACCTGATCCGTGCGCACGCCGTACGAACCCCGGACGCGGTCGCCATCCGCGACGCCGACCGGTCGCTGACCTACCGGCAGCTCGACGAGGCGGCCCGCGGGCTGGCCGACCGGCTGCGGGCACTGGGCGCCGGGCCCGAGCAGCTCGTCGGGGTGGCGCTGCCGCGCGGCGCCGACGTGGTGGTCGCGATGCTGGCCGTGCTCCGGGTCGGCGCGGCGTACGTGCCACTGGATCCGGCGTACCCGGCGCAGCGGCTGACCTACCTGATGGCCGACACGGCCACCGACGTGGTCGTCACCACCGGCGCGATCGCCGCGACGCTGCCCGCCGGGGCGTACCGCACCGTCCTGGTCGACGACCTCGACGACGGTTCCGCCGGGCAGGGCGAGCCGGCCCGGTTCCACCCCCGCGCGCTGGCCTACGTCATCCACACCTCCGGCTCGACCGGCCGGCCGAAGGGCGCGATGATCGAGCACGGGTCGCTGGCCGCCCACGCCACCTGGTTCGTCGAGCAGCACGCCATCACGCCCGCCGACCGGCTGCTCGTGCTCGCCTCGCCCAGCTTCGACCTGTTCGGTCAGGAGGTCTACCCGGCCCTGGTCGCGGGCGCCACCCTGGTGATGGCCCCGCCGGCGGGGGCGCTGGACGCCGACGCGCTGCTGGACACCGTCCGCAGCGAGCGGGTCACCCTGCTGTCCTGCGTACCGACGGTGCTGCGGCACCTGGTCGCCCACCCGGCCCTGGCCGCGGCGGCGGACCTGCGGCAGGTCGTCTGCATCGGTGAACAGCTCGACGGCGACCTGGCCGCCGACCTGGCCGCGGTGCACCCCGCTCCGCTGCACAACCTCTACGGGCCCACCGAGGCGACCATCGCGGTGTCCGCGTACACCGTGCCGCCCGGTGACCGGCCGGTCGGCGCGGTGCCGATCGGTGTGCCGATGCCCGGCGCGCACCTGCACGTCCTGGACGAGCGGGGTGATCCGACACCGGTGGGCGTCCCGGGTCATCTGCACATCGGCGGCACGCCGCTGGGCCGCGGCTACCTGCGCCGGCCCGCGGACACGGCGGCCGCGTTCGTTCCCGACCCGTTCGGGCCACCCGGGGCGCGGCTTTACCGCACCGGCGACCGCTGCCGGTGGCGCTCAACCGGTGCCCTGGAGTTCATCGAACGCATCGACCGGCAGGTGAAGGTCAACGGCGCCCGGGTGGAGCTCGGCGAGATCGAGACGGTGCTGCGCGCCCAGCCCGACGTCCGGCAGGCCGCCGTGACGGTCCGGCCCGACCAGCACGGCGGGCAGCGCCTGGTGGCATACCTGAGCGGCGACGCCGACCCGGCCAAGCTGCGCGCGGCCCTGCGCGCCACGCTGCCCGGTCACCTCGTGCCGGCCACCTTCGTCACCCTCGACGCCCTGCCGATGATGCCCAGCGGCAAGCTCGACGTCGCGGCGCTACCCGCCCCGGCCGACCCGGACGAAGCGCAGCCCTCGTTCGTCGCACCGCGCACCGGCGCGGAGGAGTTGGTCGCCGACGCCTGGGCCGAGGTGCTGGGCAACGGGCCGATCGGTGTGCACGACAACTTCTTCGACCGGGGTGGCCACTCGTTGCAGGCCAGCCGCGTCGCCGCCCGCCTCGGCGCGGTCGTGGACCTCGACATTCCCCTGCACCTGCTGTTCGCCCATCCCACGGTCGCCGAGTTGGCCGTCCAGATCGAGAAGCTGCTCGTCGCGCGTCTGGACGAGATCTCCGAGGACGAGGCCGCCGCCCTCCTCGCCACGTACGAGAGGTAATCGCTCATGTCCGCAGCCCCCGAGTCGGCTGCCCCACCCGCTCCCCTGTCCGCAACCAAGCAGGCCCTGCTGGACCGGCTGCTGCGCCAACGCGCCGACGCCGGCGCCGGGCGCATCGGCCGGGCACCGGCCGACGCGCCACGCACCCTGTCGTACGCCCAGGAGCGGCTCTGGTTCATGGACCAGTTCGCGCCGGGCGCGACGGCCTACCACGTGCCGGTGGCGGTGTGGCTGGACGGGGACGTGGATCCCGACGTGCTGGTCGACGCGCTGGGTGACGTGGTGGCCCGCCAGGAGAGTCTGCGGATGGCCTTCCCGGCCACCGAGGACGGCCAGCCGACGGTCACCGTCGCCGCGCCCGCCGCGGTGCCGGTACGCCGGGAGACCGTGCGCGCCGACGACCCGGCCGACGCCCGCCGGCAGGCCCTGGACCTGGCGCGTGAGCAGGCGTCCGTCCCGTTCGACCTGGCCACCGGGCCGCTGCTGCGGGCCCTGCTGGTCAGCTACGACGAGCAGCGGTGGCTGCTGTCGGTGGAGACCCACCACATCGTCGGCGACGGCTGGTCCATCGACGTGCTCGTCGGTGACCTGCTGACCGCCTACCGGGCGCGGCGCGACGGGAGCACGCCGACCTGGGCGGAGCTGCCGGTCGGCTACGGCGACTACGCGCACTGGCAGCGCCACCGGCCGGGCACCGGCCGGGGCCTGGCCTACTGGACCGAGCAGCTCGCCGGTGTGCCCGCACTCGAACTGCCCGCCGACCGGCCGCGCCCGCCGACGCAGCGCTTCGAGGGTGCCACGCACCGCTTCGAGGTGGACGCCGCGCTCGCCGCCGAGGTCACCGCGCTGGCCCGCCGGCACGACGCGACGCTCTACATGACCCTGCTGGCCGCATATCAGCTGCTGCTGTCCCGGCACGCGGACCAGGACGACTTCGCGGTCGGTTCGCCGGTGGCCGGGCGGCACCACCGCGAGCTGGAGGGCCTGGTCGGCATGTTCGTCAACATGCTGCCGTTGCGGGCCCGTCTCGATCCCCACGAGTCGTTCAGCGACCTGCTCACCCGCACCCGGCAACTGGTCCTGGACGGGCTGACCCACCAGGACGTCCAGTTCGAGCACCTGGTGGCGGAGCTGGACGTGGACCGGGACGTCAGTCGTCCCCCGCTGTTCCAGGTGACGTTCGCGCTGCAGAACTACCAGATGCGCGACCATGGCGCCGACGACGCCGGGCCGGCCGCGCACTGGGAGGTCCTGGACCTGTCGACCACCCGCTTCGACCTGGAGCTGCTGGTGGCGCAGACCCGCACCGGCGAGCTGTGGTGCGAGTTGACCTACCCCACCGCCCAGTTCGACGCCGAGACCGTCGGCCGCTTCGGTGAGCGGTTCGTGCACCTGCTGCGCGCCGTGGTCGAGCACGCCGACGTGCCGCTGCGCGCCGTCGACCTGCTGACCGACGCCGAACGCGCCCAGGTGCTCGACGAGTGGGGCAGCCGGGCCGGCCGGTTCCCGGTGACCCGGACGTTGCCCGCCCTGTTCGAGGAGCAGGTGGCCCGTCAACCCGACGCCGTCGCGCTCGTGCACGGTGACGAGCAGGTCAGCTACGCCGAGCTGGACCGGCGCGCGGAAGCCCTGGCGGGTCGGCTGCGCCGTCTCGGGGTGGGCCGGGACACGCTGGTCGCGCTGCACCTGCGCCCCGGAACGGGCACGGTGGAGGCGATCCTCGGCGTGCTCAAGGCCGGTGGCGCGTACGTGCCGCTGAACCTGGCCTACCCGCGTGAGCGGCTGGAGTTCATCCTCGCCGACACCGCCGCGCCGGTGCTGGTCACCGACGAGACGTCCACCGAGGCTCTGCCCGCGTACGCCGGGGTGGCGATCCGCCTCGACGCACCGGAGCAGGACCCGCCGGCCGTGTCCGCCGACCCGCCGGCGTCGCCGGCACGTCCCGGTGACGCGGCGTACGTCATCTACACCTCCGGCTCGACCGGGCAGCCCAAGGGCGTGCTGGTGGAACACCGTCAGGTGGTTCGCCTGCTCACCTCCGCGGAGGAGCACTTCGACTTCGGCGCCGAGGACGTGTGGGCGCTGCTGCACTCCTACGCGTTCGACTTCTCGGTGTGGGAGATGTGGGGCGCGCTGGCGTACGGGGGGCAACTGGTCATCGTGCCGCCCGATGTGGTGCGTGATCAGGAGAGCCTGCTGGACGAGCTGGCCGCCCGCAAGGTCACGGTGCTCAACCAGACCCCGGCGGCGTTCCGCGCGCTGCGCGCCACCCTCACCGAGACCGACCGCTCGTTCGCCGACCTGTCGGTACGGACCATCGTCTTCGGTGGTGACGCGCTCTACGTGCGGGAGCTGCGGCACTGGCTGAACACCTACGGCGAGTCCACGCCGGTCCTGGTCAACATGTACGGCATCACCGAGACCACCGTGCACGTCACCGCGCAGCGCATCCGCCGCGTCGACGTACGCCGGGGTGTCGCCTCACCGATCGGCCGGCCGCTGGCCGACCTGCGGGCGTACGTGCTGGACCGGCACCTGAACCCGGTGCCGGTGGGCGTGCCCGCCGAGCTGTTCGTCGCCGGGGAAGGGCTGGCCCGCGGCTACCTGAACCGGGCCGGGTTGACCGCCCAGCGGTTCCTGCCCGAGCCGTTCAGTGGTGAGCCGGGCGCCCGGATGTACCGCACCGGTGACCGGGTGCGCTGGTCGGCCGACGGCACGCTGGAATACCTGGGCCGGGTGGACCGCCAGGTGAAGATCCGCGGTTACCGGATCGAGCTGGGCGAGATCGAGGCGGCCCTGCACCGGCACCCCGACGTGCGGGCCTCGGCGGTGCTGGTGCGGCCCGACGGCACCGGCGATCGGCGGCTCGTCGGTTACGTCGTACCGGCCGAGGGTGGGCCGCGTCCGACGCCCGCGCAGCTCCGCGAGCACCTCGCCGGCATCCTGGCCGACTATCTGGTGCCGGCCGCGTTCGTCGTGCTCGACGCGTTGCCGCTGACTCCGAACGGCAAGCTCGACGACCGGGCGCTGCCCGATCCGGAGTTGGGCCGCCAGGCCGAGCAGGAGTTCGCCGAGGCCAGCACGCCGAACGAGCGGCTCATCGCCGGCATATGGGCCGACCTGCTCGCGGTCGAGCAGGTCGGCATCGACGACGACTTCTTCCTCATCGGTGGGCACTCGCTGCTGGCCGCGCAGGCGGTCACCCGGATCCGACGCGAGGTCGACGCGGCCGGCGGCACGGGCGCGGTGTCGCTGATGGACCTGTTCCGCTGCCGGACGGTCCGGGAGTTGGCCCGGCTGCTCGACGAACCGGCCGGCGAGGACCGCCCGACCCGGCTGCTGCACGAGCTGACCCGGCCGATTCCGGTCGCCGAGCAGGTCCGCACCCTGGTGTGCGTGCCCTACGGCGGTGGCAGCGCGGCGGTCTACCAGGCGTTGTCCGAGGCCATGCCGGCCGGGCACCGGCTGTTCGCGGCGGCCATCCACAACCAGGAGGCCGGCGGCACCGAGGACACGCTGCCCTTCGGGGATCTGGTCGACGGCGCGGTGACGGAGATTCTGCGCGACATCACCGGCCCGCTGGTGCTCTACGGCCACTGCGGTATCGGCAGCGCGCTGGTGGTGGCGGTGGCCCGTCGCCTGCAGGCCGTCGACCGCCCGGTGGAGGCCGTGTACGTGGGCGGCATCTTCCCGTTCGCCCGCCCTCGTGGTGTGCTGTCGCGGCTGTCGCGGCTCGCCGAGCTGGAGTCGCTGCGCAGCAACCGGACGTTTATCAACCGGCTGGTCGGGCGGGGCGTCGACATCGAGGAGTTGGGCCTGGACGAGGTCGACCGGGTGATCCGCAACATGCGCCACGACACCCGCAGCGCCGAGGACTACTACAGTGGCCTGCTCGACCAGCAGATCGAGCGGATCGACGCCCCGGTCATCTCGGTCGTCGGTGAGCAGGACCCGGCCACCGACTACTACGAGGAACGCTTCCGGGAGTGGGACTTCCTCTCCGACACCTGCGCGCTGGTGGTCCTCGACGAGGGTGGGCACTACTTCAACCGGTACCGGGCGACCGAGGTCGCCGAGATCGTGACGCGTACCCACCTGGCCCTGGACGCCGACGACGGCGCGGAGCTGACCCGGGCGGGTCGGGGCGAGGACGCCGACTGGTGGTTGCACGGTGTGCACCGCCGGGGCGCGGCCGAGCAGCCGGGCGGCGAGCCGGTCGCCGCGGGCGCCCGCCGGGCGGCCGAGCCGAGCATGGGCCGTTTCCTCGGGGTGGCCGCCGGGCAGTTGATCTCGCTGATCGGCTCGGCGTTCACCCAGTGGGCCATCCCGATCTGGATCTACCTGACCACGGGCTCGGTGGTCCAGCTCGCGCTGTTCGTGACGTTGGCCCTGGTGCCCGGCCTGATCATCGCGCCGCTCGCCGGCGCGGTGGTGGACCGGTCCCACCGGCGACGGGTGTTGATCGCCGGTGACGTCGCCGCCTGGGTCGTGCAGTTGGCGTTGGGCGCGCTGTTGTGGACCGACACACTGCAGATCGGGCACATCTACGGTCTGATGGCCGCGTTGTCGGTGGCCACGGCCTTCCAACGCCTGGCGTACGTGGCGTCGGTGCCGCAGTTGGTGCCCAAGCGGTACCTGCGGCACGCCATCGGCGTGGTGGAGATGGTCAACGGCGCGGGGACGCTGTTCGTGCCGCTGTTCGCGGCCGGTCTGCTGGCCACCATCGGCCTGGACGGCATCCTGATCATCGACATCGTCAGCTACGCCGCCGCGATCGTGATCACCTCGCTGATCCGCTGGCCGGCACGGATGGGCTGGCACCGGCGCGAGTCGCTGGCCGCCGAGATCGCCAACGGTTTCCGCTTCTCCTGGGGGCACCGGCAGTTCCGGGCGATGCTGCTGTTCTTCCTGGTGCTGAACATCTTCCTGGCACCACCGCTGATCCTGATGAGTCCGCTGGTGCTGTCGTTCGGCGGCCTGGCCGACGCCGCCCGGGTGTCGTTCCTGTCCGGGTTGGGCGCGACGGTCGCCGGGCTGACGGTCGCCCTCTGGGGTGGCCCGGCCCGTCGACCGATGCGCGGGGTGCTGTTGTCGATCCTGGCCATGGCGCTGGCCTGCCTGCTGGTCGCGTGGCGTCCCGATCCGCTGCTGGTGGCGGTGGGGGCGTGCGCGCTGACCGCCGGCCTGACCCTGACCACCGGCATCTACCGGGCGATCGTGCAGGTCAAGATTCCGCAGCGCTACCACGGGCGGGCGGCGGCGCTGAACCAGATGATCTCGTGGTCGACGTTGCCGCTGGGCTTCGCCGTCGTCGCTCCGGCCGCGACCGCGTTCTTCGAGCCGATGCTGATGCCCGACGGCCGGCTCGCCGGCAGCGTGGGCCGGCTGATCGGCGTCGGCGAGGGTCGGGGTATGGCGTTCGTGTTCCTGCTGTGCGGGCTGGCGATCGCGGTGCTGGTGGCCGTCGCCGCGCGGATCCGCGCGGTCGCCCGGTTCGACACCGAGGCGCCGGACGCGGTGGCCGACGACCTGGTCGGGGTGGAGTCGCTGCGGCACCGGCGCGAGCCGGACTCCGCCGCACCGGTGGTGCCGAGCCGGCCGAGGGCGGCGGCGTGAACGCTCCGGTGGCGCAGACACCTCTGGCCGACCTGGAGGTGATCATCTGCTCGGCGGACCGTCGTCGGGTGCTGGCCCGGGCCGACGGTGACGCCCTGCGGTTGCCTCGGCTGCGTCCGACCGGGGCGTGGCCGCCGCCGAGCAGCCAGCTGCCGGGGGCCGTGGCCGCCGAGACGGGTCTGCTGGTCGCGTTGCTGGAACCGCTGGACAGCACGTTGTTCGTGGCCGAGCCGGTGGGTGGGGAGCCGACCGCCGGCTACGCGTGGCACGACGTCGACGCGTTCGGGGTGGGCCCGGTGCCGCGGTGGCTGCGACGGTCCGCGCCGAGCACCGCGCCGCCGTGGTACCGGGCCGGCTGGTTCGCCGCCGCGGTCGCCTGGCTGGACCCGGTGCTGGCCGAGCGGGGGGTGCGGCGTACCGGGCCGGTGACGCAGATCCGGCACTGGACGACCTCGACGGTGTTGCGGGCGCCCACCACGGGCGGGGCGGTGTTCCTCAAGGCGGTGCTGCCGCACCTGGCCGCCGAGCCCGGGGTGATCACCTTTCTGGCCCGGCAGTGGCCGCGTGCGGTGCCGGAGGTGCTGGCGCATTCGGCGGCGGACGGTTGGTGGGTCACCGCCGACTTCGAGGCGCAGCCGCCAGCCCGCGACGGTGCCGCGGCGCTGCGCATGTTGGCCCGGATGCAGACCGCCACGGTGGGGCGTACGGCGCCGCTGGTGGCGGCGGGCTGCCCGCAGGTGAGCCTGGACGACCTGGCGGCGCGGGTGCCGGCGCTGCTGCGCCGGTCGCAGCTGTGGCAGTCGGCCGGGGTGGACCGGGCGGGGCTGACCGGGATCGGCATGTGGTTGCAGGACCGGTGCGCCGAGTTGGACGATCTCGATCTGCCCAGCACGCTGGTGCACGGGGATCTGCACCCGGGCAACGTGGCCGACCGGCCGGACGGTCCGCTGCTGTTCGACTGGAGTTTCGCCTCGGTGGCCCATCCGCTGTTGGATCTGGCCGGCTGGCTGCACCCGCTGGCCGAGCCGGAGGCGCGTCGGCAGGTCGGGGCATACCTGGACGGGTGGCGGCAGGTCGCCTCCCCCGGCGAGTTGTCCGAGGCGTGGCGGGTCGCCAAGCCGGTCGCGGCGCTGGCGGAGTTGGTGAAGTTCGCCGATCTGGTGGACCGTACGGGGCCGGACTACGAGTTCGACTATCTGCCGATGGCGGGCGTGTGGGCGCGGCGGATCCGCGACGCGGTGGCCGGTCGCGACGCGCACCTGACCGGCTGGCGCGATCCGCAGCCGATCTGAGCCGCCGGGGTCAGTGGATGCCGGCCATCAGGGCGCGGATGTGTCGGGCGAACATGACCGCGCCCAGCCCGAACGCCACCGACGCGAGGCCGAAGGTGAGGAAGTAGGTCGACTCGGACCACGTTTCGGCGAGTCGGGCCACCTGTCCGCCGATGGCGTCGCCGACGGCGGTGGCGAGGAACCACAGGCCGAGCATCTGGCTGGCGTACTTCACCGGCGCCAGTTTGGTGGTGGCGGACAGGCCGACCGGGCTCAGCGACAGCTCACCGGCGACCTGCAGGGCGTAGACGGCCACCAGCCACCACGGGGACACCCGGTTGCCGCCGACGGCGGCCTGCGCGGCGGCGGCCATCAGGACGAACGACAGGCCGTTGAGGACCAGGCCGGCGGCGAACTTCACCGGGGTGGACACCCGGTGGCCCACCCGCAGCCAGAGCAGCGCGAACAGTGGTGCGCCGATGATGACCAGGATCGGGTTGACCGACTGGAGCCAGGACGCCGCGAAGGTGAAGCCGGCGACGTCGCGGTCGGTGCGGTCGGCGGCGAAGATGTTCAGCACCGACCCGGCCTGGTCGTAGATCAGCCAGAACGCGGCGGCGAACACGAACAGCCACAGGTACGCCTTCATCCGGCTGCCTTCGGTCGCGCTGAGCTCCCGATCGGTCATGATCCGGGTGAAGTAGCCGATGGTGACCAGCACGGTGACCGCGGTGAGCAGGTTCACCACCGTGTCGACGGTGAACAGCCCGGCCAGCGCGAGGGCGGCGACGAGCACGACGAGGGCCGCGGCGGCCAGCCCGACGCGGGTCAGCGCCCGGCGGCGGTCCGCGCCGAGCAGCGGGTCGGCGGGACGCTCACCGGCGTCGCCCAGCTTGCGGCGGCCCACCACGTACTGGATGACGCCGAAGGTCATCCCGACGGCGGCGACGGCGAACCCCAGATGCCAGTTGATCTTCTCGCCGAGGTAGCCGGTGACCAGCGGGGCGATGAAGGCGCCCAGGTTGATGCCCATGTAGAAGATCGAGAAGCCGGCGTCGCGGCGGGGAGAGTCCCGGTCGTACAGGGCGCCGACCATGGTGGAGATGTTGGGTTTGAGCAGGCCGGTGCCCAGGACGATCAACGTCATCCCGGCGAAGACGCTCCACCGGGTGGGCACCGCCATCACGTAGTGCCCGGCGGCGATCACCACCCCGCCCCACAGGACGCTGCGTCGGGCTCCGATGAGGCGGTCGGCGACCCACCCGCCGGGCAGCGCCATCAGGTACACCATGGCGTTGTAGGTGCCGTAGACGGCGGTGGCGCTGGACTCGCCCAGGCCCAGCCCGTCGTCGGCGACCTCGGCTGTCAGGTACAGCACGAGGATCGCCCGCATGCCGTAGAAGCTGAGCCGTTCCCACATCTCGGTGAGGAAGAGGGTGGCCAGTGCCCGGGGATGCCCGAGGAACGTCCGTTCGGCGGCGACTCGCCGCCCGACCGGGACATCATGGGTCATCGCAACCTCCGGCGCGCGTGGGCGGTTAACATCCCCGGTGACAGCCGAAACACTCCACCGTTCCCACCTGGCCGGGGATCACCTGGCCGGGCTATCGTCCTGGCCGGCTACCCTTGGTCCCGGCCCACCCGTGGACGCCTCACGCCCTCGGGCGGGAATGGCTCGACGGGAACCCGCCGTTACACCCAGAAGACCAGCACCACGAACGAGGGGAAGTCGATCATGGGCGAGCGTATGCTGCGCGGAAGCCGCCTGGGCGCGGTCAGCTATGAATCCGACCGCAACACGGAGCTCGCGCCGCGTCAGACCCGCGAGTACCTCTGTGCCAAGG
The DNA here is from genome assembly GCF_042658605.1 of Micromonospora vulcania. Classification (NCBI taxonomy): domain Bacteria; kingdom Bacillati; phylum Actinomycetota; class Actinomycetes; order Micromonosporales; family Micromonosporaceae; genus Micromonospora; species Micromonospora vulcania. Next base: position 349,382 of record NZ_JBHSQS010000007.1, on the reverse strand, counting down.
GCCACCAGTTCGAGGTGCCGTTCGCCGTCGACGCCGAGGTCCCGACGACCTGGGAATGCAAGTTCGACGGCAGCGTCGCCCGACTCGTCGACGGCAGCGAGCCGGAGCAGAAGAAGGCCAAGCCGCCGCGTACCCACTGGGACATGCTGCTGGAGCGGCGCTCGATCGCCGAGCTCGAGGACATCCTCGCCGAGCGGCTCCAGGAGGTCCGTACCCGCCGCGGCCGCGCCTGAGCCGCACACCGCACGACACGACGCCCCCGGGGTTCTCCCCGGGGGCGTCGTCGTGTCTGGGTGTGTCAGTTGCGGCCGGGCTCGACGATCTCGCCCTCGATGGCGCGGCCGCCGTCGACCACCACCGGCTGCTCCGGTTCCGGACGCGGTGTCGGTTGCGGGGCGCCCTGGCGGACCCGCACCGTGCGGGGCCCGAACAGGCCACCGGCCATCATCGACGACACTCGCCGCTCGGCGGTGCGTTGCACCCCGGCGCGGGCGAGGCGTCGCACCGGTGGCACCAGCAGCAGCAGCCCGACGAGCCCGCTGAGCAGCCCCGGCACGGCCAGCAGCAGCGCTCCGGCCAACCCCACCAGCCCGTCGGTCACCTGCCGTCCCGGTGGCTGCCCGGCCTGGGCGGCCACGCGGAACCCCCGCCAGGCGCGGGTCCCCTCGCGGCGCAGCAACACCAGCCCGAGCAGCGACGCCGCGAACACCAGCAGCACCGCCACCCCGAACCCCAGCGCCCGCCCCACCAGGACGAACACCGTCAGCTCCAGCACCACCGCCACCAGCAGGCCCAGTGGTACGAACCTCAGTCCTCGGCGCATCTCACCTCATCGCCATTCTCGCGGTACGTGGACAGTCCCGCCCGTCCAGCATGACACGGTCGCGCTCACGGCCACCGCACCTGACCGGTGGGGGTGCCGTGCAGGCCCCGGCGTACCGCCTGGCGCCGGTCCTGCACCCCCCAGGTGGTGATCCGCCACAGCGCCTCGGCCACGATCCGTGGGCTCATCTTGCTGTCCCCGCGTTCCCGTTCGGCGAAGGTGATCGGCACCTCCACGATCCGTACCCCGGCCCGGTGCGCCAGTCGGGACAGCTCCACCTGGAACGAGTAGCCCTGCGAGCGGACCGAGGACAGGTCGATCGCGTCCAACGCGCTGAGCCGGTACACCCGGTAGCCGCCGGTGGCGTCCGAGACCGGCATGCCCAACGCGAGGCGCGCGTACAGGTTGCCGCAGCGCGACAGCAGCAGCCGTCGCAGCGGCCAGTTCACCACCTGCGCGCCACTGGTCCACCGCGACCCGATGACCACGTCGGCGTCGCGGGCGGCCTCCAGCAGCGCCGGCAGGTCCTCCGGGGCGTGTGAGCCGTCGGCGTCCATCTCCACCACCGCGTGGTAGCCGTGCTCACGCGCCCACCCGAATCCGGCCAGGTACGCCGCACCGAGGCCCTGCTTGCCCTCGCGGTGCAGCACCTGCACCTGCGCGTCGGTGTCGGCGAGGGCGTCGGCGATCGCGCCGGTGCCGTCGGGGCTGTTGTCGTCGGCGATCAGGATCCGCACCGCCGGGGCGGCCCGGCGGACCCGGGCCACGATCGCGGCGACGTTGTCGGCCTCGTTGTAGGTGGGGATCACCACCAGGACCCGGCCCACGCCGGGTACCTCCGCCGGACGCCGGACCGTATCAGTTGCCTGGATCACGGTTCCTCCGCTTCCGCCGGCGTACCGGCTGCCGCTATCCGGGGAGCACCCGCTGTCGGCGCCGCAGCACCGCCGCGCCGGCCAGGGCCGCCACGGCCAGCCCGGCGAGCGCCACCTCGGGCCACCAGCCGAGGCGGGTGGCGAGGGTACGTCCGTCGTCGAGCCGCAGCTGCCGTACCACGACCTCCCGGGTGTTGAACCCGGTGGCATCGCTTACCCGCCCGTCGGGGGTGACGAACCCGGACACCCCGACCGTGGAGGCCATCAACGCCGGACGGCCGTGTTCGACCGCCCGCAGCCGCACCATGGCCAGCTGCTGGCGGGCCTCGGCCACGTTGAAGGTGGCGTTGTTGGTCTGCACCACCAGCAGTTGGGCGCCGCCGGTGACGGTGTCACGGACCACCTCGTCGTAGGCGACCTCGAAGCAGATGACGTCGCCGAGCACGGCGGGGCCGGCGCGTACCACGCCCGGGGTGCTGCCGGGTACGAAGTCGTTGCGGATCAGGTCGACCTTCTTGCTGACCGCCCGGGCGATGTCCCGCAGCGGCACGTACTCGGCGAACGGCACGGGGTGCCGTTTGGTGTACAGCTGGCTCAAATCGGCGCCGGTGCCGGGCCGCCACAGGATGCCCGCGTTGCGGACCTGCCCGGCGTCGGGGCCGAGCAGCACCGCGCCGACCAGGATCGGCGCGGCGATGGTGTCGGCGGCCTGGGAGATCCGGGACCCGGCGCCGGGGTTGCGCAGCGGGTCGATGTCGCTGGAGTTCTCCGGCCACACCACCAGGTCGGGTTGGGCTCGGGTGCCGGCGGCGACCTGCGCGGCCAACTCCAGGGTGGCGTCGACGTGGTTGTTGAGCACCGCCTGGCGTTGGGCGTTGAAGTCCAGGCCGAGGCGCGGCACGTTGCCCTGCACGATGGCCACGGTGACGGTGTCGCCGCCACCGGTGCGGGCGACCGGCACGAGCAGACCCACCGCGCACAGCGCCACCGCGGCGGCGGCCGGTACGGCCACCGGCAGCCACCGCCGCGTACCGGCGGTCCGGCCGCCGCCCAGGCCCCGCCAGGCGGCGGTGACGAGCAGCCCACCGGTGATGGCGACGGCGAAGGTGACCAGCGGAGCGCCACCGAGCGCGGCCAGGCGCAGCAGCGGCGAGTTGTCCTGGCTGAACGCGAGCCGCCCCCAGGGGAACCCGCCGAACGGGGTGCGGTCGCGCATCGCCTCCTGCCCCACCCAGAGCAGCCCGGTCAGCGCCGGCCACGCCCACCAGCGGCGCTCGGCCAGCGGCGTCACCCAGGCGGTGGCCGCGCCGAGCAGCGCCAGGTAGCCGGCCTGCAGCAGCGACAGCAGCACCCACGGCAGGTAGCCGGTGTGCAGGTTCGTCCAGGCCAGCATCGGCGCGAACAACGCCACGCCGGTCACAAAGCCCAGGCCGGCGCCGGCGCGCAGCCGCCTGCGGTGCGCCGCGGCGGCCAGCAACGCCACACCGACCGGCGCGAGCGGCCACACCCCGTACGGGGGGAACGCCGCGAGCAGGGCCAGGCCGGCGGCCACGGCCATCGGCACGGCGACGCGCAGGGGCAGCGGCCGGTGGGCGTCGGCCGGGCGGGGCGGCACCGCCGGGGCGTGTGTCTCGTCCCGGTCCAGTGTCGTCACCGCAGCTTCACCTCGATCACCCGGCGAAGGTTACCTGGCCGGCGGGCGCTTCGACCGACGGCACCGGACGGCCGGGGACGCACCACCCGGCGGACATGAAATCGGGGCGCGGCTCGCGCCGCGCCCCGATGCTCCCAGGCCCTCCCCGGCCGGTGGGGCGAGGATGCGGCACGCCGACCTTCGGACCGACCAGACGGTGGACTGGCTGCCCCCGCCGGGCCGTTGTCTACTGGCCGTGCACCTCACCCTGCCCGTACACCGGTAACCGCGACCGGTTCGCGCCGCCCCGCCGACCCCCGCCCGCTGGACCTGGCCGCCGCGACGATGACGCTGAAAATGTCGCTCGGCCAGCGGACGAAGGGACGAAGCGAACAACAGCCGCTTCCCGTGGTAGGACTCAAAGACGGTACGTGTTGCACCCCGTCGGTTGTCAACCCGCCCCCGGCCTGTCGTGTCGTGGGCCACGGCGTGTCGGGTCGGCGTGTCTCACTGGATGGCCACATGGTGGCGCAGCAGCGCCCCCGCGGCGGCCCGATGGTCCTCGGCGAGCAGCCCCGCGGCGGCCAGCACGTAGTCCACGTCCACCACCGGGCGGGCGGCGCGCGGCAGCGCCCAACCGCCGGCGTGATCGCCCAGGACGGCCGCCAGGACCTGCTGCGCCGCGTCGGTCGGCGCGTGCCGCAGCACCCCGCCGGAGCCCACCATGAGCCGTACGTCGCGCAGGTCCCGCCCGCCGCGTTCGCCGGTGGCGTCGCCGCGGGCGTGCCGGCGCAGCGCCACCGTCGCCGCGAGGGCGGCGATGCGCTGGTCCACGACCCGCTCGGTGTCGTCGGCGGCCAGGAACCCCGGGTCGGTGGCACGCCGCGCGGCGGCCGCCGCCAGGTCGTCCTGCTCCCCGGCGGTGAGCAGCCGCTCCTCGCCCGCGGCGCGGATCACACCGGGGGCGCTCCAGCGCATGCCCAGGTCCCCCTCCACGGTGCGGGCCCGCCACAGGCTGCCGGCGACCTCCCGGCCCGGCCCGGTGGCCCGCTCGTCGGGCGTGAGCACCGAGTACACGTCGGTGGTGGCGCCACCCACGTCGACCACCGCCAGGTCCCCGCCGATGGTGTCGGCGAGGACCTCCACGCCGGTGAGCACCGCGTCGGGGGTGGCCGCGCGCACCAGCCGCGCGAACCGGGTGCCCCGCGACAGCCGTTTACCGCCGATGACGTGGCGCAGGAACACCGCGCGGATCGCCGCCCGCGCCGACGTGGGCGCGAGCACCCCGATGCGTGGCAGCACGTTCTGCGCCGCCGTGACCGGCACCCCGGCGGCGTGCAGCAGATCGGTCAGCTCGGCGCGTACCTCGCCGTTGCCGGCGAGGACCACCGGCACCCGCCAGCGGGCCCGGGCCAGCCGCGTCGCGTTGTGGGTGATCGTCTCGGCGTCACCGCCGTCGGTGCCGCCGACCAGCAGCACCACGTCCGGTCGGGCCGCCCGCAGCGCCGTCAGGTCCGCCGCGCCGAGCCGGCCGGCCGCCACGTGCACCACGTGCGCGCCGGCGGACAGACCGACGCGCCGGCCCGCCTGCGCGGTGACCAACGGCTCGTAGCCGATCACGGCCAGCCGTAGCCCACCGCCGGCCGACGAGCACACGTACCACGGCACGTCACGCACGCCGAGCCCGGCGGTGGCCACCGCGACCGCGGCGTCCAGGCCGTGCAGCACGTCGGTGCCCACCGTGGTCGGTGCCGCCGCCCCGCCCACCAGCGCGCCGGCGGCCAGGTCCACCACCGCCACCTTGGTGTACGTGGAGCCGACGTCCGCGCAGACCGCCAGGGTCACGAGTTTCCCTGTTCGCGACTGCGGGGCTCGCAACCCCGGCTCACTCCTCGCGACTCACGCTGGCGGCGGGAACGACCACGGTGCCGGTCGCGGTGACCGCCACGATCGGCGGGTCGAGGACCTCGGCGGCGGACTCGGAACGGTCCGGGCGACCCCGGCACACCACCGCGCAGGACAACTCCAGGGTGCGGCTGCGGGTGCCCACCCGGGACACCTGCGCGGTCACCTCCACCACGTCACCCGCGCGGATCGGCGCGGTGAACCGCACATCGGAGTACCCGGCGAACAGGCCCTCGTCGCCGTCGGTACGGATGCACACCTCGGTGGCCACGTCCCCGAACAACGCCAACGCGTACGCCCCGTCGACGAGGTTCCCCGCGTAGTGGGCGTGCGAGTACGGCACATACCGCCGGTGCCGCACCGTCAACCCGAGCCTGGAGTCGGTCATGCCGTCGCCTTTCGTTGTGTGATCAGGGCGTGCACCAGGTAGCTGGCCACCTCACCCGGCGTGGTGCCCCGGCCGAAGATCCGGTCCACACCCAACTCGTCGGTCATCGTCTCGTCGAACCGGGGACCACCGACGATCAGCAGCGGTCGCCGTCCCGCCGGCATCGCCTCACGGAACGCCGCGGACATCTCCCGGGTGTTGTGCAGGTGCGCGTCGCGTTGGGTGACGACCTGCGACACGAGCACCGCATCGGCCTTCTCCACCCGGGCGGCCTCCACCAGCTCCGGCACGCTGACCTGCGCACCCAGGTTGACGACCTTCAACTCCCGGTAGTACTCCAGGCCCTTCTCCCCCGCGATGCCCTTGACGTTGAGGATCGCGTCGATGCCCACGGTGTGCGCGTCGGTGCCGATGCACGCGCCGACCACCGACAGCTTGCGGCGCAGCCGCTGCTTGACGACCGTGTTGACCTCCCTGGCCGACAGCAGCGCGAAGTCCCGCTCCACCACCTGCACCGCGTTCAGGTCGACCAGGTGGTTGACCCGCCCGTACACGACGAAGAACGTGAACTCGTCGCCCATCGGTTTGGCGTGCACCACCATCGCCGGGTCGATGCCCATCCGGTTGGCCAACTGCACGGCCGCGCCCTCGGCCCGCTTGTCGTGCGACACCGGCAGGGTGAACGACACCTGCACCATCCCGTCGCCGGTGGTGTCCCCGTACGGCCGCACGATCGCCTTCTCGCTCACGCCGCCGCCTCCAGGATCTCGGTGGCCGGGTTGTAGTAGTCGGCCTCGTGCGCGGCGACCCCGTCGAGGCCCTTGCCGCGGTCCGCCGGCCGCTTCATGATCCCGAAGGTGCCCTCGGCGATCGCCGTCAGCAGCGTCTGCTCACCGATGCGCTCCAGCAGATCCAACGCCTCACCGAGGACCTGGTTGGCGCGGCGCCGGATGAACCCGCCCGCCGCCGGCACGAAGTCCTCGTGCAGTCCACCGGCCGCGCCCAGCACGTACCGCACGTTCTGCAGGGCGATGTCCCGATCGGACAGCCACGGCGTCACCACCGCCTCGGTCATCATCCCCACCAGCAGAATGCCCTGCCCGGTCAGCGCGCCCGCCAGGTTGAAGAACCCGTCGAGCAGGTTGCCCCGGAACACGTCACCGGTCATGTGCTTGGTCGGCGGCATCCACTTCAGCGGCGCGTCCGGGAACAACTCCCGGGCCAGCAACGCGTGCGCCAACTCCAACCGGAACGACTCGGGCACCTCCGGGTTGATCTCGAACGCGTGCCCCAGCCCCAACTGCCAGTCGGCCAACCCCGCCTCGTGCGCGAAGAACTCGTTGAGCAACTGCGACACCGTCACCGTGTGCGCCTCGTCGACCGCGTCGGCGGTGGTCAGGTAGTTGTCCTCACCGGTGTTGATGATGATTCCCGCGCGGGCGTGGACCTGCCGGGAGAACCGCTGGTCGACGAACGTGCGGATCGGGTTGATGTCGCGGAACAGAATCCCGTACATCGAGTCGTTCAACATCATGTCGAGGCGTTCCAACCCGGCCAGGGTCGCCATCTCCGGCATGCACAGCCCGGACGCGTAGTTCGTCAACCGCACGTAGCGGCCCAACTCCTTCGACGAGTCGTCCAACGCCGCGCGCATCAGCCGGAAGTTCTCCTGCGTGGCGTACGTCCCGGCGAACCCCTCACGGGTCGCGCCCTCGGGCACGTAGTCCAGCAGCGACTGCCCGGTGGAGCGGATCACCGCGATCACATCCGCGCCGGCCCGCGCCGCCGCCTGCGCCTGCGGAATGTCCTCGTAGATGTCCCCGGTCGCCACGATCAGATAGATCCACGGCCGCTGCGCCGGATCACCGTGCCGCTTGACCAGGCGCTCACGTTCGGCCCGCCGACGGTCGATCCGCCGTACCCCCGCGGCGACCGCCCTGCGCGCCGCGGACCGTGCCGCCGTGGCCGCCCTGCCGGTGGGCGCAGTGAACCGCACCGACCCGGCGGCGGCCTTCTGCGCCAGCAACGTCAGGTCCGTGCCGCCCTCACGCGCCAGCGCGTCGAACACCGGCGCCGCCACCCCGTGACCCAACCCCACGTCCGCGACGACCGCGTCGACGAGCCGGTTCACCCACGGAATGCCGTCCGGGTCGGCGCCGGTGACCCCGGCCAGGCGCAGCACCGCCCGCTCCACCGACACCGTGGTGTGGCTGCGCGCCAGGTCCACCACCGGCTGCCCGGCCCGACGCGCCAACTCGCGCGCCCGCGCCACCAGCACCGGATCAAGATCAAGCTTTCCGGTCACGCCGTCGCCCCTGCCCCACCGATGATCCGACCGCTGCCGTGCCAGCCGGTTCGCTCGCTCCGCTCGCTCACGACGACCCTTCCTGATAGATGACCTCACCGCGCAGCACCAGACGCCGGCACACCGGCAGCGGCGTCGGATCCTGCGGACCCCGCAGCTCCGGATCCTCGGCCAGCAGCACCGGCAGACCCCGCTCCACCCCGGCGGGCGTCGACCACACCGCGAACGTCGCCGGCGCACCCAACGCCAACACCCCCTCGACGTCCTGGTGCACCGCCCGCCACCCGCCACGGGTGTGCGCGGCGAACGCCGCCCGCACACTCATACGCTGCACCGGGTTGTGGTGCGCCGCGGCCGCCCGCACCGACCCCCACGGATCCAACGGCGTCACCGGCGAATCCGAACCGAACGCCAACGCCACACCCACCCCGTGCATCGCGCCCATCGGGTTCGACTCCAACGACCGGTCCAGACCCAGCCGCGACTCGTACATCTGACCCGCGCCACCCCACAACCGGTCGAACGCCGGCTGCATGCTCGCCACGATCCCGTACTCCACGAACCCCGCGATCAGCCGCTTGTTCATGATCTCCGCGTGCTCGATGCGGTGCCGGCCGGCGCGCAACCGCTCCACGCCCAACGTCCGTGCCGCCCCCGCGAAACCCTCCAGCACCGTCCCGATCGCCGCGTCACCGATCGCGTGGAACCCGCCCTGCATGCCGTGCGCCGCACAGTCCAGCAGATGCTCACGCACCTGCTGGGCCGACAGGTACCCGTGCCCACAGCCGTCACCGTCGCCGTACGGCTGCGACACGTGCGCCGTACGCGAACCCAACGCCCCGTCGGCGAACAGGTCACCACCGGCACCCACCGCGCCCAGCTCCCGGGCCCGCGCCGCGCCACCCAACTCGCCCCAGTACCCGTACACCTCCGGCAGGCCGCCACCGGAGATACCCAGCAGACCGGTGAAGTCCTGCTCGTCGGAAATGTCCGGACCACCGCACTCGTGCACCGCCGCGATCCCCAGCGACGCCGCATGCGCCAGCGCCACCCGCTGCGCCGCGACCCGCTGCGCCCGGCTCACCGACCCCTGCGCCGCCGCCCGCACCACATGATGCGCGTCGCGCCGCAACCACCCCGACGCGTCGAAGCCAGCCTCCGTCGCCGCCTGCGGGCACTGGGCCAGCAACGCCGTCGACACCAACGCCGAATGAATCGACGCCTGCGACAGGTACACCCGCCGGCCACCGGCCGCCCGATCCAACGCCGCCGCGTCCGGCACCGCCGGATCCGACCACGTCGACTCGTCCCAGCCATGCCCCAGCACCACCGCGTCGCCCGGCAGACCCGCCGCGAACGCCGCCACCGCGTCCAACAACTGCGCCGCCGACCGCACCCCGGACAACTCCAGCCCGGACAACGCCAACCCGGTGTCGGTGGCGTGCACGTGCGCGTCCACGAACGCCGGCGTCACCAGCGCACCACCCAGATCCACCACCCGGTCGGCGGCCGGCGCGTCACGATCGGTCCCCAACCAGGCAATCCGCCCATCGGAGACCAACAACGCCGTCGCGCTCGGATCGGCAGGACAGTGCAGCACACCGCCGCGGTACAACGTCGAGGGGTTCGTCATGACCTCAGTCTGCCGCCACCCGCGCCGCGAACAGCCGACGCACCCCCGGCTCGGTGCGCAGCAGCCCCAACGCCAACTCCGCGTGCCCCGGCACGTACCCGTTGCCCACCAGCATCGTCACGTCCGCGGCCAACCCCTCCGCGCCCAACGCCGCCGCCGCGAAGCTCGTCGCCATCGAGAAGAAGATCACCGTGCCGCCGTCCGCGGTGGCCAACACCGCCCCGTGCTCACAACCCGGCACGTCCACGCAGACCACCGTGACATCCGCCGGCGCACCCAACGCGGTCGTCACCGCCGTGGACACCCCCACCGGATCCCGCGCATCGGCCAACGCCACCACCGACGCCAGACCAGCGGCCGTCAGCGCGTCGCGCTCCGCCGCCACCGGCACCACCCCGACGGTACGCGCGGCGCCCGCCCGCCGCGCCGCGGCCAGCGACAGCGAGCCGCTCTTACCCGCCCCACCGATCACCGCCACCCGCACCGGCGTCGCATCACCCGCCCGGCGACGATCCTCGACATAGCGCGACACCACCCGCGTGGTCAACGCCGGCGCCCCACAGACGTCCAGCACCGCCAGGGACAACTGCGGATCCTCGTCGTCCGGCAGCACCGCGGCGATCGACCGCGCGAACAGGATCGCCCACCCGTCACACGGCACCTGCTCACTGAGCCCGTCCCAGCGGGCCAACCCGTCGGTCACCACCAGCGGAGTCAGCGTCAACGACACCAGCGACGCCACCCGCTCACCCGGCTTGAGCCCGAGCGGGGACCGCCGGCCCGCCTCCTCGACCGTGCCGATCAACATCCCACCGGAACCGGTCACCGGGTTCTGCATCTTCCCCCGCGCCGAAATGATCTCCAGTACCTCGGCGCGCACCGCGGTGCCGTCCCCGCCGTGCTTCTCCGACAACTGTCGGAAACTCGCCGCATCCAGGTTGAGCCGCTGCACCCGGATCCGCACCTCGTTCGGCGCGATCGCCGCGGACGCGTCCAGCCGCCAGGCCGCCTGCGGCAGCACCCCCGCCGGTTGCACGACACGGTGCAGTCCCACCGGTGACGTCACGCCGACCTCCCCTGTCCAGCCGCCCGAAGCCCCGGTTGGGGGATCGCGTCGCGGGAAAACTTCCGGCAGACTAATTTCTTCACCGAATATTTTCCAGTAGCCTTCGGGTCCGTTGATCAGCCGCAGCACCAAGGAGGGGCCGTGACCCAGACCCAACCGGTTGAGACCATCGCTCAACCCCGTCACGCCCCGGTCGCCGCACCGACCGCCGGGCAGCCCTACGAATACCGCCGCCACCCCCTGGTCGAACCCGACTGGACCCGCTTCCCCGGCTGGCGCCACGTCACCCGCGACCAATGGGAATCCGCCCAGTGGCAACGCGTCAACTGCGTCAAGAACATCAAGCAGCTACGCGCCGTCTTCGGCGACCTCATCGACGACACCTTCTACGCCGACCTCGAGGCCGACCAGAAGGCCCTGGCCACCATGTCGATGCTGGTACCACCACAAATGATCAACACGATGGTGCCGTTCGCGACCCCCACCACCGACGCGCTACTCGCCGACCCCATCCGGCGCTACATGATCCCCGTCGCCTCCGACCGACGCACCGACTGGCCCTCACACCCCTACGCCAGCCGCGACAGCCTCCACGAACACGACATGTGGGTCGCCGAAGGACTCACCCACCGCTACCCCACCAAAGTCCTCGCCGAACTGCTCTCCACCTGCCCCCAGTACTGCGGGCACTGCACCCGCATGGACCTGGTCGGCAACTCCACCCCCGCCGTCGACAAACTCAAACTCACCCTCAAGCCCGTCGACCGCTACGACGCCCACATCAGCTACCTCAAAGCCCACCCCGGCGTCCGCGACGTCGTCGTCTCCGGCGGCGACGTGGCCAACGTCCCCTGGCGCAACCTCGAGTCGTACCTCATGCGGCTGCTGGAACTGGAGACGGTCCGCGACATCCGGCTCGCCACCAAAGCCCTCATGGGCCTGCCCCAACACTGGCTGCAACCCGACGTCGTCGAGGGCCTGGAGCGGGTGGCCCGCACCGCCGCCCGCCGCGGCGTCAACCTCGCCATCCACACCCACGTCAACCACGCCCAGTCGCTCACCCCACTGGTCGCCAAAGCAGCCCAGACCGCCCTCGACGTCGGCGTCCGCGACGTCCGCAACCAGGGCGTCCTCATGCGCGGCGTCAACGCCACCACACCCGAACTGCTCGACCTCTGCTTCGCCCTACAAGGCGAAGCCGGCATCCTGCCGTACTACTTCTACATGTGCGACATGATCCCCAACGCCGAACACTGGCGAGTCCCCGTCTGGCACGCCCAACAACTCCAGCACGACATCATGGGCTACCTACCCGGCTACGCCACCCCCCGCATCGTCTGCGACGTCCCGTTCGTCGGCAAACGCTGGGTCCACATGCTCACCGACTACGACCGCGACCGCGGCATCTCCTACTGGACCAAGAACTACCGCACCTCCATCGAGTCCGCCGACCTGGAGGCGCTCAACAAGCGCTACGCCTACTACGACCCGATCGACACCCTGCCCGACAGCGGCCAACAATGGTGGGCCGAGCACCACGACGACTGACCCACCACCCACGACACCCCCGGCGAATCACCAACCCGGGGGTGTCGCGCCATCCGCACGACTAGCGTCCACCACCATGGGACACCCACGCCCGGAGCCCGACACCAGCCCCGCCGAACGGGTCACCCCCATCGAAGTCTTCTTCGACGTGGTCTTCGTCCTCACCATCACCCAGCTCACCGGCATCCTCGAAGAACACCTCAGCTGGGCCAACTTCGGCCGCGCCGTACTCATCTTCGCGCTGCTCTGGTACCTCTACACCGGCTACGCCTGGCTCACCAACCACGTACCACCCCGACAGACCACCACCAAACTGTTCCTCCTCGCCGGCATGGCCGGCTTCCTGCTCACCGCCGTCGCCCTACCCGACGCCCTCGCCGACACCGGCCTCATCTTCGCCATCGGCTACCTCGTGGTCGTCGTCGTACACCTCACCCTGTTCCTGCACTCCGACGTCCGCGCCGGCGTACACCGACTCGCCCCCTACAACCTCGGCGCCGCCCTGCTCGTCCTCACCGCCGCCGCCTTCACCGGCCCCGCCGTACCCGCCCTCTGGGCCGCCGCCGTGATCACCCAGGCCGCCCTGCCCTACCTCTTCCCCCGGCACTCCTGGATCGGCATCGCCGACACCTTCCACCCACGCCCGGCGCACTTCGTCGAACGACACGGCCTGATCGTCATCGTCGCCCTCGGCGAATCCGTCGTCGCCACCGGCATGAGCGTCCCCACCGACCACCTCACCGCCGGCACCGCCAGCGCCATCGTGCTGGCCCTCGCCCTACCCGCCGCCCTCTGGTGGACCTACTTCACCGACCTGCGACCCGCCCAGACAGCCCTGAACAACGCCGCCCCCGCCGCCCGCAGCCGCAGAAGCGAAGGGGCCTACGTCCTCCCCCACTTCCTGCTGCTCCTCGGGGTCATCGCCACCGTCGCCGGCGTCCACGCCGCCGTCGCACACCCCGGCCAGCCCGCCCACCCCGGCGCCGCCCTGGCCCTCAGCGGCGGCGTCGCACTCTTCCTCACCGGCGTCACCGCCACCCGCCGCGCCCTGCGCCTACCCATCCCCCGCAGCCGGCTCCCCGCCGCGCTCGCCGTACTGGCCACCATCGCCGTCGGCGTCACCCTCCCCGCCACGGTCCAGCTCGTCACCGTCACCGTCGTGCTGGTGCTGATGCTGCTGACCGACGCCCGGCACGCCGACCGGTCCGGCCGGGAGACTGCATAGTCGCTCAGGCGGCGGCCAGCACCTCGGACAGCGGCGCCGGCACCAGGCCCCGCTCCCGCAACCCGGCCAGGATGTACGGCAACGCCTCATCGGTCATCGCGGCGTTCGCCTCGGTCACATGCATGATCACAACCGAACCCGGGCGTACGTGCTCCAGCACCGCCCGCACGATCGGCTTCCACGCGGTCGCGAAAGGATCACCACTGACCACGTCCCCGTCGACCACCGTCACACCCAACGGCGCGAGCGCGTCCAACGCCGCCTCGTCGTGACAGAGCCCCGGGAACCGGAAGTACCGCGTCTGCCGACCCCCGTACGGCTCGATGACCCGGAACGTCCTCGCCACGTCCTCGGTCATCCCACCCGCCGCCACCCGGGGCAGGTCGTAGCAGTCGCCGGTGAACGCCAGATGCCCGTACGTGTGATTGGCCAACTCGAAGCGCGGATTCCCGGCGATCCTGCGGGTGAGATCCGGATACCGCTGCACCCACTTGCCGGTCAGGAAGAACGTCGCCGGAACCTGCTCGCGCTCCAACCGATCCAGAATGCGCAGGTTCGCGTACGACTTCACCCGGCCGGTACGCAGGTTGTTCAACATCCCGTCGGTCATGTCCGCGTCGAAGGTCAGCGCGACCCGATCACCGACCCGCGGCCCGTGATCCACCACCGGCGGTCGGCTCCCCAGCAGCGTCGCCCCCGGAAGCGTCGCCGGCGACTCCGGCGGCGCGGCACTACCCGACGAGCCCGCCGTCGCAACCGGTTGGCCAGACGGGCCAGGAATCGGCGGCACGGCCTGCGGCTGAGCCCGGGAAGGCGGGGTCGCACACCCGGCGGCGCCCAGCACGGCCGCCACCACCAGCACGCCGACCAGCGCGCGAAGCCGACATCGGATCACGCCGCCGATCATGGCAGACGTGAGGGCTCCTCACTGCCCCGTGGGCGGCGCCCTCCGGTTCAGCAAGATCCGCCACAACAACCAGGTTGTAGTGGCCTCGGGCGTGCGTGAGGCCACTACAACCTGGAAACTGCGCGGGTCCCGAGCCGCCCACACGGCGCTACGTGCGCGGGGCGTACATGATGACCGCGACACCGAGCAGGCACAGCGCCGCTCCGGTCAGGTCCCACCGGTCCGGGCGGAACCCGTCCACGAGCATCGCCCAGCCCAGCGAGCCCGCCACGAACACCCCGCCGTACGCGGCCAGAATCCGACCGAAGTGCGCGTCCGGCTGGAACGTCGCCACGAAGCCGTAGCACCCCAGCGCCACCACCCCGGCGGCGATCCACCACAGGCCCCGGTGCTCCCGCCAGCCCTGCCAGACCAGCCAGGCACCACCGATCTCGGCCACCGCGGCCAGCGCGAACAACACCAGGGAACGCAGCACGGTCACCCCGCGACCCTAGCCGGAACACACGACGGGTCCCCGGGCGAACGGTGCGCCCGGGGACCCGTGGACCGCTCAGGTCACTTCGTGAAGGAGTCCTTCACGTTGCGGCCCGCGTCCTTGACGTTCTGACCGGCCTGCTTGGCGCGCGCGTCGCTCTGCTGGCTGGCGCCCGCACCACGCATCCGCTCGTTGTCCGTCACGTCGCCGATCCGCTCTCTGGCAGCACCGGCAACCTGCTCGACCTTGTTCCGTGCCTTCTCGGTGAAGCTCATGGCGCCTCCTCCGTCTGGCGAGTGTCCCGGCTTGCTTGCCCGGCTGGCCGGGGCCGAAACGTGTGCTGCGGAGCGCACACCGCGTACAGCGTCCTAGGACAATAGTTTGGAAGGGTGGGCCGGTCGGCGCGGGGCGTCACACCCGCTAGAGCGTCCTAGGAAGATAGGTTGTGTGGTTTGCCGGGCAGCCCCGAATGCCGCCTGCTCCGCAATGGTTAACTGGCCGCATGGGAGAGCTCCTGCTGATCCGGCACGGCGAGACCACCTGGAGCGCCAGCCTGCAGCACACCTCGTACACCGATCTGGAGCTGACCTCCGCCGGCGAGCGACAGGCCCGCACCCTCGCCGCGTTCCTGGCCGACCGGCGGTTCGGCACCGTGCTCGCCAGCCCCCGCTCCCGGGCACTGCGCACCGCGCAACTCGCCGGGCTCACCGTCGACGCCGTCGACGAGGACCTCAGCGAGTGGGACTACGGCGAATACGAGGGAATCACCACCGCCGACATCCACCAGGACCGACCGGACTGGAACATCTGGACCGACGGCTGCCCCGGCGGAGAGTCACCCGACGAGGTGGGCGAACGGCTCGACCGGGTGCTGGCCCGGGTCACCCCACTGCTCGACCAGGGCAACGTGGCGCTGGTCGGCCACGCCCACAGCCTGCGTGTGCTCGGCGCCCGCTGGATCGGACTGCCGCCGTCCGGCGGCGGGCGACTGCGGCTGGACACGGCCACGGTCAGCGCGCTCGGTCACGAGCACGGACGACAGGTCATCCTGCGGTGGAACCAGCCGGCTCCTCCGGCACCCGGGACCGCGACCGACTCGGCGGCGCGGCACTGATCTTCGGCGGCCGGTTCTCGTACGGGGTGGACAGCACCACCGTGGTCCGGGTCGTCACGTTCGCCGACGTACGGATCTCCTGTAGTACCCGCTCCAGGTCGGCCGGGCTGGCCACCCGCACCAGCAACAGGTAGAAGTCCTCCCCCGCCACCGAGTAGCAGGAGTCGATCTCGGGCAGGTGGGCCAGCCGCTCCGGCGCGTCGTCCGGCTGCGACGGGTCGAACGGCCGGATCGCCACGAACGCCGTCAGCGGCAGGTCGAGAGCCTCGAAGGACACCCGGGCGGCGTACCCCTTGATCACCCCGCGCTGCTCCAGCCGGCGCACCCGCTGGTGCACCGCGGACACCGACAGCCCCACCCTCTCGGCCAGGTCGGTGTACGACAGCCGGCCGTCAGCGGTCAGCGCGGCGACGATGGCCTGGTCGATCTCCTCCACGGCGAGCAACCTACCGGGAAAAACGCGCGACGGCGACGACGTGCCCACGGCACGGCGCGGCCGGCGGCCACGATGGACCCACCGCAGCCGCGCCGCCACGCACCGTCGACGCCGCTCAGCCCTTCGCCAGCGCCCGGGAGATGACCAACCGCTGGATCTGGTTGGTGCCCTCCACGATCTGCAACACCTTGGCCTCGCGCATGTACCGCTCGACCGGGTGGTCCGAGACGTAGCCCGCGCCGCCGAGCACCTGCACCGCGTCGGTCGTCACCCGCATGGCCATGTCGGTGGCGAAGAGCTTCGCCTTCGCCGCCTCGATCGAGTACGGCCGGCCGGCGTCGCGCAGCCGCGCCGCCGCGAGGGTCAGCGCGCGGGCGGCGGAGATCTGCGTGGCCGCGTCGGCGAGGGTGAACCCCAACCCCTGGAAGTCGATGATCGCCCGACCGAACTGCTGCCGCTCCCGGGCGTACCCGATCGCGTAGTCCAGCGCGGCCTGGGCCAGCCCGACCGCGCAGGCCGCGATGCCCAGCCGGCCGGAGTCCAGCGCCGACATCGCGATGGTGAAGCCGGCCCCCTCCCCGCCGATCAGCCGATCGGCCGGCACCCGCGCCTCGTCGAAGGCGATCTGCGCGACCGGCGAGGACCGCAGGCCCATAGTCCGCTCGGCCGCCTGCGGGGTGATGCCGGCGGTGCCGGCGTCGGCGAGCAGGCAGGAGATGCCCTTCGGGCCGGGCCCGCCGGTGCGGCAGAAGACGTTGTAGAAGTCCGCCGTCCGGGCGTGGGTGATCCACGCCTTGGTGCCGGAGACGAGGTACGCGTCGCCGTCGCGGACCGCCCGGGTGTCCAGCGCCGCGGCGTCCGAGCCGCCCTGCGGCTCGGAGAGGCAGTATGCGCCGAGCAGCTCGCCGCCGAGCAGGTCCGGGAGAAGCTTGCGCTGCTCGTCGCTGCCGAACGCGGCCACCGGGTAGCAGGACAGGGTGTGCACGCTCACCGCCTCGGCCACCGCGAGCCAGCGGCTGGCCAGGATCTCCAACACCTGGAGGTAGACCTCGTACGGCTGGGCCGCGCCGCCGTGCTCCTCGGGGTACGGCAGGCCGAGCAGGCCGGACCGACCGAGGGTACGCAGCACGTCGCGGGGGAACTCGGCGCGCTCTTCGAAGTCGGCGGCCTTCGGCGCGAGCTCGCGGTCGGCGAGCTCGGTGGCGAGGTCCAGCAGGTCGTGGGCCTCGTCGGTGGGGAGGATCCGGTCGACAGTCATAGCGCGATGAGCTCCGTGGGGGTGGTGTTGAGCCGCTGCACGCCGTCCGTGGTGCAGACGACGATGTCCTCGATACGGGCGCCGTGCCGGCCCGCCAGGTAGATGCCCGGTTCGATGGAGAACGCCATCCCGGGCTCCAGTGGCCGGTCGTTGCCGGCCACCACGTAGGGCTCCTCGTGACCGTCCAGGCCGATGCCGTGCCCGGTGCGGTGCAGGAACGCCGGGCCGTAGCCGGCGGCGGCGATCGGCTCCCGGGCGGCGGCGTCGACGGCCGCGCCGGTGATGCCGGGCCGCACCGCCGCCACCGAGGCGCGCTGGGCGTCGTGCAGCACCGCGTAGTAGTCCACGAACTCGGCCGGGGCCGGGCCGCCGGCGACGTAGGTGCGGGTGCAGTCCGAGCGGTAGCCCGACGGCATCGTGCCGCCGATGTCCACGACCACCGGTTCGCCGACGCCGATCGGCCGGTCCGAGGTGCCGTGGTGCGGACTGGCCCCGTTCGGGCCGGCGGCCACGATGACGAAGTCGACGGTGACGTGCCCGGCGGCCCGGATCGCCGCGGCGATGTCGGTGGCCACCTCGGCCTCGGTGCGCCCGGGGCGCAGCCACTGCCCCATCCGTCGGTGCACCTCGTCGATCGCCGCGCCGGCCTCGGCGAGCGCCGCGACCTCGGCCGGGGACTTACGGATCCGCAGCTCGCGCAGCACCTCGCCGGCGAGCCGCTGTGCCGCTCCGGGCAGCGCGGCGCGCAGCGCGAGGACCTGCTCGGCCCACATCCGGTCGGCGAGGCCGACCGCCGCGAGCGGGCCGTCCAGGGCGGCCACGACCAGGGGGTACGGGTCGGTGCCGTCGGGGTGGTCGACGATGCGTACCCCGGTGGCCGGTGCGGGTGACGCTTCGGCGGCGGGGCGCTCCAACCTCGGCACGATCAGCGTCGGTGCGCCCTGCGCGGGCAGCACCAGGCAGGTCAGCCGCTCCCCCGCGTGGGCGTCGTAGCCGGTCAGGTAGCGCAGGTCTGAGCCGGGGGTGAGCAGCAGGGCGTCCAGGCCGGCGGCGGCGGTGGCGCGCTGCGCGGCGGCCAGCCGGTCCGGCGGGTACAGCTCGTCGATTCCCACCCGGCCAGCTTAACGGTCGTTTGGGGATCGCCGGGAGTGGGCGCCGCTCCGGATCATCGACGCACCGGCCTGCGAGGCGATCTGGGGAAATTCATCGGTGTTGATTGACGCGGACAGTTAACACTCTTTAAGATTTGGCTGCCTCGAGGCCCACCCGTCCCTGCGTCCCCGCACCGCCCGCCCGCGAGAACCCTGCGCGGACGGCGTCGTCCCCCGCCCACGGGAAGGCCTTCCGATGTCCTCTCCACTGCGCCGCGCCCTCGCCGCCGGCACACTCGCGCTGGCCACGGCCACCGCCACCCTCACCCTCGCCCCCACCGCCGCGCAGGCCGTGGTGCTGCCGAACAACTTCAAGAGCGTCGGCTACATGCCCTCCTGGGCCGGCAACATCAACACCATCCAGTACGGCAAGCTGACGCACATCAACTACGCCTTCATCCTGCCCAACGGCGACGGCAGCCTGCAGGGCGTGGACGGTGGCCGGCTCTCCTCGCTGGTCTCGCAGGGGCACGCCAACAACGTCAAGGTGTCGATCGCGGTCGGCGGCTGGAACGACGGCAACGACTCCGCCTTCGAGGCGCTGGCCGGCAACGCCGGCAGCCGCACCAACTTCGTCAACAACCTGGTCAACTTCGTCAACCAGTACAACCTGGACGGCGTCGACATGGACTGGGAGTACCCGGACCCGGGCACCTCGGCCAACAACTACACCGCGCTCATGACGCAGCTGAGCAGCGCCCTGCACAGCCGTGGCAAGCTGCTCACCGCCGCCGTGGTCTCCGAGGGCGGCACCATGCAGGGCGTGCAGACGGCCGTGTTCGCGCAGGTCGACTGGCTCAACATCATGGCGTACGACGGCGGCAACCCGCACTCCAACTACGACTGGTCGATCAACAGCGTCAACCTGTGGAAGGCCCGGGGCCTGCCGGCCAGCAAGGCGGTGCTCGGCATCCCGTTCTACAGCCGCCCCGTCTACTACAACTACTCGTACCTGGTCGGGTTGGACCCGGCAAACGCCAACCGGGACTGTGCCAATGTCGGCGGGTCGCAGCAGTGCTGGAACGGCATTCCGACGGTCAAGCGCAAGACGCAGTGGGCGCTGACCAACGCCGGCGGCGTCATGAACTGGGAGCTGTCCCAGGACACCTCCGGCTCGACCTCGCTGCTCAGCGCGATGTACGACACCATCATGGGCGGCACCACCCCGCCGCCGACCGGTCGTACCGGCCCGATCACCGGGATCGCCGGCAAGTGCGTCGACGTGGCCTCGGCGAGCACCGCCAACGGCGCCGCCATCCAGCTGTGGACCTGTAACGGCACCAACGCGCAGACCTGGACCGTGTCCAGCGACAGCACGCTGCGCGCCCTCGGCAAGTGCGCCGACATCACCAGCGGCTCCACCGTCAACGGCGCCAAGGTCCAACTGTGGGACTGCAACGGCAGCGGCGCCCAGGTCTGGCAGGCACAGTCCAACGGCACGCTGCGCAACCCGCAGTCCAACAAGTGCCTGGACGCCACCGGCAACAGCTCCGCCGACGGCACCCGACTGCAGATCTGGGACTGCTTCGCCGGCGCGAACCAGCGCTGGACCCTCCCGGCCTGAGACACCCGCGCGGAGGGGCCCCGGGAGCGGCCCCTCCGCGCGTCGGCCGTTCAGACCGACTGGCGCTCGCGGACCAGGTCGAGCATCTCGGTCACCGAACCGGCCGGATCGGTGACCGGGAACTGCACGGCTCGGATCACCGCCGTCGGGTCGATGAGCAGGGTCAGCCGCTTGAACCGGGTCATCCCACCGGCCCGGAAGACCGGCAGCAGCAGCCCCGCGCCGAGCCGGCCGTCCTGGTCGGACAGCAGCGGGAAGGGCAGCTCCGCGTACGCGGAGAAGTCGGCGAGCTGGTCCGGCCGCTGGGTGCTGATCCCGTAGACCCTTACACCGGCCGCTCGGAAGTCCGGGTATCGGGTGGCGTAGGTGGTCGATTCCAGGGTGCAACCCCGGGCACCGGGGATCTCCGCCCAGCCCGGCGGGTAGGCGTTTGCCTGCGGCGCGTACGCCCCGGGGAAGAGGTAGAGGACGCTCCACGCGTCCGTCGCGGCCACCGCGACCGGCTGACCGTCGGGGCCGGGCAGGACGATCTCGGGCAGCCGCCGCCCGACCAGCTCGTGCACCCGGCGCGCCTCGGCAGAGTCGGCGTCGGCGGTCGCGGTCAGCTCACCGTCACTCATCAGATGCCTCGTTCCCCAGTCCTGTAGTGCGATCAGCACCGGCAGCAGCCCCGCACCCTTGGCCGTGAGCAGGTAGTCGAAGCGCGGTGGGCGCTGGGAGTACGCCCGACGCTCCAGCACACCGTGCTCGACCAGCGCGGCGAGGCGTTCGGTCAGCGCCCGCCGGCTGACACCCAGCTCGCGCTGCAACGCGTCGAAGCGGGTCGTCCCGCCAGCGACGTCACGCACGATGAGGAACGTCCACCAGTCCCCCAGTACGCCGAGCGCCTGCGCTATGCCGCAGTCCGCATCGGCAAGATCCTCTCGCCGCACCCGCTTCCTCCGTCCTTCCCCGCACGACTATAGTCCGTTCCAGTTTGGAACGCACTGGCACGGCGAACGGGGGCAGGCGACATGAACGTCGGTGAGCGGGCCGGGGTGTTCTGGCGGTGGTGGACCGCCGGCACGACCAGCATGGTCGGGTCGGCGGTCGGCGCGGTGGCCCTGCCACTCACCGCGCTCACCGTGCTCGACGCCACGGCCTTCCAGATGGGTCTGATCGCCGCGGCCAGCTACGTCGCGTGGATCGTGATCGGCCTGCCCGCCGGCGTCATCGTGCAGCGCCTGCCGCTGCGCGGCACCCAGGTGGGCGCCGACCTGGCCCGTGCCCTCGCCGTGGCGTCCATCCCGCTGGCCTGGTGGTGGGGCCACCTCACGGTCACCCACCTGGTCATCGCGGCGCTCGTGGTCAGCTTCGCCAACGTGCTGTTCGACGTGGCCAACTCGACCTTCCTGCCCAGCATCGTCGAACGCGAGCAGTTGCAGTCGCGCAACAGCCTCACCTCGGCCACCCACGCCGCCACCCTGCTCAGCGGCCCGTCCCTCGGCGGCCTCGCCGTGCAGGCACTCGGCGCGGTGCCCACCCTGCTCGTGGACTCGGCCAGCTACCTCGTGTCGGCGGCGCTGCTGCGTACGCTCCCCGCGAGCCGCGTCGACACGCCGGACCGCTGGCCCCCGATCGGTGACCTGATCCGCGAGGGCTGGCGCTTCGTGACACGCCACCCGGTGATGGGACCGAGCATGTGGGCCGCGACGGCGATGAACTTCGTCTGCGGCGCACAGTTCGCGCTGCACCCGCTCTACCTGGTCCGCGACCTGCACGCTCCGGCCGGACTGGTCGGAATGCTGCTCGCCGTCGAGGGCGTCGGCGCGTTGGTCGGCGCGGCGCTCACCAACCGGATCACCGCCCGGATCGGCACCGCCCGCGCGCTGGTCGCCGCCGGGTTCACCACGGTCGCCGGAGCGTTCCTGATCCCGTGGGGCACCGGCTGGTTGGCGTACGCCGCATTCGCCACCGGCAGCATCGTCTTCTCCCTCGGCACGGTCGTGCTCAGCGTGACCACCCGCACCTACCGGCAGATCGCCAGCCCGCCCGACCTGCTGTCCCGGGTGATGGCGACCGTCCGCTTCGTCTCCTGGGGCGCCATCCCGGTCGGCGGGCTGGTCGCCGGCACGCTGGGCGGCCCGCTCGGTGCCCGCGCCACCCTGTTCGTCTTCGCGGCGACCCTGGTGAGCGCCCCGCTGGTGCTGCTCCTCTCCCCCGTCCGGCACCTGCACGACCTCACCGACCACGACCGGGACGAGCCGACGCGGTCGGCCGCGCCACCGGTCACCGTCGGCGGTCGGTGACCGCGCCACCGGACCAGACGCTGTCGGCCACCCGGCCGACGAGGGCCAGGCCGCTGCGTACGTCGCGCCGGCCGGGCGTACCACTGATCGTCGGAGGGCTGTGCCAGGCTGTCGGGCGTGGCACACCGATCCCCGATCCTGCTGATCGACGCACCCAGCCTCTACTTCCGGGCCTACTTCGGCATTCCGGAGTCCGCCGCCCGTGCCGAGGACGGCACCCCGGTCAACGCGGTACGCGGCTTCCTCGACATGATCGCCACCCTGATCCGCGGGCGCGGCGCGGACCGGATGATCTGCGCGATGGACTACGACTGGCGCCCGGCGTGGCGGGTCGAGCTGCTGCCGTCGTACAAGGCGCACCGGGTGGCCCCGCAGGGTGGCGAGGTCGTTCCGGACACGCTCTCCCCGCAGGTGCCCATGCTCCTGGAGGTGCTGGCCGCGGTCGGCATCACCGTCGTCGGCGCGACCGGCTACGAGGCCGACGACGTGCTCGGCACTCTGTCGGTGACCCAGCCCGGCCCGGTCGAGGTGGTCTCCGGCGACCGCGACCTGTTCCAGCTCATCGACGACGCCCGACCCGTCCGGCTGCTCTATGTCGGGCGTGGCGTCTCCAAGCTCGACGACTGCGACGACGCCGCGGTACGGGCCCGCTACGGCGTGCCGGCCGACCGGTACGCCGACTTCGCCGCGCTGCGCGGCGACCCCAGCGACGGCCTGCCGGGAGTGCCCGGGGTCGGCGAGAAGACGGCCGCCCGGCTCATCGAGCGTTACGGCAGCATCGCCGGCATCCTGGCCGCGCTGGACGACTCGGACTCGTCCTTCGCGCCGGGGCTGCGGGCCAAGCTGGCGGGCGCCCGCGACTACCTGGCCGTCGCGCCGACGGTCGTCCGGGTCGCCCTGGACGTACCGCTGCCGGAGCTGCCCACGGCGCTGCCGACCGCCCCGGTCGACCCGGACCGGCTGCTCGAACTCGCCGGGACGTGGAACCTGGCCGGCTCGGCCCGCCGCCTGGTGGACGCGCTCGCCGCCCGCGCCGACGCCTGAGCATCCCTCGGCCGCGCCCCGCTAGCGTTCGGTTGGCTTGGCGGGGGCCCCGCGCCCGGGCAGGTATTCGATCGGCGAGCCGGTCCGGCCGAGGCCGGCCTTGCGGATGCGCAGCGACCGGTGCCGGAACTGGGATCGGTACGCCGACGCGCTCAGTCCGTAGTGGGCCTTGAACCGCCGGGCGAAGTAGTTCTGGTCCGGCCAGCCCACCGACTCACCGATGCGGTGGATCGGGTCGTCGGTGTGCAGCAGCCGGGTCGCGGCGACCTCGACGCGGTGCCGGGACAGGTAGGCCATCGGTGGCAGCCCGGTCGCGTTCTTGAACAGCCGGATCAGGTAGCCGGGTGCGAGGTGCAGGGCGGCGGCCAGCTCGGTGAGGGTCCACTGGTGTTCCGGGCGAGCCTCCATCATCCGCATCGCGTCCAGCACGGCGGCGTGCGTCTGGCCCTGACCCGGGGTGGTGTCCTGGGCGACGGCCCGGGCCAGGCTGCTGAGGAACAGGGCCAGCCGGCCGACGATGTCGCCGTGGTGGGTGCTGACCGGCCGGTTGCGCAGTGCCTCCAACTCGTCGAGGTGGCTGGTGCACTCGGCCAGCGCCTCCGCGCCGAGGTGCGCGGTCAGGATGCCGCGCCGCTGCTGGGCGTACGGGCCGGCCCAGAGCAGGTAACCCAGCAGCGGATCCTGGCGCGTCCAGCCCAGCTCGTTCTGGAGCAACTCGGTGGCGAAGCAGCAGTTGTACATGTCCAGGCGCCGGCAGTCCTCGTAGCCGTGCCACACCCCCGGCCGTAGCAGCAGGACGTCGCCCACGGCCAGCTGCTGCCGACCGGCGAGGCTGTGGTGCACCCCGGTGCCACCGCACATCACCGCGACCTCGACGAAGCTGTGCGTGTGCGTCAGGTGCACGCCCTCGTGCAGGTAGTGGCCCGCGAAGGCGACCACGCCGTCGGCGAAGTGGACCAGCTCCCGGGTGTTCTCGACCGGCAATTCGAGCATCGGCTCACCCTAGGGCTGTGGTGAGTTTCGTGCTACCACGAGTGCACTTCGGGCTATGGCCTGACCTGCCCCGGCCGCAGGATCGGTGGGACAGGCGAAACCTTCTGGCCATGACTTCGAAACAAACGTCCCACCCCCCGTTCACGCCGGCTTTTGAATCGTTTCACGATGAGGAGTGTCATGCCCCGCGCCGCCGCACCCACCGGCCTCCGCTTCGAGCACGGCCCCGCCTTCGGCATCGGCGTCCCCGCTCCGCGCCTGTCCTGGCAGGTGCCCGACGCCGACCCGGGCTTCGAACAGTCCGCGTACCAGGTCGAGATCGACGGCGAGGCGGTCACGGTCGAGTCCGCCGAACAGATCCTGGTGCCCTGGCCGGTGGCCCCACTGCTGTCCCGGCAGCGCCGCACCGTGCGGGTCCGGGTACGCGGCGGCGACGACTGGAGCCCGTGGAGCGACGCGGTGGTGGTCGAGGCGGGGTTGCTGTCCCCCGACGACTGGACGGCCCGCTTCGTCAGCCCACGCGAGATCGGCGGGTACGGCGACCCGGCGCCGCTGCTCGGCGGCACGATCGACCTGCCGGCCGGCGCGGTCCGCGCCCGCCTCTACACCACCGCGCACGGGATCTACGTCGCCCACCTCAACGGCCGGCGGGTCGGCACCGAGCACCTCGCACCCGGTTGGACGGCGTACCGGCACCGGCTGCGCTACCAGACGCACGACGTGACCGACCTGCTGGTGGCCGGCGAGAACCGGCTCGACATCCTGCTCGGCAACGGCTGGCACCGCGGACGGCTCGGTTTCCAGGGGCAGCACGCGGTCTACGGCGACCGGTTGGCGGCGCTCGCCCAGCTCGAGGTGACGACCGCCGACGGGACGACCCGCGTGCTGGCCACCGACGGCTCCTGGACCGCCCGGGAGAGCGAGATCGTCGCCGACGACCTCTACGACGGACAGCGCACCGACCTGCGCCGCTCCTCCGGCGCACGGTGCCCGGTCGACGTGCTCGACGCCGACCTGGGCCTGCTGGTCGCGCCGGACGGCCCGCCGGTGCGGGTGACCGACGTCCTGCCCGCCGTGGCCGTGACGACCTCGCCAGCGGGCCGGACCCTGGTGGACTTCGGACAGAACGTGGTCGGCCGGGTCCGGCTGCGGGTGCGGGGCGCCGCCGCCGGCGACGAGGTGGTGGTCCGTCACGCGGAGGTGCTCGAGGACGGCGAGCTGGGCGTACGCCCACTGCGCACGGCCAGGGCCACCGACGCGTATGTGCTGGCCGGACCGGAGGAGGTGACGCTGGAGTCGGAGCTGACCTTCCACGGCTTCCGGTACGCCGAGGTCACCGGCGTACCGGATCTGCGGGCCGAGGATCTCGAGGCCGTGGTGATCGGCTCGGACCTGCGCCGGACCGGTTGGTTCGAGTCATCGCACCCGCTGCTCGACCGGTTCCACGAGAACGTCGTGTGGGGCATGCGGGGCAACTTCGTCGACGTGCCGACCGACTGCCCGCAGCGCGACGAACGACTCGGCTGGACCGGCGACATCCAGGTCTTCTCGCCGACCGCGAGCTTCCTGTTCGACAGCGCCGGCCTGCTCACCGGCTGGCTCGCCGACCTCGCCGCCGAACAGCAGAAGGACGGCTCGGTGCCGTACGTCATCCCGGACGTACTTCGCCAGCCGGGGCCGGCGACCGCAGCCTGGGGCGACGCCGCCACCATCGTCCCGTGGGTGCTCTACCAGCGCTTCGGCGACCGCGGGCTGCTGCACCGCCAACTGCCGAGCATGCGGGCCTGGGTGGACCGGATGGCCGCCCTGGCCGGCGACGACCTGCTCTGGGCGGGTGGCTTCCAGTTCGGCGACTGGCTCGACCCGACCGCGCCACCCGAGGACCCGTTCCGGGCCAAGGCCGACCCGGACGTCATCGCGACCGCCCACCTGGCCCGCTCGGCGGAGATCGTCGCCCGGGCCGCCGAGGTGGTCGGCGACGACGAACGCGCCCGCGAGTACGCCGACCTGGCCGAACGCGTCCGCGCGGCGTTCGCCCGCGAGTACACGACCCCGGGCGGACGGGTGCTCGGCGACGCCCCCACCACGTACGCCCTGGCCCTGCAGTGGGCGCTGCTGCCCGACGAGCGGCAGCGGCGGCGGGCCGGTCGTCGACTGGCCGACCTGGTCCGCATCGCGGGCTTTCGGATCAGCACCGGCTTCGTCGGTACGCCGCTGATGACCGACGCGCTCACCGACGCCGGCGAGCCCGAGCTGGCGTACCGGCTGCTGTTGCAGACCGGCTGCCCGTCCTGGCTCTACCCGGTGACCATGGGCGCCACCACGGTCTGGGAGCGCTGGGACAGCATGCTGCCAGACGGGACGATCAACCCCGGCGAGATGACCTCGTTCAACCACTACGCCCTCGGCGCGGTCGCCGACTGGCTGCACCGGCGGGTCGCCGGACTGGCCCCGGCCGCACCGGCCTACCGGCGCATCGAGGTCCGACCGCTGCCGAACGCCCGGTTGACCCGCGCCGCGGCGCGGCACCTCACCCCGTACGGCGAGGCCGCGGTGGCCTGGGAACGCGCGGACGGCAGGCTGCGCCTGGAGGTCCGGGTGCCGGTCGGCGCGACGGCGGTCGTGCACGTGCCGGGCGACGGCGAACCCGTCGAGGTACGCCACGGGCGGCACGAGTGGACGGTGGACGACGCGTACGCCCAGGAAGCCCCGCTGCCCGCGGAGCCGACCATCCGGCAGGTGATGGACCACCAGAGCACCTGGGACCTGATCGTGGCCGCCGGCCGCAGCGCGGGCGTCGCGGCCGACGAGGCCGCGATCGCCGCCCGCCTTGAGCGCTACCTCGACGCGCCGGCGAGCGACCTCGTGGACGCCGTCACCGCCGGCGGTTTCATCCCGGGCGCCGAAGCCCTGCGCGCCCAACTGCCCTCCCTCCGATGATCCCGACAAGGAGTTCCTCGATGCGAAAACTAGCGATAGCACCGGCCGTCCTGGCCACCGCCGCGCTCCTGCTCGCTGGTTGCAGTGCCGGCAGCCTGGGCTCCAGTGACGACTCCGGCGGCAAGGTGGCCCTGTCGTTCCTGGTCGACAACACCCCGCAGACGGTCAAGACCGGCGAGCAACTGGCCAAGGACTTCACCGCCAAGAACCCGGACATCACCGTCAAGGTGGAGACCCGTCCGGCCGGCACCGACGGCGACAACATCGTCAAGACGCGGCTCTCCACCGGCGACATGACCGACGTGTTCATGTACAACACCGGCTCGCTGTTCCAGGCGATCGCGCCGCAGAAGAACCTGGTCCCACTCAGCGACCAGCCCTACATCGGCCAGCTGGACCAGAACTTCGTGACGACGGTGACCTCCGCCGACAAGGTCTACGGAGCGCCGTGGGGCGGCTTCATGGGCGGCGGCGTGCTCTACAGCCGGCCCGTCTACAGCAAGCTCAGCCTCCAGGTGCCGAAGACCTGGAGCGAGTTCATGGCGAACAACGCCCGGATCAGGGCTGCCGGGACCGACCCGGTGATCCAGACCTACCAGGAGACCTGGACCTCGCAGCTGCTCATCCTCGCCGACTTCCACAACGTCTCGGCAACCGAGCCGGACTTCGCCGCCAAATACACGAAGAACCAGGCCAAGTACGCCACCTCGGCGGCCGCCCGGCAGGGCTTCGAGCACCTCCAGGCGATCCACGACGCCGGCTACCTGAACAAGGACTTCGCCTCGGCGAAGCTGACCGACGGCCTGCGCCAGCTCGCCCAGGGCACCGGCGCGCACTACCCGACCCTGTCGTCGACCCTCGCCCAACTGCTCGCCGACAACCCGGGCAAGGAGAACGACATCGGCATGTTCGCCATCCCGGGCACCGACGCCAGCAAGAACGGCCTGACCGTGTGGTCGCCGGCCGGCGTCTACATCCCGACCACCACCACCGGCGCCAAGCTGGACGCGGCCAAGAAGTTCGTGGCGTACGTCGCCAGCCCGGACGGCTGCGCCTCGCAGACCACCGCCTCCACCCCCACCGGCCCGTACGCGGTCAAGGGCTGCACCCTGCCGGCCAGCGTGCCGCAGGCGGTCAAGGACATGCAGACCTACATCGACGGCGGCCAGTCCAGCCTGGCGCTCGAGTTCCTCTCCCCGGTCAAGGGCCCGGCACTGGAGCAGATCTGCGTCGAGGTCGGCTCCGGCATCCGCAAGGCCGGCCCCGCCGCCGCCCTCTACGACGAGGACGTCAAGAAGCAGGCCCAGCAGCTCGGACTCGAGGGCTGGTAGGCACCGTGGCCACGACCTCGGTCCACGCCCCCGCCCGACGGAGCACGGCCCCGGCGGCGACCGCCGCCGGGCGCCGGGCCCACAGCCCCTACTCGAACTGGTTCTACCTGCCGGCCGCCCTGATCTACGGCGTGCTCTTCGCCATCCCGACCCTCACGTCGTTCTACTTCAGCCTCACCCGCTGGAGCATCTTCGACTCACGGTTCATCGGGCTGGACAACTACGTCACGTTCTTCCGCGAGCCGGCGCTGATCTCGGGCCTGACCCACACGCTCATCTACGCGGTGGTCACCTCGGGGCTCAAGGTCGTCCTCGGGCTGCTGCTGGCGGTGCTGCTGACCTCGCAGATCGTCGCCCGCGGCTACCTGCGCTCGGTGGTCTTCTTCCCGGTGCTGGTCAGCACCATCGGCGTCGGCCTGACCTTCACCGTGCTGATGAACCCCGAGCGGGGCCTCATCAACCAGGCGTTGAGCGTGCTCGGCGTGGACGGGCCGGGCTGGTTGACCGACCCCCGGTACGCACTGCTGTCGGTCGCCCTGGTCGACGTCTGGAAGGGCGTCGGCCTGGCCACCCTGATCTTCATCGCCGGCATCGTCTCCATCCCGCAGGAGTACTTCGAGGCCGCCAAGGTCGATGGTGCGAGCTCCTGGGACACCTTCCGGCGGATCGTGCTCCCGCTGGCCCGGCCGGCGACGGCGACCGTGATCCTGCTGTCGCTGATCGGCGGGCTGCGCTCGTTCGACCTGATCTGGGCGATGACCCGCGGAGGGCCGGGCTTCACCACCGACGTCATCGCCTCGGTCATCTACAAGCAGTACCAGGCCGGGTTCTACGGCCTGTCGACCGCCGGCAACGTGGTGCTGTTCCTCGTGGTGACCGCGATCGTGGTGCCACTGTCGCGCTTTCTGAACCGTAAGGAGGTCGAGCTGTGAGCGCCGCACACGCCGTCCGGCGCCGGCCCCGGCGCAACCTCACCCTGAGCGTGCTCGCGATCCTGTTCTCCACGGTCGTCTTCGTCGTACCGTTCGCGTTCGTCCTGTTGACCGCCGTCAAGGACCAGCAGCAGTCCTCGCTGCTGGACTTCTCCTGGCCGCGCCACTTCCAGGGCGTGCAGAACTTCGTCGACGTGGTCGAGGCCCGCGACTACATGCTGATCATCGCGTTCATCAACAGCACCATCCTCACGGTGTGCAGCGTGGCCGGGATGGTCATCCTCGCCGCCATGGTGGCCTTCGTCCTGCAACGCCGACGCAGCCGGTGGAACGGCCTCGTCACCATGCTGGTGCTCTCCGGGCTGATCATCCCGCCCGCCGTGGTGCCGACGATCTGGGTGCTGCAGAAGCTCGGTCTGTTCCGCACCATGCCGGGGCTCATCCTCGTCGAGATCGCCTTCGGCCTGTCGTTCTGCGTGCTGCTGTTCCGGGCGTTCATCGCGACGATTCCGCGTGAACTCGACGAGGCGGCGGTCATCGACGGCGCCGGCCCGCTGCGGTTGTTCTTCCGGGTGATCTTCCCGCTGCTCAAGCCGGTCGTGGTGACCGCCGTCGTGGTCCAGTCGGTCTTCGTGTTCAACGACTTCACGTACCCGCTGTACTTCCTGCCCGGCGACCAGAACGCGACCGTGCAGCTCACACTGTTCAACTTCTCCAGTCAGTTCAGCACGCAGTACAACCTGCTGTTCATGAACATCCTGCTGATCACCGTCCCGCCGCTGATCATGTTCCTGTTCTTCAACCGCCAGATCGTGGCGGGCATGACCTCGGGCGCCGTGAAGGGCTGACCCCGCGGGCGCCCCGACATCCGAGGCGCCCGCGGGAACAGGGCCCGGGCTCACCGTCCGACCGGGGCCGCGCGCCTCCTCGGCGGCGGTGGCAGGGCCGCTCGGTCGACCTTGCCGTGCCGCGTGGTGGGGATCTGCGCCAATCCGACGATCCGCGACGGCACCATGTGCTCGGGCAGCCGCTCGGCGAGGTACGCGCGCAACGCCGACTCGTCGACCTCCTGCCGGGGGCCGGCCGCCAGGACCACGTACGCCACCAGGGACCGCGCGTCGCGCAGCACGACGACGGCGTTGTCGACCAGGGGATGCCGCCGCAGCGTCGACTCGATCTCACCCAGCTCCACGCGCTGACCTCGGATTTTCACCTGGGTGTCGATCCGACCCAGATAGTCCAGGTATCCCTCGGCCGACCAACGGACCAGGTCACCGGTGCGGTAGACCCGCTCCCGGTGGCCCGCCACCTCGGTCTGGACGAAGCGCTCCGCGGTGAACTCGGGACGCCCGGCGTACCCCCTGGCCAGGCATGCTCCACCGAGCAGCAGCTCGCCCGCGACGCCCGGAGCGACCAACTCGCCCTGCTCGTCGACGACGTAGGCGGACACGTTCGACAGCGGACGCCCGATCGGGACCGTGTCCCCCAGCTCCGGACGGCGGCACTCCCAGGCGGTGACGTCGATGGTCGCCTCGGCCGGACCGTACATGTTGTAGACCGACGCCTGCGGCAGGACGGCGGTCAACGTGTTCACCAGTTTCGGTGGCAACGCCTCACCGCCGCAGAGAACCACCCGCAGTGATGCGCACCGTCCGACGTCCGGCTCGGTCACGAACAACGCGAGCATGGACGGCACGAAGTGCACCATGGTCACACCGTGGCGGACGATCAGCTCCACCAGCGCCTGCGGGTCGCGGTGCGCCTGCGGCGGCGCGACGACCAGGCTGCCGCCCGCCAGGAAAGCCAGCAGCAGCTCCCACATCGACACGTCGAAGGTGTACGGCGTCTTGTGCAGCAGCACGTCGCCGGGGCCGACCCGGTGCACGTCGAGCATCCCGACCAACCGGTTGGCCAGACCCGCGTGGGTCACCTCGACACCCTTGGGCTCCCCGGTCGAGCCGGAGGTGAAGATGACACAACACAACCCGTCCCGCACGTCCGACCCGGCCACGTACCGACGCCAGTCGACCGGCGCCGCCGGCGGGGCCCCGGTGCCGCCGATCGACGCGCCGGCGAGGGAGCGAACCGGCGTCGGATGCCCATCCGGTGGTGACTCGGCGCCGTCGACCAGGAGCAGGGCGGCGTGCGCCGACTCCAGCATCGCGCGTTGCCGGTGCGCCGGGTGCTGTGGGTCGACCGGCAGGTACGCCGCTCCGGACAGGAGCACCCCCAGCACCGCGACCACCAGCTTCGCCCCGCGCGGCGCGCACAGCCCCACCACCGCACCCGGCCCGACGCCGTCCGCCGCGAGTCGTCCGGCGACCAACGCCGCGGCGTCCAACAGCTCCCGATAGGTCAGCACCGTCCCGCCACTGCGCACGGCGATGGCATCCGGCGTGCGCAGCGCCTGGTGACAGATGAGTTCGTGCACCGGTACGGGTCGCTGCGGCGTCGGGTCGGGGTTGAAGCCGAGCAGCGTCTCACGGTCACGTCGGCTGATCCGTTGGCTCACTGGTCCACCACCTGCGCCGCGATGGCCGCCGGGGTCGGCGCCTCGGCGAGTTCGGCCATCGCCACCGAGACACCGAACCGGCGCTGCACCTGGGAGAGCATGCGGATGAACAGCAGCGACTGACCGCCGAGCATGAAGAAGTCGGAGTCGGCGTCGACCGTGTCCACCCCGAGCAGGGACCGCCAGATGTCGATGACCTGCCGGAGTACGTCGTCCTGACCGTGCTCCGGGTCGACCGGTCCGTCCGGCTCGCGTACCGGGTCGGCCTGTGCCGGAGCGTCCAGCCAGTGCCGTTCGGGCGCGAAGGGGTAGGTCGGCAGCGGCACCCGGACCGCCTCGGTACCGGCCCGCACACCGACCCAGTCCACCTCGACCCCGGTTGCCCAGAGCGCGCCGACGCCGCCGAGCAGGTCACCGCGCCGGGGCTGCAACGCCACCATGGCCGCCTGCCGCGCCGGTGGGATCTGTCGGACGCTGCCGATCAGCCCCGTGCCCGGCCCGACCTCGACGAAGACCACGTGTGGACGACTCATCGCGGACTCCACGGCGGCCTGGAAGCGGACCGGGCTGCGCAGTTGGTCGGCCCAGTAGCCGGGTGGACGTCGTGCGCCCCGGGGCAGCAACCGGCCGCTGACACTGCTGAACACGTCGAGCGTGGCCGCGCGCGGCTCGATGGTCGCGGCCATCGCGTCGAGTCGCTCGGCCGCCGCGTCCATCATCCGTGAGTGGAAGGCGCGCTGCGCCGGCAGCACCCGATGCAGGACACCGGACCCGTCCAGCCGTTCCCGCAGCCGGGTCACCGACTCGACCGGCCCGGAGGCCACGATCACCTCGGGCGCGTTCACCGCGGCGATGTCGAGGCCGTCGAGGTCGGCGAGGTGGCGGCGTACCACGGGCTCTGCGGCGAGTACGGCGACCATGGCGCCCTCCGGAGCCTCCTGCATCCGTGCCCCCCGCTCCACCACCAGCCGCAGCATCGTCGCAAGGTCGAACTCCTCGGCGAGGCAGGCCGCGGCGAACTCCCCGACCGAGTGGCCGATCAGGGCGGCCGGCCGAACCCCCCAGGACAGCAGCAGCCGACCGAGGGCGTACTCGTGCAGCACCAGGGCCGGCTGGGTGAGGTCGGTCCGGTGGACGAGCCCCTGCGGGTCAGCGCCGATCAGCAGCTCCCGCAGATCGACGCCGAGCAGGTCCCGCACGATGGCAGAGCCCTCGTCGATGTCGGCCGCGAAGGACGGGTACCGCCGGTAGGGCCACGCGGCCATCCCGGGAGCCTCCGCGCCCTGGCCGGGAAGGAGGAACACCAGGGCCGGCCGGCGCAGCGCCGTACGACCGGGGGTGACCGCGAGGGCCCGTGCCACGCCGTCCGCGTCCTGAGCCGCCACGGCGAGGCGGTGGGTGAAGTGGCGGCGGTGTTCCCGCGTGGTCGTCGCGACGTCCGACAGCCGGAGGTCGGGTCGGTCCCGCAGGTGCGCGGCGAGACGGTCGGCCGCGGCCCGCAAACCCTCGGCGGTACGCGCCGAGACCACCACGACCTCCGGCCCCGCGGCCGTACGCGCCGGCTCGGGCCGCGCGGCCTCGGCCAGGACCACGTGCACGTTGGTGCCACCGAGCCCGAACGAGCTCACCGCCGCGCGGCGAGGCTGCCCGGGGGTCGCGGTCCAGTCGCGGGCGACGCTGTCCACGGTGAACGGCGTCGAGGAGTCGAGCAACTCCTGCCTCGGCTGCTTGAGCCCGGCCAGCGGTGGGATCTGCCGGGTACGCAGCGCGAGCACCGCCTTGATCAGACCGGCCAC
Source organism: Micromonospora vulcania (assembly GCF_042658605.1). NCBI lineage: Bacteria > Bacillati > Actinomycetota > Actinomycetes > Micromonosporales > Micromonosporaceae > Micromonospora > Micromonospora vulcania. The sequence goes on along the minus strand of NZ_JBHSQS010000007.1, from coordinate 315,240 downwards.
GCCGGCGGCGGCCGACAGGTGCCCGATGTTGGCCTTGGCGGACCCGAGTGAGCAGTGCGCCTGGCCGTCGCCGAACACCTCGCGCAGCGCGGCCAGCTCGATCGCGTCACCCACCTCGGTCGCCGTCCCGTGCGCTTCGAGGTAGCCGATCGTCGAGGGATCGACGCCGGCCGCCCCGTACGCGCGGGCGAGCACGTCGACCTGGCCGGCGACACCGGGCGCCGTGTAGCCCACCTTCACCGCGCCGTCGTTGTTGATCGCCGAACCCGAGATCACCGCGTGGATCAGGTCGCCGTCACGGCGGGCGTCGTCGAGGCGCTTGAGCGCGACCATGCCGACCCCGCTGCCTGGCACCGTTCCGTTGGCGGTGGTATCGAACGGCCGGCAGAACCCGTCCGGCGACATGATGCCCTTGGGTTCGTAGAGGTAGCCGGACTCCTGGGGGAACCCGACGTACGCGCCGCCCGCCAGGGCCAGGTCCGAGTCCCCGGCCCGCAGGCTCTGGCAGGCCAGGTGTACGGCGACCAGGGACGTCGAGCACGCCGTCTGGACCGTGATCGCCGGCCCGGTCAACCCGAGCCGGTAGGCGATCCTGGTGGCGAGGTGGTCCTTCTCGTTGCCCAGCACCACCGAGAGCAGTCCGTGCTCGCGCAGGATCTCCGGGGTGGCCAGCACCTGTTGTTGCAGGTAGTAGTTGAAGCCCGCCCCGGCGAACACGCCGACGCGGCCCATCGGCCCGTTCGTGACGAGGCCGCCGGCCTCCAGAGCCTCCCAGGCGGTCTGGAGCAGCAGCCGCTGCTGCGGGTCCATGATGTCCGCCTCCCGGGGAGGGATCCCGAAGAAGGCGGCGTCGAAGAGGTCCGGGTCGGCGAGCACGCCACGGACCGGTACGTAGGCCGGGTCGTCCAGCTCGCCGGCCGGCACACCGGCCGCGATCAGCTCACCGCGGGACAGCTGACTGACGGTGACCCGCCCGGCCACGATGTTGGACCAGTACTCGTCGAGGTCGGCCGCCCCGGGGAACCGGCCGGCCATTCCGACGATCGCGATCTCCGGTGTCATCTCGACATCACCGCCACCGTCGTGCGCAGGTGCGTGGCCAGAGCCTGCACGGTGGGGAACCGGTACAGGTCGGTCAACGCGATCGGCCGGCCACCGAGGTGTTCCTGCAGGCGCCTGCGGACCAGGGCGACGGCGAGGGAGTCGCCCCCGACGTCGAAGAACCCCTCGTCGAACCCGAAGTCGTCCGTCCCGAGCACCTCGACCCAGGCGTCCGAGATCAGCTTCTCGAGATCGACCGTGGCCGGTGCGGCGGCGCGCGGTGGCTCGTGCTCCCGCAGGTGGGGCGGTGGGGCGGCCAGCGAGCCCAACGCGCGCAGGTCGACCTTCCCGTTGCGGTCCAGGGGGAATTCGTCCACGGTGAGCCAGCGCTGCGGACGCTCGTACGACGCGAGCACCGGCTCCACCGCGGCCCGAACCTCCGCCAGAACACCGTCCTTCGCCTTGACCGCCGCGCACAGCCGGTCCCCGGCCAGGAACACGACGGCGTCGAGCACCCCGGCCCGCTCCCTGATCCGGCGTTCGACATCGACCAGCTCGACGCGGTGCCCGGCGATCTTCACCTGCCGGTCGACGCGACCGAGGAACCGCAGCCGCCCGTCCGCCCCCCAGCGGACCAGGTCACCGGTGCGGTACTCCCGCTCGCCGCAGCGCGCGGTGAACGACAGGGCGGTCCGCTCCGCGTCGCCCAGGTACCCGTCGGCCAGTCCCCAGCCGGTGGTACGCAGCTCACCGACGGCGCCCGGCGGCACCAGCCGATCGCCCTCGTCCACGACCCACACCCCGGTGCCGCGTACCGGGGTGCCGATCGGTATCGGGTCGGGAACCTCGTACGCCCCGTCGGCGTGGAACACCGTGGTGAAGGTCGTGTTCTCGGTGGGGCCGTACCCATTGGTGACCCGCAGCCCGTGGCAGCGCTGAAGCACTCGCCGCACGTGCGCGGGTGACACCACGCCGCCGCCGGTGAACACCTGCCGGAGGCCGCTGAACGCCTCCGGGCGGTGGTCGGCGACGAGGTGGAACAGGCCGGCGGTCAACCAGGCGTGGGTCGTACCCGAGGAGCGCAGGAAGTCGGCGAGACCGTTCGGGGTCGGTTCGCCCGGCGGGTGCACGACGACCGTTGTGCCGTTCGCCAGCGGCACCAGCAGTTCCAGCGTCGACGCGTCGAAGGCCAACGGGGAGAGACGGAGCATCCGCAGGCCGGCCCGATCGGCGAACAGGTTCTCGTCGTCGGCCAGGCGCAGCACCGCCCGGTGTGCGACGACGACCCCCTTGGGAACGCCGGTGGTGCCGGACGTGAAGGAGATGTAGGCCGCTTCGGCGGGGCCGGCACCGCGGGGCGCCGGTTCGGCGCCCTGGTCATGACGATCGCGGCCCAGCTCGATCGGCGGGCACTGCGCGACGCCCGCGAAGACCGGGTCGTCCGGGGCCCCTCCGATCCGGGCCGCCGGCGCCACCGCGTCCCGGATCTGGGTCCGCCAGCTCGCCGGGGAGGCGGGGTCCACCGCGACGTAGGTCGCGGGCACACCCAGGATCCCCAGCACGGCCACCGCCTCCGCCGCCGACCGCGCGATCTCCAGGATGACCCGGTCGCCCGCCCGCACACCGCACCCGCGCAACGCCTCGGCCTGTGCCACCGAGTGAGCCCGCAGCTCGCGGTAGGTCAACGTCACTCCGGCGGTGGTGTCGACCACCGCCACCGCGTCCGGCTCCTGGTCGGCCTGGCGTACGAACCGGCTCCAGAGGTCGTCACCGGTGTCGAACTCCGCGCCGAGACCGACCGCGCGCAGGTGCCGCCGCTGGCCGTCGGACAGCCCGGCGACCTGACCGAGGTCGGCGTCCGGGTGATCCGCGAATTCCTCCAAGACGGCCTGGAAGGACTCGGCCAGCTCGCCGATGTCCGACGCGGTCTGCGCCGAGGTCGCGTACTCGATGGCAAGCCGGGGCTGTGCGGACCAGGACTGGACGAACAGCAGGGCATCGAAGACCGAACCGTGGCAGTGCCCCTCGTGCACCTGCCATGCCCCGTCGGCCGAGTCGAACTCGTCGGGGACCAGCTCGTGGTGTGCGGCGAAACCGATCTGCGCCACCGGGTTGTGGCTCGCGTCCAGCGTCTCGGCGAGCCCCGTCACCACCCGCGCGAACGGGAGGTCCGCGTCGGCCACCGCCTCGGCGAGCGCGCCCGCGGTGGCGTGGACGTACTCGCCGACCTGACGGCCGTCCTCGATCCGGAGACGCACCGGGACGATCCGCGTGCACAACCCGATGATGTCCTCCATCCCCGTTTCGAAGCGGCCCGCCGCCGCAACGCCGAGCACGAGGTCGACCGACCCGACCCGCCGGGCGACGGCGAGGGCCCAGGCCGACAAGAGCACCGACGTCACCGTGGTCCGGCACCGCCGCGCGAGCCGGTCCACACCCTCGGCGACCGGGGTCGGCAACCCGAACACCACGCGCGCACCCCGCCCGTCGGCCTCGTCGGCCCGGCGCAGATCGGTGGGCAACGTCGCCACCAGCGGCGCGCCGTCGAGGCGGTCCGTCACGCGGGCCAGCGCCGCATCGAGCACACCGGAGGCTTCCCGGGCGGCGAGCCGATGGCCGATCCAGTCCGGCGACGGCCCCTCGGCGGTCAGGCCGCCCGGCCCGTCCCCGCAGAGCCGCGCGAACTCGCGCCACAGCACGCCGACGCTCCATCCGTCGACCAGCGCGTGGTGCACGAGCACCGTCACCAGGGTTTCCTCGCCGACGCAGGTCCGGACGAACACCACGGGTGGCTGCTCGAAGGGACGCAGCAGCTCCGGCGCGCGGTGGCCGTACAGCTCGTGCACCGCCCGTACCGCGTCCACGCCGACCGGCAGGGACTGGTGCAGGAGCCGCGGTGGATGCGAGGGCGGCAGCACGACCCGTCGTACCGTCTGCTGTTCCTCGCTGAACATGGTGCGCAGCGACTCGTGCCGGGCCGTGAGCGCCCGCACCGCGGCCGCCGTCTGGTCGGCGCCGAGCGCGGTCGGCGGCCGGACCGTGAACATCAGGTGGTACGACTGGTCGCGGCCTGCGAGATGCGCCGCGAGCATCGCCTTCTGGCCGGGCAGCAGGTCCCGCGACGCCGGGCCGGCGGCGGGATCGGCCGGCTCCGGCGCGCTGCGCACGAAGTCCGGCGCTCCGGAGAGGGCCTGCGCCAGCGGGACCGCCGCGAGCAGTCGCGCGACGTCGACGTCGAGGGCCAACACCCGCTGGCCGTACGCGGACAGCGCGATCGCCTGCAGGGACGTCCCACCCAGCGCGGTGAACGACTCCTGCGCGCAGCGCGCGCCGGCCTCCTCGACGGGGAGACCGAGCACCTCGGCGATCAGCGGCGTCCAGTCGACGAGTCGGTTGACGGTCATCGGTGCCCGCCCGCGGCAGCAGCCTCGCCCACCCGCTCCGGCGGAGCCTGCCGCGCGATGGCCAGCAGGTCGCCGTACCTGGAATTCTCCAGCACGTGCTTCAGCTCGACGGCCAGGTTGAGCTCCTGGCGGATCAACGTGCTCAGCCGCAGGGCGCTGAGGGAGTGGCCGCCGAGGTCGAAGAAGTCGTCGTCCTCATGGACCGTCTCCACGCCGAGCACCTCGATCCAGAGCTGCTCGAACTCGGCGACCCATGACTCGCCCGGGTGATCGCTCATCACAGATGCCTCTCCTTCGCTGCGGTGGGGATGTCGAGATAGTGGCGAGTGGGGGTGAACGGGTAGCCCGGCACGGGTAACCGGCCACGACCGAGATCCAGTTGCTCGTCCCACGGGTCACCGATGCCCATCTCCCACAGCAGGCCGACGGTGCCCAGCATCTTGTCGAGTCCGTTGGACATCGGCGGGGGCTCGACGTCCGGGTGCGGAAGGACCTGGGTGCCGATCTCCAGCCAGGCGGCGGGGGCGGGATCGATCGCGGGTGGGGCGTACTCCTGGTCGTGCGACTCGTCGAACCTCGCCGCCCAGTAGTCGAGGTCGGTGGCCTGCCCGGTGGTGATCGGCGTGCCGTCGCGGCCGTAGAGGGGCACCTCGGGGGCGGCCAGCGGGACACCGGACGGCGGCCGCCGCATCGCGAGGTCGATCCCGTCCGCGAAGGACAGCACTCCCGCCCCGCAGGCCGAGGCGACGGCGCCGGCGCCCTGCCCGACCATCGCCACCGGGCGGACGCCTCGACGGCGCAGGGTGTCGATCCAGGCCAGCGCGAGGGCGAATCGGCCGGCCCGCTCGCGGGTGTCGTGGTCGGGATGGTCGACCCGGGCCCGGACCTCGGCATAGCCCTGATCGACGATCCTGCGGAAGTGGGGATCGACGTTGTAGGTGTGCGGGCTGCCCGGCAGTCGCCCTCCGCTGCTGAAGAAGTAGGCGACACCCCGCTCGGCGGCCTGGGCGCTCGCCCTGCGTACCGGTCGCAGTGGTTTCAGGTCCTCGTCCGGGGTCCGGATGAGGAAGCCTCGCCAGGGAAATTGGACCCGGCCGGTACGCAGGGTGAAAGCGACGTCGGCGAGGTCCTCCGGCGGCGTCTCGGCGATGAAGTCGTTCACCCGCGTCAGACTCTCGGTGGCCGCCTGCTCGGTCTTGGCCGAGACGAGGATCAGCTCACTGATGGGTCGGCGCCGCCGCCCGGTCCGTACCTTCGGCGGCGCCTCCTCGACCACGACGTGCGCGTTCGTGCCGCCGATCCCGAAGGAGCTCACCCCGGCGCGGCGCACCCCGTCGATGGCCGGCCACTCGGTCGCGGTGGTCGGCACGTAGAACACCGACTTCTCCAGCTCCAGGGCGGGATTCGCCTCGGTGAAGCGCGCCACGGGCGGGATCGTGCGGTGTCGCAGGGCGAGCACCGTCTTGATGAGACCGACCACGCCGGCCGCGGTGTCGAGGTGCCCCATGATCGACTTGAGGGCGCCCAGCGCACACGGGGGTGTGTCGCCCCGGTCGGTGCCGAACACCGACCGCAGCGCGGACACCTCGATCGGATCGCCGAGGATGGTTCCGGTGCCGTGCGCCTCGATCAGCCCGATGGTGTCCGGGTCGACGCCGGCGACCGCGAGCGCGGACCTGATGGCCGCCGCCTGCCCCTCCGGCCCCGGCGCGGTGTAACCGGCCTTGCGGGCCCCGTCGTTGGTGGCCGCGGTCCCGGCGATCACCGCGTGGATGGTGTCGTTGTCGCGTACCGCGTCCTCGAGACGTTTCAGCACGAGGACGCCCGCCCCGTCGGCGGCCACCGTCCCCTGGGCCGAGCTGTCGAAGGTCCGGCACCGGCCGTCCGACGAGAAGATGCCGCCCGGCTCGTGCAGGTGCCCGCGCCTGGTCGGTGGCGCGACCGTGGCCGCGCCGGCCAGGGCGACGTCCGCCTCGTAGGTCAGCAGGCTCTGCACCGCGAGGTGTACGGCGACCAGCGAGGTGGAGCACGCCGTCTGCACGGTGAACGCCGTCCCCTGCAGGTTCAGCTTGTACGCGATGCGGGTCGCGGCGTAGTCCTTGTCACTGGAGATGAGGAGTTGCAGACCTCCGGCGGACTTCACCGCACGGGCGTTGGGCCACAGGATGTCGAGCAGATACACGTTCAGCCCCGTGCCGACGTGCACGGCGATCCGGTTGCCGTCCGGCGCGATCGGTGCATACCCGGCGTGCTCCAGCGCGCCCCACGCGCATTCCAGCAGGACCCGCTGCTGCGGGTCCATGAGGACCGAGTCCTGGGGCGAGTAGCCGAACAACCGGCCGTCGAAGCGGTCGTAGTCGTCCAGGACCGAGCGGGCCGGGACGAAGTCCGGATGGTCCACGGCCTCCTCGGGAACGCCCCAGCTGAGCAGCTGGTCACGCTCGAAGAAGGTCATCGCCTCGACGCCGTTCTCGACGTTGTGCCAGAAGCGGTCCAGATCCCGCCCCGCGCCAGGAAGCCTGATTCCCATCCCGACGATGGCGATCCGGTCCTGCCCCTGCTCGTCAGGCATGCTCTCCCCCTCTGCTGATTCGCCGACGTCGGGCGAGGTCGTCTCGGGCGCGCTTACGTTGCGCGGCCCGGTCGTCGACGAGCGGGGTCTCCGCCCGCCGGAAGTACGCGGCGCAGTCCGCCACCGTGCCGAACCGGAAGAGATCGGTCACCGAGATGTCCAGCCCGATCTCCGCCATCCGTTGCTGCACGGTGATCAGCGCGAAGCTGTGCCCGCCCACGTCGAAGAAGTTGTCGGTCGGTTCGATGTCGGGCCGGCGCAGGACGTCGGCCCAGATGGTCCGGATCCGCGCCGAGAGGGAGTCCCGTACGGGGGTGTCGACCGCCGTCCGTGGCGCGGACGCGGCCGACCTGCTCTCGGCGACCAGCCGACGCGTGTCGACCTTGCCGTTGGCGTTGAGCGGGATCTCCGCAACGACGTGGATCCGGGACGGCACCATGTAGCCGGGCAGCTCGTCGCGTACCGCTGCCCGCAGGTCCCGCTCGCCTCCCGCCGCCGGGCCACACCGCACGAACGCCACCAACTCGTCGGACTCCGCCACGGCGACGCACGCCAGGACGTCGGTCTGGCGGAGGAGGGCGGCCTCGATCTCGGCGAGCTCGACCCGGAAGCCACGCACCTTCACCTGCGCGTCCTCCCGGCCCAGGTAGATCAATTTCCCGTCACCGGCCCAGCTGACGATGTCGCCCGTGCGGTAGAGGACGCCGGGGCCGTAGGGGTCCGGACCGAAACGCGCCGAGGTCAGCTCGGGCGCGCCGACGTACCCCGCCGCGACCAGTTCGCCGCTGACGTAGAGCTCGCCGGGCACGTGCACCCCGGTGGGCCGCAACTGGTCATCGAGCACGTAGCACCGGGCCGAGGGCAGCGGCACCCCGATGTCGCCCTCCCGCACCCCGGTCAGTTCGGCCGCCGGCACCTGGACGATCGTGACGTGGATGGTTCCCTCGGTGATCCCGTACATGTTCACGAACACCGCCGGCATCCGCGCGGGGTCGACCAACGCGGCCACCCGGGACCAGCTCAGCGCCTCCCCGGCCAGCACCACGTACCGCACCGAGGACCGCTCGCGGTCGAGTGTGTCGAAGAACGGCGGCAGCACCCGGTACAGGGCGCCGGGGGTCAGGCTCAGGACCGTCACCTCCTCGGCGTGGATCAGCCGGGCGAGGCGCTGCGGATCGACCAGGTCGGCCTGGTCGGCGATGACCAGCCGGCCGCCCGAGGTGAGGGCACCCCACATCTCCCACACGGAGACGTCGAAGGAGAAGGAGTGGGCGCCCAACCACCGGTCGGTCTCGTCGACGTCCAGGCCGGCCGGGCGCGGATCGCACAGGGCGTTCAGGCCCCGATGCCGGACCTGCACGCCCTTGGGTACCCCGGTCGAGCCGGACGTGTAGATGAGGTAGGCGAGATCGTCCTGCTCCGGGTATGTCGTCGGCACCGCGGGGTCGCCGTCGACCTCGTACGCGTCGAGCAGGGCGATGCCGCGCGGGCCGGCCAACTGCCGCGCCAGGCCGACGGTGTCGGACTCCACGAGCATCGTGCCCGGCTCGGCGCTGTCCACGATCAGATCGAGGCGGTGCCGTGGATACTCCGGGTCGAGCGGCACGTAGACCCCGCCGACCTTCCAGACACCGAGGATCGCGGCGAGCACGGCCGGTGAGCGCCCCAGGAGCAGCCCGACCCGCCCGCCGCCGCCCACGCCGACATCGGAGAGTCCGGCGGCGATCCGGTTCGACCACTGGTCGAGCTCCTGGTAGGTGAGCTCGCGACCACGATGGCGGACCGCGACCGCGTCCGGCGATCGGGTGGCGTGCGCGCAGAACGAGCGCAGCACGGACGGGTGGTCGACCGGCTCGGTGTGGATCGGCGGGTTCCACGTCTCGGTGAGCAACCTGCGTTCGTCGGGATCGACCATGCTCGGCTCACCGTCCGGCTCGGACACGACCGACTTGAGCAGCGCGTGGTAATGCGCCAGCATCCCCGCGACGGTCGTCTCCTCGAAGAGTTCGGTGCTGAACTCCGCCCGCAGGAACGGCGATCGCGTCGAGACGTCGAGCGTCATCGCCACGTCGAACTTCGCGGCGTCGATCTCGACGTCCACCTCGTGCACCTTGAGCCCACCGAAGTCCGGCACGCTGAAGGTGAAGTTCTGCACCGTCAGCATGGTCTGGAACAGCGGCGCGTGACTGAGCTGCCGCTGTTCACCCAGGGCCTGCACGATCTGTTCGAACGGCACGTCCTGATGACCGAGCGCGGTCAGCGCGGTCCGCCACGTCCGCTTGACCAGATCGGTGAAGCTCGGCTGACCGGAGAGGTCGACCCGGATCGGCAGCGTGTTGACCAGGCATCCGACCAGTCGTTCCTCGGCCTCGTCCAACCGGTTCGCCGCCGGGATCCCGATCACCACCTCGGGCTGGCGCGCGTGCCGCGACAACACCCAGGCGTACGCGGTGAGGGCGACCGCGAACAGGGTCACACCCCGGGCCTTCGCCCACTCGGTGAGCCGACGGATCAGTTCGGGGTCCACCGGGCGACGCAGCACCGAGCCCCGGAAGCTCAGCACGGTCGGCCGGGGGTGGTCGGTGTGCAGGGCCAACTGTGGCGCTCCGGCCAGCGCCTGCCGCCAGTGGTCGAGCCTCTTCGTGTTCCGCGACCACATGGCCCGCTGGGCCTCGGCGTACTCCAGATAGGACAGACCGGTCGCGTTGCTGCCCCCGGTGTTGTATTCCTCGGCGAGATCGTCCAGCAGCAGGCCGACCGACCATCCGTCGCAGGCGATGTGGTGCACCAACACCACCAGCGCGTGTTGGTCGGCGTCCCAGGAGGTGATCCAGGCACGCAGGACCGGGCCGGCCTCCAGGGAGAACGGGCGACGGGCCTCGGCGGCCACCAGCTCACGCAGCTGGCGATCCTGGGTGCTCTGATCCACCGGCGCGCTGTCGACCATCGTGATCGCCGGCTCTCCCGCGTCGGAGACCTGTTGCGTCAGCTCGCCGCCCACGATGGCGAAGCAGGTGCGCAGGGCATCATGCTTGGCGACCACCGCGCGCAGGGCCCGGGCCAGTGCCTCCCGGTCGAGAGAGCCCTCCATCCGCAGGGCGAACGCCACGACGTACGCGGGGTTTCCCGGCTGGAGTTCGTTGAGGAAATAGAAGCGCTCCTGCGTGAACGAGGCTCTACCGGTCCGAGTCATGCCGTCCCCCGCACGTCCGCGACGGGCTGCGGTTCCGCGGGCGCGGCGAGCGCCTCGGCGCTGCGTCGGGCGGCCGGGACGACCAGCCAGGCCGCCGCGAGCAGCACCACTGCGAGCGCCGCCCAGCCCCAGAATCCCAGGGCGATGACCAGGCCGGACAGGATCACCGGCCCGACGATGTTCTGCGCCGCGTGATGCAGGTCGAAGGCCCCGAAGTATTCGCCCTCCGCGTGCTTGGGTGCCAGGCCGAAGGCCATGCCCCACGCCGAGGCCGCCTGCAGCACCTCCGCCACCGACAGGACCAGCACCGTCCCGACGATCGCCACCACGGCCAGGATCACGTTGTCCGACAGGGCGGTGACCGACACCGCCGCGCAACCGGCCACGATCCACAATCCGGCACGTCGGCCCGTCAGTGCCGCCCCGGCGACCGTCTCCGCGCCTCGGCTCGCCCGTACCTGGAACAGGATCACGAACGCCGTGTTGACCACCAGCATCAGCGGAACGAGAAACGGCGGTACGGAGGTGCGGTTGAGCGTCCACAGCGGCAGCACGACCATCAGCAGGGTGATGTGCGAGGCCAGGATCGCCGACACTCCCACCACACCCAGGAACCGCAGGTCGCGCACCGCGCCGAAGGGGCGGGGACGGTCGGCCGCCTTGCGGGGGGCGCCCACCGGCAAGCGGGTCACCAGCGCGGCCGCGAGACCCAGCAGCACCGCCGCTCCCACCGGGATCAGCACCAGCAACCGTTCGCTGAGGGCGGCGACCGCAGCGATCCCGATGCCGACACTGAAGCCGATGTTGAACACCGTCCGCATCATGGCGTTCAGCCGGACCCGCTCCCCGTCCGGAATGAGCGTCGCCACCATGGCGTTCTCGGTCGGGCCCAGACCGTAGTCGAGGAACGCGATGAGCATCACCAGGACGTAGAACTCTGTCGCGGAGTCCACCACGGAGTAGAGACCGAAACCGACGGCGATCGCCGCGAAGAGCACGAACAGCAGCGTCCGCTTCCGTACCCGGTCGGCGATCATCCCGAACAGGACCGAGGAGATCAGGCCGGCGAAGCCCGCCGCGGACAGGCCGATCCCCACCTCGGCGGCGGACAGCCCGACGTGCAGGGTGAAGTAGACGACGCTGCCGCTGAGAAAGACCCCCTTCCCCGTCGCACCGGCGAGCCGGATCGCCAACAACCTCCGGCGCAGCGGGTCGGCGGGCATCAGCCGCGTGAGAAGATCCAGCAAGGGAAACCACCTTCCGTGAGAATTGATCAGAGCCCAGCAACAATTCCCGGCATGACCAATTCAGCTCAGCCTGCCGTACGATTGATGCTGATGACTGTCAATAACTGGTCGCCCCCTGGAAAGGGAGACGACAGCAATGTCGATCACATAATCCATACCGATATCGGACTGCCCGCCAGTCCTGGAAACGACAGCGCTGTCATAAACACGCGTGCTCCGCCATGGCCGTCTCTCGACAGTCGCACAACGAGCAGTAACTCATTGTCACGAGAAATTGATGAAGGGGGCGAAACTGCGAGATCACCTCGCATTGCAACAGCTTCTCATAGGCAACTATGGATGTCCACCCTTGTTCTGTTGATCCACCAGGCGTAGCCCGCCCACTTGTCATCATTCGGACGAACGCCCACTCACGCCGCAACGTCACCCGAACCACAAAGGCCCACGGCACCGGCGCCGAGGACGCCGCCTGGCCGTCCCCGATGCGGTCGTCCGGCCCGCCCGGGACGGCGTCGCTACGGCGGAAGGCGTACCCGCGACCCGGCCGCGCCGCCCCTCCGCCACGCCGCGCCAACCAGATAAGCCCTGGTAGCCGGGCCAATGGGTCGGAGGCGAGTCATCGTCCGGCGGTCGCCAACGGCGGCCGGGGCCGAGCCCGCTGCGCCCACACCACGACCACGGGCCGCCAACCGTCGCGGCCCCTTGCCACCCATACCGTTTCGGCAGGAACCCACCGCCGCGGTATTGGATGTTACGGCCGCCTGCGACCAATGACGTGATAGTCCGCCACCAGTTCGTAACCGATGCGCGGGTACCGCCTGTTAATGGTCTGGTTTGCGAGATTGGTGAACAGTAAGAAGTGTGTCGCGAGACCTCGGACGGCAGCCCAGCTTGGCAATGCCGAAGGTGAATACAGTCCGAGCAAAGTGTGTCATGCCGGAGATGGTGCGGGTAATACCAGTCGACGATTTTGTCAAGATCAGCTCCGAGTGCCGGCTTTCCGACGAATTCGTGGCGATATGCCGACAGAAGGTCGGAGTCGTGCCCGGCCGCATCCGGTTCACCCAGTTATCTCCTACGCACCTCCGCGCAGAGGGATTGTCGGCTCGTCGACAAACAGGCCGCCCGCGGGCCGGACGCAATGAATTGCGCCGGCCTCGGTCCGGTGGCCACCGGGTGCGGAAGGATTCCGCCGCTGCCGGCGGACCTCCGTCACTCGGGTAGCGAGAGGCCCCGGCGGTGCGCGATCGCGGTGGCCTCGGTGCGGCTGGCGGCACCCAGCTTCGCGAGGATGTTGGAGACGTGGGTGCTCACGGTCTTCTGCGAGATGTAGAGCACCTCGGCGATGCGGCGGTTGCCGTAGCCCCTCGCGACCAGCCGCAGCACCTCGGACTCGCGCGGGGTCAACCCGAAGGCGGCCAGCCCGTCGGCACCCGCGTCGTCGCTCCGGTCAGCCGATGCGACGACGTCCGTCGGGCTCGGCGTTCCGGCACCGACCCGCTGCGCCAGCGTCTCGACGTCCGCGAGGAGCAGACCGGCGCCGAGCGAGGTGGCGATCTGGCGTGCGCGGGTCAGCGGATCGGCGGCCTCCTCGCGGGAACCGTTGGCGAGCAGGGCACGTCCGGCACCGAGCAGTGCGATCGCCAGCTCGTAGGGACGGTTCATCGGCTCGAAGGCCTCGACGGCGGCGGCCCACAGCTCCGGGTCGTCGGCCCCCTCGGCCCGGCTCAGCTCGGCCCGCAGCAGGCACTCGAACGCGCGCGAGATGGGGAACACCACCGTCAGCCGCGCGGCGGCGGCGCGTACGGCCGCCAGGACCTCGGCGGACGGAGTGTCCGCGGTGGACTGGCGCGCGTCGGCCTCGATCGCCGCCGCGACGTGGAGCATCGGCAGCGCGTACCGGATCGGCCCGGTCGTGAGACCGGCGGCGTCGGCGCGGAGGAACTCGGCCCGCGCCTCGCCGATCCTGCCCTGCCGCGCGGCGATCTCCATCGTGAAGTGGGCGAGGGCGACGAGGAACTGCGGCTGGAGATCCTCGGTACCGAGCAGCCCGCGGGCCAGCGCCAGCTGGTCGGAGGCCTCCGCGACGTCCCCCCGGACCAGCAGGCCGTAGGCCCGGCGTGCCACCGCGGCGGCACGGGGCTTGTACGACTTCGCCACCGCCGCCGCCTCGTCGAGGGCCGCCTCCGCCTCCGGCCAACGGCCCACCGAGAACAGTGAGAGCGACAGGTTGCAGTGCACCCACGCCTCGGCGTCGGTGAGGCCGAGCGACCGGCAGGTCTTGATGCTGTGCCGAGCCTCCGCGATCGCCTCCTCGGAGCGCCCCATCCCCTCCAGGAACGACGGCAGGTTCAGACAGACCCGACCGATGATGTCGACCAGGCCCAACTTCTCCGCCCGTTGGCGCACCTCGTACAGCTCGGCGAGGCAGCTGCCGTCGACGTCGGTCTCGATGCCCAGCCAGCAACGGGTGATGCGGGCGTGCAACTCCAGCGCCTCGGCGCCGACCTGGCTGGCGTACTCGACCGCCCGGTCGGCGGCGACGCGGCTCTCCCGCCCGGGTCGGTGCTGCGCGCCCCAGTTGGCGACGTGCGCCAGCACGTCGGCGTGCACGACGGACGAGGGGAGGTCGTCGATCAGCGCCTGCGCCGTCTGCAACTCCTTCCAGCCGTCACCGTGGTTCAGCGCCTGCACCAGCACCGCACGCCGCGTCCAGAACCAGGCCGCGCGTGACGGGTGGTGCTCGTCCTTCCCGGCCAGGATCTCCAGCGCGTCACAGGTCAGGCGCATGGCCCGGTCGAGGTCACCACCGAGTCGCGCGGCGACGGTGGCGGTGGCGAGCAGGTCCAGGTAGCCCGGCCCCGCGTGACCCGGGCGGTGTCCCCGGCGCGGATACCCCTCCGGGAGACGCAACGCGGGCAGGTCGGCGCGTACGTCCTCGGACACCCGCTCCCACAGTTGCAGCGCGCGCTCCAGCAGCCACAGCTGATCGGCGTACGCGTAGCGGTCCCGCGCCTCGTCGGCCGCGCCGACACTCATCCGGAGCGCCTTCACGTCGTCGTCCGCGGCGTACCAGTGCTGCGCGAGGCGGCCCGCCAGCTCGCCGGCCCGGGCCAGCGAGGGGTCGGTCTCCATCACTTCGGCGTACTGCCGGTTGATGAGGGCTCGCTCGCCGGGTAGGAGACTGTCGCTGACCGCCTCCCGTACGAGCGAGTGCCGGAACCGGTACTCCGACCCGTTCGGCTCGGAGACGAGAATCTGGGCGAGGACGGCCGCGCGTAAACCCTCGATCAACTCGTCCTCGGGAAGGCCCACCACGGCCTTCAGCAGCGGGTATCCGATCACGTCACCGCTCTCGGCGGCGACCCGGGCGATCCGCTGGCTGGTCTCCGGCAGCACCTCCAGCCGCTCCAGCAGCACGTCGCGAAGATCGTCCAGCCCGACCGCGGTGTGGTCGCGGTAGGCGCGGGCCAGCTCCTCGACGAAGAACGCGTTGCCGTCCGAGCGGACGAAGATCTCGTCGAGCAGGTTTGGTTCCGGCGGGGCTCCGAGCAGGCCGGTGAGCTGCTTGGTCACCTCGACCCGGTCGAACCGGCGCAGGGCGATGCGGCGTACCGACCGGAGCCGGTCCATCTCCGCCAGGACGGGGCGCAGCGGATGGCGGCGATGGATGTCGTCGGACCGGTAGGTGCCGACCAGCAGGAGCCGCCCGAGCCGCCTGCTGCGGGACAGGTATCCCAGCAGGTAGCGGGTGGAGGAGTCGGCCCAGTGCAGATCCTCGATCACCAGCACGACCAGCCGGCTCGACGCGAGACGCTCCAGGATCCGCGCGATCAGCTCGAAGAGGCGTGCCACATCGTCGTTCGGGCGCTCGACCGAAGCGGCGAGGTCCAGCTCCGGCAGGATTCGCGCCAGCAGGGTCTCCTGCCCGGCGCTCGCGGCGCGTACCTCGTCGGGCTGCTCGTGCCAGAGGGTGCGCAGCGCTGCGGAGAACGGGGCGAACGGGATTCCCTCGCCACCGACCTCGATGCAGCCGCCGACCGCCGCGAGGGCCCGATCGGGGGGCAGGGTACGGAGCAACTCCTCGACGAGTCGGGTCTTGCCCACACCCGCCTCGCCACGGACGAGCACGGCCTGGGTCTCGCCCTTCTCCGCGACTTCCGCCGCGTGCACCAGGTCGGACAGCTCCGCCTCCCGCCCGACGAACAAGGGGCTGACCGGGGCGAATTCCACGCAACCAGCATTGCATAGCGCGACTTGACGCCCTCTGGATCTGTTCCGACCCTCCCGGGATACGGGCGGACTGCCTGTGGTCGCCGTCACCATCCCGAAGCGATGGCATTCCAAGACGACTGGTCGTATCTTTATCGGGTCCGGTCGGGTGGGAGGGGTTCACGACATGGCGCGACCGAGATCGGCGGCTTCGGCCGGCACCAGACAGAGGCTGTCGGAGGCGGGGCTGGAGTTGTTCCACACGCGGGGCTACAACGGCACCAGCGTTCAGGACATCGTCACCGCCGCAGGCGCGCCGAAGGGCTCCTTCTACAACCACTTCCCGAGCAAGGAAGCTCTCGCGCTGGACTCCCTGGCCCGCTACTGCGCCGCCGTGCACCTGGAGACGCTCGGGTCGCCGGTGGGTGGCACTCCGCTGGAACGAATCACCGCGCACGTGCGACACCTCGTCGTTCTCGCCGGGGAGCGCGGAGACCGTGGCTGCCTGTTGGGCAACCTGGCGACCGAGATCCCCGCGCACAACGAGGTCCTCCGGCAGGCGGTCGCGAAGGCGTTCGCGGGGTGGATCTCGGCACTCGCCGCGACCATCGAGGAGGCCAGGGCGGCAGGGCAGTTACCGCCGGCCGAGCCCGCCGAGGATCTCGCCAGCTTCATCATCAACTCGTACCTGGGCGCGGCGGCCCGGACGAAGGTGACGGGGAGCACCGAACCGATGCAGCAGTTCGTGACCGCCACCCTCAACCGCACCCTGACCTGACTCCTCTCCCCCGGCCCGACCGGGGCCGACCGCCGACAATTCCGAGACGACCGGTCATCTCACACGATCGGCCCCGCACAACCCTGGAGGTTCGCCATGTCCTACACCGCAGTCCGTGTCGACAAGGTCGGCGATGCACTGACCACCGAGCTGACGCAGCTGGACGACCGGGAGCCGCAGGCCGGCGAGGTCGTCGTGGACGTCGAGTACTCGAACGTCAACTACAAGGACGGGCTCGCCATCGACGGCAAGTTCGGCTTCATCCAACGGTTCCCCCGTACGGCGGGCATCGACCTGGCCGGCGTCGTCTCCGCCTCCGCCGACCCGGCCATCGCCGTGGGGACCAGGGTGAGCGTGAACGGGTGGGGGCTCTCGATCACCCACGACGGCGGCTTCGCGCAGCGCGCCCACGTACCCGCCGAATGGATCACCATTCTTCCGGACGGACTCGACACGGCGACCGCCGCGGCGCTCGGCACCGCCGGTCTCGCCGCCGCGATGTCGGTCAACGCCCTGGCGGAGCACGACGTCACGCCCGACTCCGGCCCGGTGCTGGTCACCGGCGCGACCGGTGGCGCCGGCTCGATCGCCGTGCTGCTGCTGGCACACCGCGGCTACCGGGTCGCCGCCTCGACCGGCAAGCCCGCCGAGGCCGACTACCTGCGCCGACTCGGTGCCACCGACATCATCGACCGCGCGGAACTCTCCGAACCGTTGACCGGCCTGTTGAAGGGCGAGCGCTGGGCGGGCGCGGTCGACGCTGTCGGCAGCCACACCCTGGCCAACGTGCTCGCGCAGATCCAGTACGGCGGCACCGTCGCGGCATTCGGGCTGGCGCAGGGTATCGACCTGCCGGTCGCACTGACTCCGTTCATCACCCGTGGCGTCACGCTCGCCGGAATCGACACCGTCTGGGCCCGGCCCGCGGTCCGCGAGGCGGCCTGGGCCCTGCTGGACGAGGCCGTCGACCGCGCGCTGCTCGCGGAGCTGACCCGGACGATCGGCCTCGCCGAGGCTGCCGAGGCCAGCCTCGCGCTGCTCAGCGGCGCGCATCGTGGTCGCCTCGTGGTCGACGTCAACGCCTGACCAGGAGAGACCGCATCCGCCAGCGGATCCATCCGTGCGGGGTCGGCATGCGAAGCGGTGGGCGGAGAGCGGCGACGCTAGTTATCCAAGAGGTGAGAAGGAAGCGCCGCCCGGAGCCGCCCACCGCGAGCAGGATTCTATGCCACCGGGCGGCTGCCGTCCCGTGGTACCCCACCGCCCGCAGGGCCTCGGAGGTCCCTAGCTGTGGATGGTCGTCAGCGCAGGCCCGGGAGCCGCGAGCTCGCCGAGCGACATGGCGACGACGCCCGCGTCGAAACCGACGATGAGGTGACCGTCAATGAACCCGCACGACCTGGTTCGATGGTGCACCGGAACGGTGAGGACGCAGGTCGCGGTCACCGGGTCCCAGAGGCGGACCGTCCGGTCGCTGGTCGCGGCGACCAACGGCCAACCCGTGGAGGTCCGCACCGGGCAGACCCCGGTCACCTCGGCGTGGTAGTCGATCTGCCCGAGGAGCGCGGTGCTGGCGAGGTCGTGGAACCGGAGGTGCTTGTCGTACGTGCAGACGAGCAGCGTCCGGCCGTCGGGTAGCCGGAGCGTACACAGGCGTCCCACCGTCATGGCCGCCGGAAAGGTCCGCACGACCTCGCCACTGGCCGGATCCAGCAGCCGGAGCTCGGTGAGGTCGTAGCTGGAGGCGGCCAGCCAGGTGACATCACCGTCCTGAACGATCGAGTACTGGTTGCGACTCTCGGCCGGCCAGGACGAGACGACCACGCCGGCCTCCCAGTCCCACAGCACGATGTCCTTGCCGTGCGCGACCACCAGGCTGCGGCCATCCACGTCGTACGCGCCCACCAGCGCGATGTGGTCCTGCTCGTCGGCGCCGGCCAGCTCAGCTCGCAGGAGGCCGGTGGCGGGGTCGACGATCCGTACCCTGGCGTAGGTCGCGTAACTGATCAGCACGCCGGCCGAACCGCGCACCGCGACGATCGGGCCACCGAAGGCCTCCGGGGCATCGATCACTCGGACGGTACGGCCGGAGGAGACGTCGAGCACGCGGATGCGCTTCTTGGCCAGAAGAGCCAGAGCTGCGACCGACTCGTCGAGTCGGAACCAGTCGACGGAGTCCACCCGTTCCCGCATCGCGTCCGCGGTGCCGAAGTCGCTGCGGCTCGCCGGGTTCCAGAGCCGGACCAGGTGGTCGTCGTTGCTGACGGCGGCGATCAACGCGCCGGTGGGGCCGGGGATGACGCAGGCGGCCCGGAGCCAGGCCGTCCGGTCGCCCACCGACCAGGCCACCGTGGCGGTCTCCAGATTCCACAGCAGCAGCGTCCGATCGTCGTTGCTCAGGCTCACCAGGCCGTCGGCGGTGTCGCCCGGATAGGTGCAGAGGGACGAGACGCCACCGGTGTGACCGGCGAGCTGGGTGATCTCCCGACCGGTCAGCGGATCCCAGAGCCGGATGGTCCGGTCGTCGCTGGCCGAGGCGAGGACGGTGCTGCCCCGCACGGCGAGCACGACGACCGCACGGACCGCGCCGCGATGCCCCACCAGTACGCGCTGGCAGACTCCGCTGGCGGTGTCCCACAGGCGCACCGACCCGTCCCAGCCGGCGGACGCCAGCAACCCCGGGCCGCCCGAGCCGGGCACCGCGCAGAAGCCCAGAACGGGACCGGTGTGGCCACTCAACTGATGCCGCAGCCGACCCGTGGCCCCGTCCCAGATCCGCACCATGCCGGCCGCGTCCCCCGCGGCCACCCAGGTGTCGTGGCCACTGACGCAGCGAAAGTCCGCACCGGGCACGACCAGGGTCTGGATCGTCGATCCGGTCGCGCTGTCCCACACCCGCACGGTGCCGTCCGCGCCCGCAGACAGCAACTGCGCGCGTTGCTCGACGTAACGGACGTGCAGGCCCTGAACGGCCGCCTGGTGGCCCTCCCACATCTGCTCGGCCTGACCGGTGACCGGCTCCCACAGTCGGATCGTGGCGTCCCGCCCGGCGGACACCAGGGCGGTCCGCCCGCCGACGATCATCGAGCAGACCGCGTTCACCGTCCCGGTGTGCCCCTCCAGGAAGGTCCGTTCGGTCCGGGCGGGGGTGTTGGCCCAGCGAGCGTGGTACGGCGCGTCTGCATCGAGGTTGATCGGCGGTCCGATCCGTTCGAGGACCTGCGTGAGGGCCAGCATCGCCATCCGTACGGTGGGCGTGGCCTGCACGGCCTGCGGGGTGAGTTGCAGCAGCCGCGCGCGTGCCGTGCCGGCGGGTGTGTCGGTGTGGTCGACGAGCGGGACGAGCCGTCGCAGGTCGGCGCGGGCAAGGTAGCTGTCGTCCAGCAGCAGCTCGTCGAGCAGGCCCGCGCGGTCGGCGTGAAAGGCGAGGGAGCGCAGCAGGTAGGCCGGGGCCGCTGCCCAACCGGTACGGCGCCCCTCGTCGATGAAGGCGCGTGCCAGAGCACGTTCGTCGACCTGACGGTCGACGAGTTCGGCACGTACGCGCAGCAACGTGTCGTTGAGCGCCTGGTGGAACAGTCGATAGTTGCGGGTGGCATCGTCGCCGGTCGACTCGATGAGGAAGTTCGCGGCCGACGACTTCGCGAAGCGGGCCAGGTCGATGGCGCTCACCGTGACGCCGAACGCCGACAGCGCCGTGCGCCACAGCTCCAGTGACAGCCCCGGTGCCTCGGCGAAGGCCAGCACCGTGAGTGCCTGGTGGGGCGGCCCGCTGCCGACCGGGGCCAACCGGTCGATGTACTGCCGCAGCGCGATGGCGACCGAGGCGGTGGGGCCGAGGTCCGCCAGGGCGACAGGTTGCTCGTCGTACAGGCCGTGTGCCCGGGCGATCAGTCCGGCGGTCAGGAAGTTGCCCTGCGCCAGGATGGCGATCTGACCGGCGACCCGGGCGGCCACGGTGTCGTCGGCGTACGGACTGCCGGGCCGCTCGTCGCCGACGAGTTGCAGGGTGGCCTGGGCGTAGGCGGCGAGGTCGGCGATCTCGAAGTACGCGGCCGCGTCGAGGTCGATCACCCGTTCGGCGCCGGCGAAGGCGGCGAGCAGGTCGCCGCCGTCGTCCCGGCGGCGGGTGCCGACGATCACCCGCACCCCGGCGCTCGCACACGTCGTGGCGAGCGGAAGCAGGACCGCGTTGATGATCAGTCGACACTGGTCCGGGCTGGACGCCTCGTCGAGGGCGTCCACCACCACGGTGAACGGCCGGTCAACGGGGTTGGTGGTCAGTCGCTGGCGTAGGGATCCGGCGAGATCCTCGACCCGGTCCGGCAAGGCGACCGAGGCGGCCCGGGCGATCTCCACCGCGACGTCCAACGCCGTCTTGCCCTTGGCGTGCACGGCACACGCGATGCTTCCCAGCGGCGCCGTCACCCCGCCATCGTCCGAGCCCATGCTCGCGCGGATGGCGGCGTCCGCGGTGGTGATGACCCGGCCCAGCACCGCCGATTTGCCGACACCCGGTGAGCCGGTGACGACCAGGACCCGCCGGTCCGGGACGGACTGCGCCATCCAGTCCACGATCGCGGTCAGGGCCGCGCGCCGACCCCGGAACCGGTGTCCCGATTCGGCGTCCACCGAGACGCCACGTGCCCGGGGCCGCCAGTGTCGACCGGCCTCCGGGTCCACGGACAGCGACCATCCCCACGCCGACTGCGCCTGCTCGTCGGCCGCCGCCACGTTCCAGGACGCGAGATCCCGCAGGCCGACGGTGGGGAACTCGGTGTCGATGTGGTGCAGGCTCAGGGCGAGACCGTTGCCGCTGGACAGCTCGGCCTGCCCGGCGATCCCCACGACAGCCTGGAACTCGGGACACCAGATCGCGGCACCGCTGAATCCCTGGGCCAACGGATAGGTGCCGTCGGTCAGCAGCCGCACCCAGCCGTACGACAGGTCGGCGTCCACGCTGCCCGCCGTGGCGCTGCCCCACGGCTGACCGGTGGGGAATCCGAACGTCCACCATCGGCGGTCCACCAGGTCCTCGGGCGTCACGAGGCGCAGTGGCGCAGGCTCGACCTGGGCGGGAATGCTCTGCTCCAGTGTCAGAACCGCGACATCGGTGCTGGCGCCCAGGGCCGAGCTGAGCGTCGTTCGCGCGGCGACGCGGGACGTGGCCGGCAGCCCGGCCTTGGGAAAGGCCAGCCACAGTCGATCGACTCCGCGTGGAATCACGTGTGCGCAGGTCAGCACGCGGTGCTCGTCGATGACCAGCCCGGCCCCCACCGGCTGGACGTCCTCGGCGGAGGAGTGGATCGCCACCGTCCAGGTGTCACGGGGTCGAAGTCGGTCGTCGATCGTCCGCATGCTTCACTCCCAGCCCGAGCGACCGGGGTCGCACCCGTGCGTGCGCTCCGCAGGTCTGACGAGCATAGGACGGCTCGTCAAGGTAGCGCCGCGTCTCTATTCTTCAGTGCAGCGGCGACCGTGGAGGTGTCACGATGTTCGAGCGGTTCACCGACCGGGCCCGGCGCAGCGTGGTGCTCGCGCAGGAAGAGGCGCGGTCGCACAGGCACGACTACATCGGCACCGAGCACCTCCTGCTCGGGCTGATCAGTGAGGGAGCCGGGGTGGCCGCCCAGGTGCTGCAGACCCAGGTGTCCGCACTGGACGAGCTGCGACGCCGCGTCGACCACATCATCGGTTCCGGTCACACCGAGCCGGGCGGTCACATCCTCTTCACGCCGGCCACGAAGTTCAGCCTGGAACTCGCCCTGCGCAACGCTCTGCAGCTCGGTCACAGCCACATCGGCACCGAGCACCTGCTGCTCGGCCTCATCAGTGAGGGCGATGGCGTGGCCGCACAGGTGCTCTACTGGTCCGGCATCACCCTGGACGCCGTACGGGACCAGGCCGTCCGCATTCTCGCCGGCATCGACGAGGTGCAACCCGCGTGAAAGAGGTGGACGGATGCCGTCGCAGGTCGTGACGTACGCCGTGGACGACGACGAAGCCACGTTCGTGTCGTTCGAGATCGAGCCTGTGGAGGGGTTCCGGCCGGCCAGCGCAGAGAGCATCGCCGGCCAGGTGCGGCAGGCGATCGGGCCCGCGGTCGCCGCCGCGCGCCAGGTGCTGGATCGGGTACGGGAGTTGGCCCCGGACGGGGTCGAGGTCAAGTTCGGTGTGAAGGTGACCGGCACGGCGAACTGGCTGGTGGCGAAGGCGGCGACCGAGGGCAACTTCGAGGTGACGTTGTCCTGGAGCCCGCAGCGGCCCTGAGTCGGCCGACACCGCTGGCGCAACGGCGGTCGCGTGACAATACTCAGCGGACATGGAGAGGGCCCGTACCGAGTTGGGGCGGGACTTGGCGCACGCGCTGCGTACCGGCCCGTTCTCGGCGGCGCTGCACCTGGCCATCGAGGACCGTGGAATCCGCCTGGAGGAGATCCAGGAGCAGTTGTCGGCGTCCGGCGTCAGCGTCAGCCTCACCACGTTGAGCTACTGGCGGCGCGGTCGCAGCCGACCGGAACGCCCAGAGTCGATCAAGGCGGTCCGACTCCTCGAAGAGATCCTGTCGCTGCCGGCCGAATCGTTGATCGTCCAACTCGGACCGCGTCGGCCCCGGGGCCGCTGGCTGAGCCAACCACCCGGGACCATCGAGATCGACCGGCTCTTCAGCGACGGCACCAGCGTGGCCAAGATGGTCGCCGAGGTGGACCGGTGGTTGTACCACGAGCTGACCCGGCTCAGCCTGCACGACCTCTACCTGGTGGGCGACCGGCGCCAGGAGATCAGCCTGACCTGCCGGCAGGTGCTGCGGGCCAACACCGACCGGGTCTCCCGGACGGTGGGCATCTTCCGCACCGACGACCCGGGCGCCTCGACCCGGATCAACGCGGTCCGCAACTGCCGCCTCGGCCGGATCCGCTCCGACCACGAATCGGGCCTGCTGGTCGCGGAGGTCATCTTCGACCGGATGTTGGCCCAGGGCGACACCGTGGTGATCGAGTACGAGTTTCTCAGCGACTCACAGGCCCCGACCGACAACTACTACCGGGGCTTCGCCACCCCGGTCGGCGAGTACGTGCTCCAGGTGCAGTTCGACCACGACGCCGTACCGGCCCGCTGTCACCGCTTCGAGCGACGTGGCCTCAACGCGCCGGACCAGGGCGTGTGGGAGGCGTGGATCGGCTCCACCCACGGCGCGCACCTGATCGCCTCGGACGTGCCGCCGGGGATCGTGGGCATGCGCTGGGAGTGGGAGTGAGCGGCCCGCGGGGGACGCGAGCCGCTCACCCCGGTCCCGGTACGCCGATCAGCTCGCGCTGATCGTCACGTCGTCGATCACGAAGCTGGTCTGGTACGACCAGTCCTCCACTCCGTTGAACGTCAGGGTGGCGGTCTGCCCGGCGAACTGGCCGACGTTGACCACCTTCTCGACGTACCCGGTGGTCTTGTCCAGGTTCGAGTAGCTGGCCAGGGTGGTGCCGCCGAGGGTGACGGTCAGCCGGTCGTAGACCAGGTTCTCGTACTCCGCCGTGGTGATCCGGATCCAGAAGCGCAGCGTGGCGTTGGCACACCCCGCCGGAATCGTCACCGACTGCGCGATGGTGTCGGTCTGCACCGCGCCGCCGCCGTTGAGCCAGGCGTTGCGGGTCCCGGATCGGGCCGGGTACTGCGACCAGGTACCGATCACGTTCGCCGTCGCGGTCCACGGCGAGGTACCGCTCTCGAAGCTCGGGTTCCCGACGACCTGCGCCGGCGTGCAGCCGCCGCCACCGCTGGTCACCGTCCAGGTGAAGGTCGCCTGGGCGGTCCGGTTCGCCGCGTCGGTGAGGGTGACCGTCACGTTCGAGGTGCCCGCCGTGGTGGCGCTACCGGTGATCCGCCCGGTGGACGCGCCGATGGTCAGGCCTGCCGGCAACCCCGAGGCGCTCCAGGTGTACGGGGTGGTGCCGCCGCTGCCCTGCACCTGGACGTCGACCGCCTGGCCGATCGCCGAGGTCCGGTTACCCGGGTTGGTCACCGACGGGTTCCCCGGACCGGGATCGGTGCCACCGATGAACCCGGTGTAGAGCAGCACGTTCGGTGAACCCGTACCCGGGCTGGTGATCTTGCCGGTGGTGCCGTTGTTCACCAGCGCGGCCCGGACCTGGGCGGGCGTCGCGGTGGGGTTGGCACCCAGATAGAGCGCCGCGGCACCGGCCGTGTGCGGCGAGGCCATCGAGGTGCCGGTCATCGTGGCGCTGCCGGTGTTGCTGGAGTAGGACGCCGACACGATGCTCGTGCCGGGGGCGAAGATGTCCAGGCAGGAGCCGTAGTTGCTGCTGCTGTTGCGCCCGTCGGAGCTGGTGCTGTTACCGACCGTGATGGCCGCGGTGACGGCCTGCGGGCTGTAGTAGCAGGCGTCGTCCGAGGAGTTGCCGGCCGCCTGCACGAACTGCACGCCCGAGTTGATCAGGCTGGTGACGGCACTGTCCATGGCCTGGCTGGTGCACCGGCTGCCGCAGCCGATGCTGTAGTTCACCACCGCCGGCTTCTGCGCGTTGGTGCGTACCCAGTTGATCCCCGCGATCAGGTCGTCGTTGGTGCCACTGCCCTGGCAGTTGAGCACCCGTACGGAGACCACGCTGGCCTTCTTCGCGATGCCGTAGGTGGTGCCCACCGCGGTTCCGGCGACGTGCGTACCGTGCCCGTGGCAGTCCTGCGGGGTGCTGTCGTTGTCCACCATGTCGGTGCCCGGCTTCACCCGACTAGTGAACTCGGTGTGGTTGGCGTTGATGCCGGTGTCCAGGACGTAGACGGTCACCCCCTGGCCCGGGTTGGCCGGGTAGGTGAAGCTCTGGTTCAACGGTAGGTTCCGCTGGTCGATCCGGTCGTCGCCCCAGTTCGGCGGATTGTTCTGGGTGTCCTGCACGCCGATCCGCTGTGCCTGCTCGACCGACGCGACGGACGCGTCCGCGGCCAGGCGCTGCGCCTGCTTCGCCGACATGGTCGCCGAGAAGCCGGGCAGCGCCGAGCCGTAGACGTGCCGGGTCCGGCCACCGAAGCGGCCGGTCAGCTCGCGGGCCTTGGCGTCGACGGCGGTGGCCGCCAGCGCGGTGCTCTTGAGCGTGACGATGTAGCGGTCGGCCACCGCGTTCGGGCCGTCCGCGTACCGGATGGTGCCGGTCGGTCCGGCCTGCGCCGGACCACCGACGCCGATGGCCCCGGCCAGCGCCATGACGAGCGCGAAGCCGGCGGCTGGGAGTCGTTGTAACACGGTCATCTCCTCCAAGGTGGGCTGCGCCGAAAGGTAGGAGAAGACGGGGCCGTTGGGACAGACCGGTTAACAACGATCGATGATTCGTACCGTCAAAACTGTTTATGACCGTCCGACGAAGATGCCGATACCGTTGGCGACCGCGCGCTCCACGCCCCCCGAGGGGTTGTTGCGGGCGGTGGCCGCCGCCTGGCCCGGCTCCCGTACGGCGACCGTGGTGGAGCCGCCGCCGTCCAGGTTCACCGCGGCGTCCGCGCCGAGCGAACGCATCAGGTCGGCGAGCTCGGCGATCGTGAAGCCGGCGCTGGCGGGTGCGAGGCCGGCCAACGCGACGAGGTAGACCGTCCTGCCGTCGGCGCTGACACCGGCCGAGGTACGCACCGCGGCGGTCTTGGTGTCCAGCCCGGCCAGCGGCGCACCCGCCCGCAGGATCGGCGCCCCGCCGATCGCGAACGTCAGCTTCGGCCTGGCGTCGGATTCGAGATTCTCGTGCACCGTCACCCGGTCACCGACGACGAGGTCGTCGAGCACGTCCGCGCCGCCCTCGCGACCGACCAGCACCTGGGCGTCGCAGGGGATCTCGCCCGCACCGGGCGCCTGGCCCACCGCGGTCACCACGCCGCGACGGACCGTCACCTCGTAGGTGTGGGTGCTGCACGGGTCGTTGCGGCTGGTGTCACTGCCGCAGGTGGAGCGCACCCGGGAGGCGGTGCCCCACGCGGCGGTGAACAGGCCGACGCCGCCGACCGGGAGCGCGTACTGGTTGAGGCCGCTGAGGGCGATCCTGCCCTTTGCGCTGCGTACCTCACCGGTCAGGCTCAGGGTGTCGACGCGGGCCTTGCCGTTCACGCCCACACCGAACACGTCCCGGGTCGAGGTGCCGGGGGCGATGCCGGGGCCGAAGCGCTGGGCGGTCGGCACCGCGAACTTCAGGTCCTGGCCGTCGGCGATCTCCGGACCCGATGCCGAGCCGGTCGGCTCGACCCCGGCGTGGGTCTCGCTGATGTTGAAGAAGTCTCCGTTCACGCCGGCGACGGCGCCCTGGTCGTTCGTCATCGCCGAGACGACCTGGCGCTGCGCCACGGTGTCGGGGTGCAGCAGGCCCACCGAGACCTTGTTCTTGCGCAGGTCGGCGGTGAGCAGGTAGCCGACGGTGGCGCCACGCGGCGTGTCGACCTGGAACGAGCCGTAGGTGACGCCCGGGGCGAGTTGCTCGGTCGAGGTGACGGTGACCGGGGCGCTCACCGTGGGCGCGGGCGTCGTCGCGGTCGCGGCCTGGGCGGTGCCGGCCGGCAGGACGAGCGTGCTCAGTCCTGCGGCGAGCAGCAGCGCCAGGCTCGGGCGTACGAGGCTCGACGGCGTCATGGCCGTTCCTTTCGTGGTGCGGATCCGGGCCCGGGTCGAAGGGGTCGGACCGGCCCGGTGATGATCTTCTCGGCCAGCCGATCACCCGAGGGTGAACAGCGGGGACGTTCGACGTGAACGGCCCCCACCGGCTAGGAACTTCTTCCCAGTCGTACCGGCAACCGGCCGCGGGCCGCAGCGCCACTCGCGGCGAAAGATGCGGAATCTTCCCGATGCCGGCGGATCTGCGGCCTGCGAGCATCGGTGGTGTCGTGCGGCAATCGCCCTTCTGCCGGTCAAGGGGGGCTACGGCAGTTGACGGCGAGGACCACGTCCCCGGGGCGTAGGGACTGGTTCCGCGCCGGGGGCCTGTTGGGGTGCGAGTCCCCCGGCGCGCTGCCGCGCGGCGAGACGGATGCCGCCCTGAAGAAACTGGAACCTCGTGATGCCCGCAACCAAGAAGCCCGGACCACCGCCGCGCGAGCTCGTCCGACCGCCGGTCGACGACCTCGGTGGCGTGCCGACGAGTGACGAGTTCCCGGTCGGGCAGTACGGCAAGCTGTTCTCGTCCTTCGGGGTCGACGCGGAGGGCCGCATCTCCACGGCCGAGCTCGGTACCCGGCTGCGGGCGTCGGGCATCTCCGAGACGGACCCACGCGTGGCGCAGGTGTGGGCCGGGTTGCGGCAGGGGACGGGCGCCGAGGGACAGGCTCGGATCGACCTCGACCGCTTCATCGACCTGTGCAAGCAGGGCGGTGGGGTGGTGGAGAAGTCCATCCGGGGTGACTTCGTCATCCCGGACTTCGCCGCGCTCCAGACCGAGATCGCCGCCATCTACCAGGGGCTCAGGAGCATCGACGGCGGGCACGTCGCCGACTACATCCCCCAGTTGGGACGCGTCGATCCGGAGAAGTTCGGGATCGCCCTGTGCACCACCGACGGGCAACGTTTCGCGGTCGGGGACGCGGACACCCTGTTCTGCGTCCAGTCGGTCTGCAAGCCGATCAACTACTGTCTGGCGCTCGAGGAGCACGGCACCGACGTCGTACACCGGCACGTGGGCAGAGAGCCCAGCGGCCGCGGCTTCAACGAGCTGACGCTCAACAGCGACGGACTCCCCCACAACCCGATGATCAATTCGGGGGCGATCATGTGCTGCTCGATGCTGCGGCCCGACTACGACATGGCCGACCGCTTCGACCACGTCGCCGAAACCTGGCGCAGGCTGGCCGGCGGCGGGGCGGTCGGCTTCAACAACGCCGTCTACCTCTCGGAACGCCGGACCGCCGACCGCAACTTCGCCCTCGGCTACTTCATGCGCGAACACCAGTCGTTCCCGGACGGCACCGACCTCACCGAGACGTTGGAGTTCTACTTCCAGTGCTGCTCGATCGAGGTCGACGCCCGGTCGCTGTCGACCGTGGCAGCCTCGCTCGCCAACGGCGGGGTCAATCCCCTCACCGGGGAGCGGATCTTCTCTGCCGACACGGTACGCAAATGCCTGTCCCTGATGTCCTCCTGCGGAATGTACGACTACTCCGGCGAGTTCGCCTTCGCGATCGGACTACCCGCCAAGAGCGGTGTCTCCGGCGGTCTCATGATCGTGGTTCCCGGCGTCATGGGCATCTGCGTCTGGTCGCCCCGCCTCGACGCGCTGGGGAACTCCGTACGCGGGGTCGCCTTCTGCAAGGAGTTGGTGAGCCGCTTCAACTTCCACGTCTACGACTCCTTCGCCGCCGGTGAGGTCTCCGGCAAGCGCGACCCCCGCCGGGGCAAGAACGAGGAGGAGGTGGCGTCGACGATGCGGTTGCTGTGGGCCGCCAGCCAGGGCGACCTGGACTACGTCCGGATGTCGCTGGCCACGGGCAAGGACCCGAACTCCACCGACTACGACCGCAGGACCGCGCTGCACCTGGCCGCCTCGGAGGGACACCTCGAGGTGGTCCGGTACCTCCTGGAACGCGGCGCCGACCCGGCGATACGCGACCGCTGGGGAGGCACCTCACTCTCCGACGCCGAGCGGGGAGCACACGACCACGTCGTGGCGCTGCTCCAACCGGCGCCGGCCCTCGTGGGTTAGGCGATCGCCGCCCACCTCGTACGGACGGGCCCGTTCGTACGATCACCGTTGCACCGGGCCGAACCGTGGCCCGATCACAGGAGAAGGAACACATGGCGTACAAGGCCGAGTACATCTGGATCGACGGGACCGAGCCGACCGCGAAGCTGCGGTCCAAGACGAAGATCATCGCTGATGGTGCCGAGCCGGGGGTCTGGGGCTTCGACGGTTCCAGCACCAACCAGGCCGAGGGTCACAGCTCCGATCGTGTTCTGCAGCCGGTGGCCAGTTACCCCGACCCGATCCGGGGCGGCGCGAGCCTGCTGGTGCTCTGTGAGGTCCTGAACATCGACGGTACGCCGCACGAGTCGAACACCCGGGCGCTGCTGCGTCCGGTGGCCGAGCGGTTCGCAGCCCAGCAGCCGTTGTTCGGTATCGAGCAGGAGTACACGTTCTTCCAGGGCACGCGGCCGCTGGGTTTCCCCGACGGCGGATACCCGGCGCCGCAGGGCAGCTACTACTGCGGTGTCGGCGCGGACGAGATCCACGGCCGGGCCGTGGTGGAGAAGCACCTGGACAACTGCCTGGCCGCCGGGCTGTCCATCTCCGGTATCAACGCCGAGGTGATGCCGGGGCAGTGGGAGTTCCAGGTTGGCCCGCTCTCGCCGTTGGAGGTCGCCGACCAGCTGTGGATCGCCCGCTGGCTGCTCTACCGCACCGCCGAGGACTTCGGTATCTCCGCGACGTTGGACCCGAAGCCGGCCAAGGGTGACTGGAACGGCGCTGGCGCGCACACCAACTTCTCCACCCAGGCGATGCGTACGGGTTACGCGGCGATCATCGAGGCCTGCGAGTCGTTGGGTCGGGACGACAAGCCGTTGGAGCACATCCGCAGTTACGGCGCGGGTGTCGAGGCCCGGTTGACCGGGGCGCACGAGACGGCGCCGTGGAGCCAGTACAGCTACGGCGTGTCCGACCGGGGCGCCTCGGTGCGGATCCCGTGGCAGGTCGAGGTCGAGCAGAAGGGTTACATCGAGGACCGCCGGCCGAACGCGAACGTCGACCCGTACACCGTGACCCGTCTGATGGTCGACACCTGCTGCACCGCGTTGGAGAAGGCCGACCTCGTCTGACACCCCGGCCCAGCTCCACCGCAACGCGTGCCGGGTCGGAGGTGTCGACACCTCCGGCCCGGCGTCGCACCGGCTCGCGCCCGCTGCCGGCCTGGTCAGTTCGGCGCGCGCAGCCCCGCCGCGAGTTCGCCGATCGCGCTGATCGCGTACCGCTGCATTCCCGGGCCGAAGGTGATCCGCGTCGCGCCCAGACGTGCCAGCTCGGTCACGGACTCCTTGTCGGTCCCGGCGGCCATGTTGATCGGGCCCGCGATGCCCTCGCGCAGCACCGGAAACGCCGCGGTCGGCGCCAGCAGCGGGTACACGCAGTCCGCGCCGGCGGCCACGTACAGACCGGCCCGTGCCACGGCGTCGGCCGGGTCACCCGAGCCGAACAGGAACGTGTCGACGCGGGCATTGATGAACAGGGCGTCACCCGCCTCGGCCCGCACCTCGGCCAGCCAGTCCGCGTGCCGCTGGGGATCCTTGAGCGTGGCGTGCCCCTCGGAATCCTCCAGATTGCAACCGACCGCACCCGCCTCCAGGAGCCGCTCGACCAACTCGGCGGGGGCGAGGCCGTAGCCACCCTCGATGTCGGCGGACACCGGCACGGAGACGGCCCGCACGATCCTCGCCACTGCGGCGAACATCTCCTCGGCCGGGGTCGACCCGTCCTCGTAACCCAGCGAGGCGGCGATCCCGGCGCTCGGGGTGGCGAGCGCCGGGAAGCCGGCGTCGGCGAAGACCCGGGCGCTGGCCGCGTCCCACGGCCCCGGCAGGACGAGCGGGTCGCCGGCGGCACGATCGTGGTGCAGGGCGCGGAAGGTCGAGGCGGTCATCGTTGTCACAGCTCCAAGCGGTGGTGGTACGGAGAACACGTCGAGGATAGAAGCCAGGTACGCCGCGTTCTGGCCGTACCGCGTGCGACCCCGAACTCCGGGACGATCGCGGACTCGCTCGGGATCGGTCGGTGCGGCGCGACCGATCGGCGAGGTACGGGCCGCCGGACCAACTTTGAGTGTCAGAGCAGGGGCGCGGAGCACGTCGGCGGGTAACGACTGATAACGAAGCAGGCCGACCTCAAGCCGAACTCGCTACGTCGTCAGCCGGCGCTCACGCCAGCGCTGGATGGTCCGCTTGTACGGCTCGGGCATGTGCAGATGAGGCACCTCGTCGTACGTGAACACGCCGAGTTCCTTGTGCTCAGCGGAATAGACGAGGGCCTCGTCGCCGACGTAGGTGGCGCCGAAGCTCACGATGAACACATGCCGGATCGGCGTGATCACGTAGACCCAGGAGTCGATGATGTCGACCTCCGTGATCGTCAACCCGAGTTCTTCGGCGACTTCCCGGCAGACGCCGTCCTCGGGTGTCTCGCCCACTTCGAGCTTGCCGCCGGGCAACTCCCACTCGTCACGCTCGTTGCGCAACAGCGGCACTCGGCCGTGGTGATCGATGACGAGCTTGACCGAGATCGGCAGCTGGTATTCGACGTACCCCGGGTTTCTCTCCACCAGGTACGGCGGTCGCTCGGTCATGCGGGCGATCCTTCCATGGGTGCGGTGTCAGCTCGGGGCCAGCAGGAGAGCCGCGATGTCGTCGGCCCGCTTGAACCGACCGACGCCACTGCCGGGTTTGCTTTCTGCGTCCCTGATCAGCTTCTCCAGGTAGTGCAGCCCTCGATCGCGTGCGTCGTTGATCACCACCCTTGGCCCGGGCCACGATCGCGCGGAAGGTATGGAAGTACGGCTCGGCTCCAAACTCGCCTTCGTGGTCCCGGACGACCGAGCCGTACTCGGCATGGCGTTCCTCGCGTCGCAACCGCAGCAGGAGCGCATAGAGTGCGGCGAACCGGGACCGGGTGCGAACGGTGTGGTCGTCGAGGATGGCTCGCAGCAGCGGCTCGGGATCGGGGTACGGCTCGATAACGGCCCGGACTGCCTGCGGAAAGGCCAGGTCCGACGGCGACGGCACCTTCGACAGCGCGGCGACGAGGTGGGCGCGGCTCTGCGGCGACGAGGCCACCGGGCGCGGTTTAGGAACTCGCAATCGGAAACCCCCGGTTCAACCATGCGTACGGATGGTCGCTGTTGACTCTCGCCAGGAACCGCACCAGCCTACGATCCCCGGTGAATGCCGTCCGCCCGTGCAGGAATCGGTGATTGTGCACAAGGTAGCCGTCGCCCACGCTCAGGTGCAGATATCGCGTCGTCTCGGAGGTCAGGCGACGAACCTCGGCCACGAGATCGGTACGCCCATCGGGGCTGTGCGGGCCGGCGATCCGGTCGTCGCGGTATCGAATACGGGCGTGGCCGGGGATGAACTCAACCACCGGTGGGCCGGGCTGGCCGATCGTCGTCCTCAGCCGCAGACGAGCAACTGCCGCGTCCTCTGCCCGCTGGCGGACGAGCATCAGTAGCCGGGCGCCGTCCACCAGTGTGGTGACTCCGCCGGTCGTTGCCGGAGCGAGCATCAGCGTGGCGAGCACGCTGGGCGGCTGCACGTGCAGGCTGCGATCAGTGTGCGGAGACAGGGGGAGGTCGGTGAAGCCAGCCTCGTTGTCACTAACGTCGCTGCGGACCCGAGGCGCGATGACGGTCAGCCCGTCGGCCACCTGGTGCGGATGGTCGACCGGGACCGTCCAGCGATCGAGCAGAGCCCTGACCTCTGCGACGGTCCCCTGCTCGATCAGGACGACGCCGTCGCGGGCGAGCGTCGCGGGCAGCAGATCCGGATTCACCTCGACCTCGTGTTCCGCCTCTACCAACAGCATTCGCCCGCCTACCCGTGGTCAATCCTCAGGTTCGTCCAGTTCGGCGGCCGCCGGAAGCTGCGACCGGTCGGGGGGCCGCACCGGGGCGGGGGTGGGCAAGGCCCCCAGGCCGGCTCTGTCCAACGCGGTGTGCAGGGTCCCAACCAGTTCCTTGAGCACGTCCTCCCGAGCCTGGTTGTAGGCGAGTTGTGCCGCCGCACCGGCGGCGGCGCCAGCGCGCTCGTAACCACCCCAGGTCTCCAGCCACTCATAGGAACCGTTGACGCGACGCATGCGGACGACCCAGTAGATGGAGCCCTGCTTGCGAACTGTCCAGTAGCTGCCATCGGCCGTGTAGTTCCGGTACGCCATGCGGACCAACATATCGGCCGAACACGGATGCCACCTCAGCCTTACATCCACTTCGGATCCCGGGTGACACGCGCTTACGGGCCGAGGTAAAGCACCCCTGCAGCAAATCGCCGTTCACCACTAAAGGCCGATCGGTGGTACGCCAATCCTGCCTCTGGGAATGGCGCGTCGATGCCTGCAACGCGCAGAGCGACATCGGGCCGGTCGACAATTCCCATCGCCGAACTGGCGCAGCCGCACAGCAGTCACGCTCCTAGAATTTTGATCACGCTGGTGGTCCTGACTCTGGCATCGACGCTCTCCCCGCGCAGCCCCGACTACAGGCCCGCGCGGAGAGCGTCGTTTCAGCCCGGCAGTGCCGCTTTCACCACCAGCGAGGCGACCGAGGGCGGGAGCGGAACACCGAGAGTCAGCTCCTCCCCGCGCTCTTCGACCGGGCCGAGCACCACCGCGACCTCGTAGCGATCTGGGCTGGCCCAGATCTCGGACCAGGTCAGGGACGGGCACAGCGTCTCGCGCGGGCCGAGCTGCTGTTCGTGAGGTTTGCCGGGAGCGAGATCGAACCCGTCGCGGATCGCGTCGACGCCCTGGCCGCTGGTGTCGCCCGGCGGGTTGAGCATCGGTCCTCCGCCGACAATGACGCCGTCCTTCAGGTAGAGCACCTGAAGGAGCGATGGCGGGCTGGAGGCCACCTGGACCGCCCGCGTGGCGGCGAATGTCACCGTTATCGCGGGACCCGAGTCGCCGCTCACCTTGACCACCGAGGACACCCCTGCGGTGAGGATGCCTGCCGAAGTTGAACCGGGGTGGTCGTAGCGGTCGCCGCAGACGTACACCTCAGGCTCTTTTCCGGTGGTGGCGGTGGGCCCGGTGGACGTCGCCGGCCCAGGCGTGGCGCCCGTACCGGTGATCGGATCACCGCCGCCGACGATCCCGGCCGCGGCGACCGTCACCAACGAAACCACCAAGATCGACGCCGCGCCGGTGCCGGCCGCCAGGAGAGTGCGCCGTCGCCGGACACGTGCGCGCAGGCGATCGGTCGTGAACGACGGCGCAGCCGCCCGGTCTGCCAGGCTCGCCAGCCGCTCCCGCCACAGACGATCATCGGACGGCACTGTCGTCCTCCCTGGTGTCGTCGTTCAGCAGCCCGGCCAGGCGGCGTCTCCCGTCGTGCAGGTGGCGTTTCACCGTGCCGG
This sequence comes from Micromonospora vulcania, assembly GCF_042658605.1. NCBI lineage: Bacteria > Bacillati > Actinomycetota > Actinomycetes > Micromonosporales > Micromonosporaceae > Micromonospora > Micromonospora vulcania. Next base: position 280,705 of record NZ_JBHSQS010000007.1, on the reverse strand, counting down.
CGCCGCAGCCGAGTTGCGCGGCGATCTCTGGAATGGGCAGATCGACGTGGTAATAGAGGACGACACACGCCCGCTGTTGTGGGGTGAGCGCCAGGAGCGCGGCCCGGAGGTCGTGTCGGGCATCAACGGCACGTGAGTCGTCGTCGATCCGATCCGGTGCCACCGCGAACGGCATCACCCGCCGCCACACGCCGCGCCGGCGGACCCGGTCGAGGTAGAGGTTGAGCACGGCCTTGCGAACGTACTGCTCGGGGTTGTCGATCTCGTCGCGTCGCGGCCGGGTGAACGCCCGCACCAACGCGTCCTGCACCAGGTCTTCGGCGTCGCTGTCATTGCCGCAGAGCAGGAAGGCGTAGCGTTTCAGCGCCGCGCCTCTGGTGCTGACGAGATCCGTCAGCACTCGCTCCCAACCGGCCACAACAGGGTCCCCTCGGTGTTGTCCTCAGCATCTTGGACGAACCAGAGGCCGTTCCGGTTGGGGCACCGATTGGCAGCTTGGTTGTCGCCGCCCTGGACGGAGCGCGGGCCCGGCATGGTGGTCGACCATGCCGGGCCCGCTGTCCATCAGCTGTTCAGCGTGAACTTCTCCCAGGGCCCGACCGCCGTGCGGTTGGCGATCAGCGGTGCCGCCCCGGCGTTCTCCGCGGTCACGATCTGGTTGTTGACCACGGCACGGAGGCTGACCGTCCCATCGGAGTTGTTGATGAGCTGGAAGGTCTCCCACGCACCGATCGCCGCACGGTTGGCGATCAGTGGCTCAGCGCCCGCGTTCTCGGCGCAGACGTACATGCCGTTGACGCGTGAGCGCAGGGCGATGTTGCCGTTACCGGCGTCGACCCGGTCGAACTGCTCGGCCAGCCCGACGGTGGTGGCCTTCGCGATCAGCGGTCCGGCACCGCCGTTGTCGGCCGACACGTACTGGTTGTTGATCTGCGCCCGCAGGCTGACCGCCCCGCCACCGCCACCCGAGCCGGTGGTGAAGGTGAAGGAGTCGACGTCGAACAGGTTCCCGGCCCCGCCCTTGAACACGAGGTACAGCGTGGTCGTCGCGGCGGGCGCGTTGGTGATGCCGCCGGAGACGGTGGTGAAGGTTTCCCAGCTGCCGGTGACCGGGACGGTGACGGTACCCAGCAGGGTGCCGGTTGCCGATCCGGCGCGTACCTCGATGGTGCCGCCGGCACCCGCCGAGGAGACCCGCGCGCTGAACTGGGTGGCATTGGCCAGGTGGTACGGCTGGTACGAGATCCAGTCGTTGTTCTCGATGAAGCCGGCGGTCCGGCCGCCCTCGGCGCTGGCGTGGTCGGCGAGCTGGACGCCGGACTGGGCGCCGAAGTGCTCACCCTGCCGGTGTTTCGGCTGGAGCGTCTTGATGCTGTGCGTGGTGAGCCCACCGTTGTCGGTGTAGGAGGCGTCGAAGACGCCGAAGACGTTGGCCGCCGCGTCGTGCTCGCCGTCCACCGGGATGGTGATCGTGCCGCTGCAACCGGTCTTCGAGGTGATCTGGTGGGCGTGGCTGTCGTGGCCCAGCGCGTAGTTGAGGGTCACCCGACCACAGTTGATGGTGCCGTCCTGCGGGTCGCTCACGGTGATCTGGAACGGCACGGTGTCACCGAAGTTGAAGAGCTGCCCGTTGTTGGGCACGGTGAGCGTCACCGTGGGCGCGGTGTTGCCGACCGTGACCACCGGGCTCGCCGTACCGGACAGGCCGGTCGGGTCGGTGACCCGCAGGGTCGGGGTGTACGTGCCGTTGGTGGTGTACGTCTTGGTCGGGTTGGCCGCCGTCGAGGTCGTACCGTCGCCGAAGGTCCACAGGTAGCTCAGCGCCCCGCCCTCCGGGTCGGAGCTGCCGGCCGAGGAGAAGTTCACGGTGAGCGGGTTCGATCCCGAGGTGGGGTTCGCCGTCGCGACCGCGACCGGGCTGCGGTTACCGCCGCCGATGTACTCGACCCGGAAGAGCGCCTGGTCGTTCGCCCCGGTGCCGTAGTCCAACACGTAGAGCGCGCCGTCCGGGCCGAAGGCCATGTCCATCACCTGCGTACCGGTCCACGGGAAGTTGGAGATCTCCCCGCGCGAGCCGTCGCCGTTGACCGCGATCGCCTTGATCCACCGGCGACCGTACTCGCCGGCGAAGAACTGGCCGTCCAGCGACGCGGGGAACTTGACGCTGGAGTTGAGCCCGGCGTTGTACCGGTACACCGGTCCACCCATGGGCGACTCCGAGCCGCCGCCGAACTCCGGCGGTGAGCCCGCCTCACCGCCGTACCGGATCCAGCTCGGCTTCGCCGCGGGCAGCGTGGTGAGGCCGGTGTTGCGGAACGAGTTGTTCGTCGGCCCGCTCGTGCAGTTGTACTTGGCCTGCGACGGCCCGGACGGGAAGGTGTACTCGTTGTACGTCTCGGCCGTCGTGTTGGTGCCGGTGCAGTACGGCCAGCCGTAGTTGCCGGGCCCGGTGATGCGGTCGAACTCGACCTGACCGCCGGGGCCACGGTTCGGGTCGGCCCCGCCGGCGTCCGGGCCGTAGTCACCGAGGTAGACGATGCCGGTCGGCTTGTCCACGCTCATCCGGAACGGGTTCCGGAAGCCCATCGCGTAGATCTCCGGACGGGTCCGGGCCGTGCCGGGCGGGAACAGGTTGCCGGACGGGATGGTGTACGAGCCGTCCGCCTGCGGCTTGATCCGCAGCACCTTGCCCCGCAGGTCGTTCGTGTTGCCCGAGGAGCGCTGGGCGTCGAACTGCGGGTTGCGGTCGGTGCGCTCGTCGATCGGCGTGTACGAGTTCGACTCGAACGGGTTGGTGTCGTCCCCGGTGGTCAGGTACAGGTTGCCGGCGGCGTCGAAGTCGATGTCACCGCCGACGTGGCAGCACTGACCCCGGTCGTTGTCGACCTGGAGCATGATCCGCTCGCTGCCGATGTTGAGCGTGTCGTCGGCGTTCAGGGTGAACCGGGACAGTCGCAGGTGCCCCTTCCACCGGTCGAAGTCCGCGGCGGTCCCGTTCGCCGGCGCGTCCCCGGCCGGAGTGCTCAACGTTGGCGAGTAGTAGAGGTAGACGTACCGGTTGCTGGCGAAGTTGGGGTCGACGGCGACGCCCTGCAGACCCTCCTCGTCGTGGGTGTAGACCGAGAGGGTGCCGGCGACCTTGGTGTTGCCGGCCGCGTCGGTGACCCGCACGGTGCCGTTGCGGGCCGTGTGGATCACCGAACGGTTGGGCATGACGGCCAGGGACATGGCCTCGCCGAGCTCCGCCCCGCCGGTCGCCAGAGCGACCTGCTGGTAGTCGGCGGCGGGGATGACAGCCGCCTGGGCGGTGGACGGGGCGGCTACGGCCAGGGTCACGCTCGCGGCGGCGGTGAGCGCCGCGACGAGTGCCCGGGGCCAGCGCCGGGGATGAGCACGCATGATCGTCCTTTCTCGACGACCAGGGGCGGGGCGCGCGGGGGCGCGCCCCGACCGGATGGTGGCGACGGTGGGGGTGGTGTGGCGCGATTGTCAGCCGGTGACGAGGTCGAACTTCTCCCATTGACCGATGGCGGCCCGGTTGGCGATCAGCGCGGCGGCACCCGCGTTCTCGGCCACGACGTACTGGTTGTTGACCACCGCCCGGAGACTTACCGTGCCGTCGGAGTTGCGGACGAGTTGGAAGGTCTCCCAGGCGCCGACGGCGCCCCGGTTGGCGATCAGCGGGGCCGCGCCGGCGTTCTCCGCCGCGACGTACAGGCCGTTGGCCTTGGCACGCAACGCCACGTTGCCGCCGCCGAGGTCGACCACGTCGAACCGCTCGGTGGTGCCGGCGGTGCTCTTGTTGGCGATCAGCGAGGTGGTGGCGCTCGGCGCGCTGACGTACTGGTTGTTGGCGCGGGCGCGCAGGCTGGAGCCGCTGGGCGGCGGGGTCGTCGTGCGCGGCGTGCAGTCGGCCGCCACGGCGCCCGCGGCGACCCGCAGGCCGCCGAGCAGCATCCGGGTGAAGTTCGGATCGCTGTACGACTCCTCGGTGTGCCCGAGCCCGGTGTACCAGGCCCGGCCGCCTCCGTACGCCTTGCACCATGTGATCGGGTGGTCACCCATGCTGCCGCCGCTGTACGACGACTCGTCGAGGCTGGCCAGGACCCGCACGTTCGGCCGGGGGTTGGTGCGGTAGTTGTACCACTCGTCGGCGCGGACCCAGGTGTCACCCAGGTGGGCGGTGGACGGGTTCGACCGGTCCTCGACCCGGATCGTGGCGGTCTGGATCGCCGGGTGCGAGCTGAACCACGCGCCCACCAGCCCGCCGTACCACGGCCAGTCGTACTCGGTGTCGGCCGCGGCGTGGACACCCACGTATCCGCCTCCGGAGCCGAGGTAGGACTCCAGGGCCGTCTGCTGGGTGGCGTTGAGAACGTCGCCCGTCGTGGACAGGAAGACCACCGCCTGGTACTGCGCCAGGTTGGCGGTGGTGAACTGACCGGCGTCCTCGGTCGCCGTCACCGTGAACCCGTTCGCCGACCCGAGCTGCTGGATGGCCGCGATGCCGTTGGGGATGGACGAGTGACGGAATCCGGCGGTCTTGCTGAACACCAGGACCTTGGTCAGCGGTGCTGCCGAGGCCGGGGCCGGCGGGGCCACCAGGGTGGCCAGCAACACGGCCAGACCCGCGATGAGTGCTAACGCACGGGAACGCATGCTCTACTCCTCTGCTGAGCGTCGACCCGGGCGGGCACACCACTGGCGTGCGGGCCCGCCGAGGCCGGGTTGGCGGTGGTACGGAGCCGGGCCGCCGATGCTCGGCTGAGGCGGTACGGGGGATGCCGGAGGGCATCGACCCATATCGTTGAGGCAGTTAACCTCCGATGTCTGCGCGCCGTCAAGACCGCGTTTCGGGCATGTCACAGACGCCGACGGACCCGCTCCCACGGGTCCGCGCCAACGCGTAGCCTCGGCACATGCGGATGGTGCGCTCTGTGCGGGGTCTCGGTGGCTGACGCCGACGACGTACGCCGCCTCGCCCTGGCCCTGCCCCACGCGGTGGAGATCGACAGCGAGGGCTTCGACTTTCGGGTGGCCGACAAGGGGTTCGTCTGGTCGTATCCCGAGCGTAGGCCCGGGAAGCCGCGCCGAATCCGCACCGATGTCGCGGTGCTGTTCGTCGGCGACGAGGCCGAGAAGCAGGCACTCCTGCTCGGCGAGCCCGACCTCTTCTTCACCACGCCCGGCTACGACGGCTTTCCGCTGGTGATGCTGCGCCTGGCCGAGGTGGACCTCGTACGCCTGCGGGAGCTGGTGACCGACGCGTGGCGGATGCGCGCCCCGGCCGCGCTCGTCGACGACCTCGATGACGCCGACGGCTGGTCCAGCAACGTCCGGGGCTGAGAGCGTCAGCGATCCGAGGACTCGCCCGCCTCGGGCCTCAGGCCCGTCGTGCGAGGGTAGCGCGATGGTGCCGAGTCCTTATTACAGGTCCAGCGCGTAGACCCGGACCTGGCGGCCGGTGTCCGGCTGCACGGTCTCGCGTTCCAGCGACATGCCCAGCTTGACCATCACCCGCGCGGACGCCTCGTTGCCGACGATGTGGATGCTGACCAGCCGCCGCAGGCCGAGCGCGGCGCGGGTGTGGGCGACAACGGCCTGGGCCGCCTCGGTGGCCAGGCCCCGGCCCCAGTACGCGCTGCCGAGTCGCCAGCCGATCTCCACAGCCGGCATGATCTCGGGCAGGAAGGTCGGCACCGCCAGTCCGGTGAAGCCGGCGAGTTCGCCGGTCTCTTTGATCTGCACCGCGTACAGGCCGAAGCCGTGCTTGTCCCAGTGCCGCTGATAGGTGGCCAGTCGCGCCGCGGTCGCGGCCCGGTCCAGGGTGCGGCCGTCATGGATGTAACGCATCACCTCGGGCTGCGCGTTGACCGCCGCGAACCCGTCCAGATCATCGCTTCGCCAGCGGCGCAACAGAAGCCGCGGAGTCTCCAGGGCGGTGGCGTCAAGGGAGCTTGTCAGGTCGGGCACGCCCCCTTCGTAGCATCTCGGCGCCCACGGGGCGATGGATTATCCGGCCACCAGCACCACCGCTGGTGATCAGGTTCCCGGCGTACGGGTGCTCTCCCGGCGGATGAGGCGGAAGGGCGTCTGCACGGTGAGCGGCGCCGCGACCTCCGTACCCTCGATCCGGGCGACGAGACGACGCACCGCGAGACGGCCGATCTCCTCCTTGTCCGGCGCGATGGTGGTGAGGGTCGGGGTGCTGAACCGTCCCTCCTCGATGTCGTCGATGCCGACCAGCGCGACGTCGTCCGGCACCCGGCGGCCAGCTTCGGCGAGCGCCCGCAGCGCGCCGATGGCGGTCAGGTCGTTGTAGGCGAACACCGCGTCCGGGGGTTCGGGCAGCGCGAGCAGGGCCCGCATGGCGCGCATGCCGTCGAGTCGGCCGAACTCGTCGGTGTGGGCAACCAGCCGGGGGCGGAACGGCAGGTCGGCGGCCGCGAGGGCCTCCCGGTAGCCGCGCATACGCAGGTTCGCCGACTGTCGGTCGCCGCTGGGTGCCGCGCCGATGAACGCGATCCGACGGCGGCCGATCGCCACCAGGTGCGCGATGGCGGCGTGGCTCGCGGCGACGTTGTCGATGGCGATGTGGTCGTGCGGCACGTCGTAGACGCCCTCGCCGATGAGCACCAGTGGACTGTCGGCCGTGCGGGCCAGCACCTCTTCCCGACCGATCCGGACCGGGCTGAAGATCAGGCCGTCGATGATGTGCCGCCGGGAGCCCTCCAGGAGTTGCAGCTCGACCTCGCGGTCGGCGGCGGTGTTCTCCATTACCAGCGTGTAGCCGTGCCCGGCGGCCTCCCGGATGGCGATCTCGGCGAGTTCGGCGAAGTAGGGGTTGTTCAGCTCCGGGATGGCCAGAGCGATCAGGCCGGTACGCCCCCGGCGCAGGTGCCGGGCGCTGAGGTTGGGGCTGTAGCCGAGTTCGTCGATCGCCTTTTGCACCCGCTGGCGGGTGTGCTCTCCCACCGGCCGGTACCCGTTGACGACGTTGGAGACGGTGGCCAGCGAGACACCGGCGCGTTCGGCGATGTCCTTCAGGCTGACGCCCATCCACCGGCCCTTCCGGGTGCCACCGGCCAGTGGCGGAACGGCGCGCTCACCGAAGCCGTCGCACGCGGCTCAGGTAGGTCTGCGTCACGACGACCACCACCAGGAAGGCTCCGCTCACCACCGACTGGATCGAGGACGTGAGGTTACCGATCTGGTTGATCACGTTCTGGATGACCCCCAGCAACAGGACTCCACACAGCGTTCCGCTGACACTGCCGGCCCCACCGATCAGCAGTGTGCCGCCGATCACCACGGCCGCGATGGCGTCGAGCTCCAGGCCGACACCGAGAATGGTGACTCCGGAGCCGAGTCGCGCGGCGTTGAGGACGCCGGCGAGGCCGGCCAGCAGCCCGCTCAGCAGGTACGTGAGGATCTTGACCCGGGCGACCGGGAGGCCCATCAGTGCCGCCGCCTCGGCGTTGCCGCCGATCGCGAAGAGGGCCTGCCCGTAGCGACTGCGTTGCAGCAGGATCGCGCCGAGCACGCAGAGCAGCAGTGCGACGAAGACCGGGTACCCGATGCCGAGGGCCGTGCCGCGGCCCACGTCGAGCAGCCCCGAGTCCCGCGGCACGAGGTAGGTCTTCGCACCCTCGTCGGTGACCGCGAGCAGCAGCCCGCGCGCCCCGAGCAGGCTGGCCAGCGTGACGATGAACGGTTCCAGGCCGCTGCGGGCGATCACCAGGCCGTTGATCAGGCCGATCGCGCCGCAGACCAGCAGCGGTAGTCCGACGGCGGCCAGCGGACCCCACTGTGCCGCCCACGCGGCGAGCACACCGCCGAGGGCGAAGACCGAGCCGACCGACAGGTCGATCCCGCCGCTGATGATCACGAAGGTCATGCCGAGCGCCACGATGATCAGCGTGGCCGACTGGATGGCGATGCCGACGAGATTGTCCCGGCTGCCGAAGGACGGGAACAGCACGGCCGACACGAGACACGCGAGCAGGAGCACCCCCAGCGCTCCGTGGCGCTGGGCCAGAGCGGCGACCCGCTCGCTGGTGGCCGCCCGGGAGCGCGGACGCTGGACGGCGTCCACAGTCGTCAGTGTGTCGGTGCTACCGGTCATCGTGTCCTCCGCTGCCGGGCGAGATAGACGGCGAGCAGGATGATGACGGCCTGCGCGATCTGCGCCGTCGAGTCGGGCAGGTCATGCTTGATCATGGTGGCCCGCAGCAGTTGCATGAGCAGCGCGCCGGCCACCGTGCCGGGGATCCGGATCCGGCCGCCGGCCAGCGGTGTCCCCCCGACGACGACGGCCGTGATGGCCGACAGCTCGATCAGGTTGCCGATCGCCGAGGGGTCGCTGGCGGTGAGGCGGGCGGTCGCGAGGACGCCGGCCAGCCCGGCTAACAGACCGCAGAGCACGTAGGTGACGACCAGGATGCGCCGGACCGGCAGGCCGGCGAGGTGGGCCGCCGCGCGGTTGCCGCCGACCGCCACCAACTGCCGGCCGTACGTGGTGCGGTTGACGACGGCGCCGACGACGACCGCGAGCACGACGGCGACCAACGCCACCACGGGTACGCCGAGCACCTCCCCGCTGCCCAGCGCCAGCAGGTCGGGATTACGGATCTGCTTGAGCTGGCCGTCGGCGACGACCAGCGCGATGCCACGGCCCGCGACCAGCAGGGCCAGGGTGGCGACGATGGGTTGCAGGCCCACCACCGCGACGAGGGTGCCGTTGACCACGCCCGCCACCGCCCCGACGAGCAGCGCCATTCCGACCGCCGGCCACACGCCGAAGCCCAGATAGAGCGGGAGTACGGCGGCGGCGAGCGCCATCACCGAACCGACGGACAGGTCGATGCCCTCGCTGCCGATCACCAGGGCCATGCCCAGCGCGACGATCAGCACCGGGGCGACCTGCACGAGCTGCGTACGCAGGTTGGCGACCTGGAGGAAGTTGTCGGTGAACGCCGCGTTGAACAGCAGCAGGACCAGGACGGCGGCGTAGACGCCGTAGTCCTGGACGTACCGGGTCAGCGTGGCCCGGTCGACGGGCCGGCGCACGCGCAGCTCCGGCTCAACGGTTGTCATCGCCGTCCTCCTTGTCGGCGGCCAGCCTGGCCATGATGGCCTGCTCCGAGACGTCGTCGCCGGTCAGTTCACCGACCACCGCGCCGGCCCGGAGCACCACCACCCGGTCGGCCCCCTCGACCAGCTCCTCCAGGTCCGACGAGATCAGCACCACGGCGAGCCCTTCGCGGGCCAGCTCCACGATGAGCCTCTGCACCTCGGCCTTGGCCCCGACGTCGATGCCCCGGGTCGGCTCGTCCAGGAGCAGCAGCCGTGGGTTGAGGCAGAGCCACCGGGCCAGCAGCACCTTCTGCTGGTTGCCGCCGGACAGCTCGCCGACCCGCTGCTCGGGGCTGGACGCGCGGATCCGCAGGCGTGTGATGAAGATGTCGACGATCCGGTTCTGCCGGGAACGGCTGACCACGCCGGCCCGGGCGAGGCGGGGCATCGCCGCCAGGACGATGTTCTCCCGTACCGAGAGGTCCGGAATGATCCCCTCGGCCTTGCGATCCTCGGGCAGGAGCGCCACCCCGGCGCGCAGGGCGGTGGCCGGCGACATGCGCCGCAGCCGTCGACCATCCACCGTGACGGTGCCCGAGTCCAGCGGTAGGGCGCCGACGATGGCCTTCGCGGTCTCCGACCGGCCCGAGCCGAGCAGGCCACCGAGGCCCACCACCTCTCCCGGTGCCACCGTGAGGGAGACGTCGTCGAGCAGGTGCCGTTTGGTCAGCCCCTGCGCCCGCAGCACCGGGGCCGCGGCGACCGTCTGCCGGTCGTCGGTGAACGCGGTCAGGCCGTCACGCTGGACCTGGACGAGGTCCCGACCCAGCATGTGCGCGACGAGCCGCAGTCGGTCCACCTCGGCCAGCGGACCGCTGTGCACGACCCGACCGTCGCGCAGGACGGTCACCCGGTCACACAGCTCGTACAGCTCGTCGAGGCGGTGGCTGACGTAGACGATGGCGATCCCTGCGGCGCTGAGCTGTCGAACCAGCCGGAACAGGGTCTGGACCTCGCGCGGCTCCAGCGACGAGGTCGGCTCGTCCATGATCAGCACCTTGGCGTCGACGGCGACCGCGCGGGCCAGCGCGACCATCTGCTGCGCGGCCAGGCTCAACGACCGCAGCGGGCGGGTGACGTCGACGTCGATGCCGTAGCCGGCGAGGATGACGTCGGCCTGGCGGTTCATCCGCCCGAGGTCGATCAGGCCGTATCGCCGTGGCTCGCGACCGAGGAACAGATTGCGCGCCACGCTCATCAGCGGGATGAGGTTGACCTCCTGGTAGATCGTGGAGATCCCGGCCCGCTGCGCGTCCAGCGGCCGCCCGAAGGCGACCGGCTGGCCGAGGTAGTGGACCGTGCCACCGTCCGGTCGGTAGACACCGGTGACGACCTTGATGAGCGTCGACTTGCCGGCGCCGTTCTCGCCGACCAGCGCGTGCACCTCGCCCGGCAGCAGGGTCAGGTCGACCCGGTCCAGGGCGAGTACGCCAGGAAACCGTCTGGTGACCGCCCGCACCTGCAGCACGGGCGGCACCGCTGCCTCTGTCATGCGAAGAACCCCTTGGGACGTACGGTCAGTAGGCGCTGGCGAGGGATTCCCGTGCGTTGGTCTCGTCGTACTGCCGGTCGGAGATGATGACGTTCTCGCTGATCGCGGTGCCGGCGTAGAAGTCCTGGGCGGTCTTGAAGGCCAGTGGCCCGAACCGCGGATTGGACTCGATGACCGCGTTGATGGTGCCGTCGATGATTCCCTGGACGGCGTTGCGGGTTCCGTCGATCGAGACGATCTTGACGTCCTTGCCCGGGTTCTTGCTGGCCGATCGGAGTGCGGTCACCGCGCCGAGGGCCATCTCGTCGTTCTCGGCGTAGACCGCGGTGATCTCCGGGTTGCTGGAGATGAGTTGCTCCATCACCGCCTGGCCCTTGTCCCGGGCGAACTCGCCGGTCTGCTGGGCCACGATCTCCAGCCCGGGGCCCGCGGCCTTGATCTGGTCCACGAAGCCGCTGGTGCGGTCGGTGGTCACGTTGTTGCCGGACGCGCCGAGCAGGATCGCCACCTTGCCCTTGCCGCCGGTCACCTTGATCATCGCGTCGGCGGCCCGCTTGCCCTGCTGCACGAAATCCGAGCCGAGGAAGGCGAGGTAGTCCTTACAGCTGGACGCGGTGATCTTGCGATCGATGGTGAGGACCGGAACCTTCTTGGCCGCGGCCGCCTGCAGCGCCGGCTCCAGGCCGTCACTGTTGAGCGGGGCGACGATGAGGAACTGCGCGCCCTGGGCCAGCATGTCCTGGATGTCGCTGATCTGCTTGGACAACTGCGACTGCGCGTTGGTGACCAGCAGCTTCTTGACCCCGAGCTTGGCGGCCTCGTCGCGGATGGACGCGGTCTCGGCGATCCGGAACGGGTTGGCCTCCTTCTCGGACTGCGAGAAGCCGACCACGGCGTCCTTGAGGTCCAGCTTCGACGCGCCGTACTGGTTCAGGGTGCAGCCGGCGCCGGTCGGCGTCCCGGTGGCCACCACCTGCTGACCTTCGCTGCCGGCCGGCTCCGGCGTACCGTCGCTCTCGCTCTTGGTGCACCCGGCCAGCAACGCCGTCGCGGCGAGCAGCACGAGCGGAACACGTACCAAAGCTTGGTTTCTGGTGCTCATCTGATCACTCCTCATACGCGGTGGGTGGGGCGACGGCCGAGCCGGGACACGCGTGGGCGCGCATCATCGCTCGGCCGTAGCCGAGGTGTGGTGGTCGATGACGACCTGAGCAGACATTGACAAACAAGGATTGACGGGACGTCCGCCGTGCCTCTATAACGTTATACGGGTGGTGATGGATGTCAATACGATTGCCATTGCTCGTTGATGGAAATCCCGCCGACATCCGTTGATGACGTCCGTCCCTCGTCGAGTGACCACCCGACCGCCCACCGCCAGCGCGCTTCGGGCCAGTTGGACCGCCCGTGGCGACTCGTCCCCCGGAGACGGCATGACACGTCAGGTCCCCATCCGCCCCGCCCTGCCCCTGCTGCTGATCATCGCCCTGGTCGCCAGCGTGTTCGCCGCGCCCGCACCCCGGGCACACGCCGCACCGGCCAAGATCCCGCCCCTGACCACCCCGTGGACCAGCCAGGCGCTGGTCGGCACACCGCTGCCGGACTACCCGCGACCGCAGATGACGCGGCCGGACTGGCTCAACCTCAACGGCGAGTGGCAACTGCGCCAGTCCGCCACCGACGACGCACCGCAGTTCAACACCAACCTGCCCGAGCGGGTCAACGTGCCGTTCCCGGTGGAGAGCGCGCTGTCCGGCATCCAGCGGGCCGCCAACGACAACCGCAACTACCTGTTCTACCGGCGTACCGTCACCATCCCGGCGAACTGGTCGGGCCGACGGACCCTGCTGCACTTCGGCGCGGTCGACTGGCAGAGCACCGTCTGGGTCAACGGAGTCCAGGTCGGTGCGCACACCGGCGGCTACGACGCCTTCACCTTCGACGTGACCCCGCAGCTCACCGCCGGGACCAACGAGATCGTCGTGAAGGTGTGGGATCCCACCGACACCCGGCAGAACGGCAGCCTGCCCCTCATCGGCAAGCAGACCAAGACACCCGGCGGAATCTTCTACACGCCCAGCTCGGGCATCTGGCAGACGGTGTGGCTGGAGCCGGTGCCGACCGCCTCGATCAGCAGCGTGGACGTCTATCCGAACCTCGCCAGCAACACCCTGCGGGTCCGGGTCTTCACCCGGGGCAGCGTCAGCGGCCACAGCGTGCTCGCCGAGGCGCTGAACGGGACCACCGTGGTCGGCTCGGCCACCGGCGGTTTCACCGACTTCAGCGTGCCCGTGCCCAACGCCCGCCGCTGGTCACCCGACGACCCGTTCCTCTACAACCTGCGGATCACCCTGCGCAACGCCAGCGGTGCGACCGTCGACCGGACCACGCACTACTTCGGGATGCGCGAGATCACCACCGGCGTGGTGAACGGGGTGCTGCGGCCCAAGCTCAACGGGCAGTTCGTGTTCCAGGTCGGCACCCTGGACCAGGGCTTCTGGCCGGACGGCCTGTATACCGCGCCGACCGACGCCGCCCTCGCCTTCGACCTGCAGAAGCACAAGGACCTCGGCTTCAACATGGTGCGCAAGCACATCAAGGTCGAGCCGCAGCGCTGGTTCTACCACGCCGACCGACTCGGCCTGCTGGTCTGGCAGGACATCCCGTCGATGACCGCGCAGGACATCAACGCCACCGACGCCCAGCAGGCGCAGTTCGAGACCGAGGCACGCGAGATCGTCGACGAGCACCGCAGCTCCCCCGCCGTCGTGGCGTACACCCCGTACAACGAGGGCTGGGGTGAGCGAGCGCTGGCCGACACCCGCCGGGTCGCGCAGAACATCAAGAACCAGGACCCGACCCGCCTGGTCAACCCGCACAGCGGCCACAACTGCTGCCAGTCCCTCGGTGACCCCGGCAACGGCGACATCGACGACTGGCACGCCTACCTCGGACCGGACTCCCCCTCGCCGTCCAGCAGCCGGATCGCCGTGCTCGGCGAGTTCGGTGGGCTGGGTCTGCACACCCCGGGCCACGAGTACAGCCCGACCGGCAGCTTCTTCGCGTACGAGTGGCAGGCCAACTCGACCGTGCTCACGGACCGCTACGTGGGGCTGGTGCAGGGCGCCCAGAACCTGATGATCGGCAAGGGACTCAGCGCCTCGGTCTACACCGAGATCACCGACCTGGAGGGCGAGCTGAACGGCTTCGTCACCTACGACCGCCAGGTGATCAAGATGGATCAGGCCCGGGTACGCGCCGTCAACACCGCACTGATCAACGCCTCGAAGACCATCGGCAGCTCGGCGCCCGTCGCGCTGCCGGTGAACACCCGGCGCTCGTTGCAGGTCACCACGCCCGGCTACACCAACCGGTACCTGCGTCACCAGAACAGCCTGGCCTACACCGAGGTGGTCGACGCCGCGAGCCCGGCCCTGCTGAAGAGCGACGCGACGTACACCGTCCGGCCCGGTCTGGCCGACGGGAGCTGCTACTCGTTCGAGTCGGTCAACTTCCCCGGGCAGTACCTGCGGCACCAGGACTCCCGGGTCCGCAACTCGCCGAACGACGGGTCGGCCCTGCTGCGGGCCGACGCCACCTGGTGCGCCCGGGTGGGCCTGACCGGTTCGGGCGTGTCGCTGGAGTCGTACAACTTCCGGGGCAAGTACCTGCGGCACTACAACTCGGAGGTCTGGCTCAGCAACGGCACCGGCGGCGACGCGTGGAACACGCCGACACTGTGGACCGCCGACAGCACCTGGAACATCGCCGCCCCCTGGGCACCCTGACCGGTCGGTCTCCGGGGTCGGCCAGCACCGGCCGACCCCGGAGGCCCACGGCCCACACCTCAACCGATGATGTCGATGTCAGGAGGCTCCGATGGAGCGACGGACGCTGTTGCGCGGCGCGATTGGTGTCGCGGGTGGATTCGCCCTCGCCGGCCAGGCGGTGACCGCCGGGTGGGCCGGTGGCGCCGGCACTCCGGTGACGCTGGTCGGCGACACCTCCAGCGGTGGGCACTACTTCCCCTACCCCGCCGGGCTGACCCGGACCCCGTTCCTCAAGCTGCCCAGCGGCAGCACCAGGGCCGCCGGCTGGCTCGCCCAACAACTGGATCTGGACCGCACCGGCATCGCCGGGGCGTACGACGAGGTGTCGCACTTCCTGGTGCGCGCCGACAGCGGCTGGACGAACCCCGCCCGGGGCGGTTGGGAGGAGGTGCCGTACTGGCTGCGCGGCCTCGCGGGCCTGGCCGGCGTCACCGGAGACGCCGCGCTACGGGCCAAGCTGAGGCTCTGGGTGGACGGCATCGTCGCCACCCAGCAGCCGGACGGTTTCTTCGGCCCGGGCGCGCTGCGTACGTCGTTGGGTGGTGGGCCGGACTTCTGGCCGTACATGCCGATGTTGCAGGCGTTGCGGACCTACCAGGAGTACAGCGGCGACACCCGGATCGTGCCGATGCTGACCCGCTTCCTGCGCTACCAGAACACGTTCGGCGCGTCGGTCTTCAACCAGTCCTGGGGTCGGGTGCGCTGGGCGACGAACCTGGACAGCGTCTACTGGCTGTTCGCCCGCACCGGTGAGCCGTTCCTGCTGGATCTCGCCGACAAGATCCATCGATACAGCGCGAACTACGTGGACAACGTGCCGAGCTACCACAACGTCGACTTCGCGCAGGGCTTCACCGAGCCGGCCTACTACGCGCTGCGTGGCGACGCGTCGCTGACCGGGGCCTCCTACCGGACGTACGCCACGGTGCAGGGCACCTGGGGGCAGTTCGCCGGCGGCGGCTTCGCCGGTGACGAGAACATCCGCACCTACCAGCGCGACCCCCGCCAGGGCTTCGAGACCTGCGGAATCGTCGAGTACATGCAGAGCTTCGAGACGATGACCCGGTTCACCGGCGACCCGAGCTGGGCCGACGGCTGTGAGACCCTGGCCTTCAACTCGTTGCCCGCCGCGCTGGAGCCGACCGGCCATCGCAGCCTGCACTACATCGTCAGCGCCAACTCCGTCCAGCTCGACAACCGGCCCAAGACCCAGGGCCAGTTCCAGAACGGCTTCGCGATGCAGGCGTTCCTGCAGGGTGTCGACCAGTACCGGTGCTGCCCGCACAACTACGGGCAGGGCTGGCCCTACCTGACCGACAACCTCTGGTTGGCCACCGCCGACCGCGGGCTCGCCGCCGCCATGTACGCCCCGTGCACCGTCACCGCCACCGTCGGCTCCCCCGGTACGACCGTGACGCTCACCGAGCAGACGAGCTATCCCTTCGGCGGTACGGTGTCGATCCGCATCGGCACGCCGGCACCGGTGGCGTTCCCGCTGTACCTGCGGATACCGCTGTGGTGCTCGAACCCGACGATCACCGTCAACGGCACGGCGGTGGCCGTCGTCGCCGGCCCCGCGTACGTCGCGATCAACCGCACCTGGCGCGCGGGCGACACGGTCGCCGTGACCCTGCCCGCCACCGTGCGGACGACCACCTGGGCCGGCAACGGTCAGTCCATCTCGGTCAGCAACGGCCCCCTGACCTACTCGCTGCGGATCGGGCAGAACTTCGTCCGACGCAACGACCCGGCCTCAACCTGGCCGGAGTGGTCGGTCCTGCCGACCTCGTCGTGGAACTACGGCCTGCTGCCGGGCACCTTCGGGGTGCAGAACACCGGCGCCACCGGCAACCCGTTCACCCTCGACGGCACCCCGCTGGCGATGACCGCGCAGGGCCGCGCCATCGGGAACTGGCAGGCCGACGGCGAGAATGTCGTGAGCACGCTGCAACCGAGTCCGGTCGCCTCCGCCGAACCGACCGAGACGCTCCGGCTGGTGCCGATGGGGGCGGCCTCGCTGCGGATCACGTCCTTCCCCACGATCGGCGGCGACCGGGACTGGCAGCTGCCCGCCACGCCGTCGGCGTCGCACTGCTTCGCCGGAGACACCGTCACCGCGCTCAACAGCGGGTACGACCCGAGCAGCTCGTACGACACCTCCCGGCCGCGGTTCACCTGGTGGGACCACCTGGGGACGTCCGAGTGGACCCGGTACACCTTCGCCACGCCGGTGCGGGCAACCTCGGCCAGCGTCTACTGGTTCGACGACACCGGGCACGGGTCCTGCCGTACCCCGGCGAGCTGGCGGCTGGAATACCTGACGGACGCCGGCGGCTGGGCGCCGGTCGCGCAGCCCAGCGGGTACGGCACCGGCGTCGACGCGTACCAGACGGTGCGGTTCACCCCGGTCGCCACCACCGCGCTGCGGGTGGTGGCACAGCTGCGGCCCGGCTACTCCGGCGGCATCCTGCAGTGGCGGGTCGCCGCCACCCCCGCCCCGGTCACCCCGGGCGCCTGGTACCGGATCCAGAACCGGCACGCCGGCAAGGTGCTCGCGGTCAGCGGCATGTCCACCGGGGACAGTGCGAACGTCGTGCAGTTCGCCGACAACGGCACCGCCGACCACAACTGGCGGCTCGACCACACGGGTAACAACTGGTACACCATCGTCAACCAGCACAGCGGACTGCTGCTCGCGGTGGCGAACATGTCGCGGGCCAACAGCACGCCGGTGCAGCAGTACCACGACAACGGCAGCGCCGACCACTACTGGCAGCTCGCCGGCGACGGCGACGGCTGGTACCGCGTCCGGAACCGCAACAGCGGGATGGTGCTCGGGGTCGACGGCATGTCCACCGCCGACGGGGCCCAGGTCGTCCAGTACGAGGACAACGGCACCGCCGACCACCAGTGGCGGCTCCTTCGGTAACCAAGCGTGCCCGGGTGGCGTCGGCCAGGGCAGGAACGAGCAATTCCCTACTTAACTGGTATGTGTTGTAGGTCTCTTGTCCTGGATTTTCCCGGCGTACCTGCTGGAGCATGGGTCGTGCGACCGAAAAGCGGTCGTTATCCATCCGAACATGGCGGAAAGGGGTCGGCGTGGGCGGGCAGTGTTGCCGGGAGCGCTGAGCGGCCCGGTCCACCCAATCCCAGCACCCCGTAAGGAAGCCCCGTGTCCACCGACACCCATCTCGCGCCGCCAGCGCCGGCCCGGCCGCCGAGCCCGTCCCGCCGGAGCGGAGTCCGCCACTTCTGGCGCCGGCTGGTCGCCGACCGTTGGGCGACGGCCGGTGCCGGGATCGTGGTCTTCTTCCTCGTCGTCGCGGCGGCGGCGCCGCTGCTCTGCGCCATCGCGGGTCAGGACCCCTACACGTACGACCTGGACGCGCTGTCCGACTCCGGCGCGCCGCTGGGCTTCGGCGGCGGCATCAGCGCCGAGCACTGGTTCGGCGTCGAGCCGATGACCGGGCGCGACCTGTTCGCGATCGTGGTCTACGGCAGCCGCACCTCGATCCTGGTCGGCATCGGGGCGAGTGCCCTCTCGGTCCTGATCGGGGTCGTCGTCGGCCTCACCGCCGGCTTCTACGGCGGCTGGTACGACCGCGTCGTCACCCGGGTCGTCGACGTCCTGCTCGGCTTTCCGTTCCTGATCTTCGTCATCGGGCTCGGTGCGATCGTCCCGACCAGTCTCCCGAAGCCGCTGCTCCTCGTCGGTGTCCTCGCGATCTTCGGCTGGCCCGGTATCGCCCGGGTGGTCCGCAGTCAGACGCTGGCGTTGAAGCAACGCACCTTCGTGGTCGCCTCCACCGCGCTCGGCGCCGGCGGATGGCATCTGCTCGTACGGCAACTGCTGCCCAACCTCACCGCCACGATCATCGTCTACGCCACCATCAAGATCCCGTCGATGATCGGAGCCGAGGCCGGCCTCTCCTTCCTCGGCGTCGGCGTGCCGCCCCCGACCCCGGCGTGGGGCCGCTCGATCGGCGAGGCGATCTCCTGGGTCCAGACCGACCCGATGTTCCTGGTCTTCCCCGGCGCGGCGCTCTTCCTCGCCACGCTCGCCTTCAACCTGTTGGGCGACGGTCTGCGCGACGCGTTCGACCCGAAGACACGAGGACTGCGGCGATGAAACTCCTCCGTCTGGTCTCCGGACGCCTGCTCAGCCTGATCCTCACGCTGCTCGTGATCAGCCTGCTCACGTACCTCGTCTTCGTGCTGCTCCCGGGCGACCCGGCACGGCTGTCCTGCGGCCGGCCCTGCACCCCGGAGCGGCTCGCCGACGCCCGCGCCTTCATGGGGTACGACCAGCCCTGGTTGCAGCAGTACCTGGCCTTCCTGGGCGGGCTCTTCGGCGGCCGTACCTTCGG
Source organism: Micromonospora vulcania (assembly GCF_042658605.1). NCBI lineage: Bacteria > Bacillati > Actinomycetota > Actinomycetes > Micromonosporales > Micromonosporaceae > Micromonospora > Micromonospora vulcania. The sequence goes on along the minus strand of NZ_JBHSQS010000007.1, from coordinate 261,881 downwards.
TTCCGGAGCCGCCGCGGTGCACTGCGCGGCGCCCTGCTTCGGCTACTCGTTCCGACTCAACGAGTCGGTCACCCAGCTCATCCTGGACCGCTTCCCGATCACCTTCTCGATCGCCATCGGCGCCGCCGTGCTCTGGCTGATCATCGGCGTCGGGGCCGGCGTCGTCTCGGCCGTGCGGCGCGGAAGCGCGATCGACCGGGCGGCGATGACGTTCTCGACCGTCGGCGTCTCCGCACCGAGCTACCTGGTCGGCCTGCTGGGCATTCTGCTGTTCGGCTTCACCCTCAACATGGTGCCGGTCAACGGGTACGTGCCGCTGACCGAGGATCCGGTGGGGTGGCTGTGGCACCTGGTCCTGCCCTGGTTCGTCCTCGCCCTGATCCACGCGGCGATCTACGCCCGGCTGACCCGGGGCCAGATGCTCGAGGTGCTGGGCGAGGACTACATCCGCACGGCCCGAGCCAAGGGGCTGCGCGAACGCAAGGTCGTCGGCCGACACGCCCTGCGCAACGTCCTCATCCCGGTGGTCACCGTGTTCGGGCTCGACCTCGGGGTGCTCCTCGGCGGCGCGGTCATCACCGAGCGGGTGTTCAGCATGCCCGGCCTGGGCGCCCTGTTGCTGGACGCGGTGGGCAACGTCGACCTCCCGCTGATCATCGGGGTCACGCTCTTCTCGGCGTTCCTGATCATCCTCGCGAACTTCCTCGTGGACCTGGTCTACAGCGTCCTGGATCCGAGGGTGGCGCGTTAATGCGCCTGACCATGAAAGGTAAAGCACCGATGAAGAAGAGATACGGCGCTCTCGCGCTCGGGGTCGTGCTCGCCCTGGTCGCCTGCAACGCGAACCCGGATGCCAAGACGGATGCCGACGGATCGACCGGGGCCACCGAGAAGGGTGGGACGCTGACGATCCTCAGCGCGCCCAGCGACATCCACTTCGACCCCGCGAAGAGCCAGAACCTGGCGATCACCACCCTGGGCCTGGTCCTGCGCCGGCTCACCACGTGGGAGGTCCAGCCGGGTCAGCCGGCGAAGGTGGTGCCCGACCTGGCCACCGACACCGGCAAGACCACCGACGGCGGCAAGACCTGGACCTACACCCTGAAGGACGGGCTGAAGTACGCCGACGGCGCGGCGATCACCGCGGCCGACATCAAGTACGGCATCGAGCGCTCCTTCGCGCCCGAGCTGTCCGGTGGCCTCGGCTACCACAAGAGCCTGCTCGTGGGCGGTGGCGAGTACAAGGGGCCGTACGCCGGAGCCGACCTGGCCTCGGTCGAGACCCCGGACGCGAAGACCATCACCTTCCACCTCAAGACGGCGTACGGCGACTGGCCGTGGATCGCGTCCATGCCGGCGTTCACCCCGGTGCCGAAGGCGAAGGACGACCCGAAGAAGTACGACCAGAACCCCGTCGCCTCCGGGCCGTACCAGGTCGAGTCGTACCAGCAGGGTGTCGCGGTCAAGCTGAGCCGCAACCCGAACTGGGACGCCGCCACCGACTCGGTGCGTACCGCCGGCCCGGACAACGTCGTCTTCCAGCTGGGCCAGGACACCACGGTCCAGGCGCAGCGGCTCATCGCCGACTCGGGTGACGACCGCCTCGCCTTCGGCGCCGGCTTCGTGCCGCCCGCCCAACTGGTGCAGATCGAGCAGAACGCCAGCGCGAAGCAGCGGCTGGTCACCTCGGACGCGGGGGCGCTGTCCTACCTGGCGATCAACACCCAGCGCGGGCCGCTGAAGGACCTCAAGGTCCGGCAGGCCATCGAGTACGCCGTGGACAAGCGGGCCTACCAGGTCGCCACCGGCGGCGCCATCGGCAGCGAGCTGGCCAGCACGTTGATCACCCCGGGCATCGCCGGGCGGGTCGACTACAACCTCTACCCCGCCGACCCGTCGGGCGACGCCGCCAAGGCCAAGCAGTTGCTCACCGAGGCCGGCCAGCCGAGCCTGAACCTCACGCTGCTGTCCCAGAACGACCAGCCGCACCTCGCGCAGTCCCAGGCCATCCAGCAGGGCCTGCAGCGCGTCGGCATCACGACGACCATCAAGCCGGTGGACGAGGAGGCCTGGACCGCCGAGGTGACCGGCGAAAAGGGTGACTACGACCTGACCGTCTCCAGTTGGCAGCCGGACTTCCCCAGCGCCAACGGCAACATCCAGCCGCTGTTCGCGTCCAGCGAGATCGGCGGCGGGGGCTACAACATGGCACGCTACTCGCAGCCCGAGGTCGACAAGTTGATCGAGCAGGCCACGGCCGAGATCGACCCGGCAAAGGCGCAGGCGCTGTGGGCGCAGGCGGACAAGCGCATCCTGCAGGACGCGCCGATCGTGCCGCTGACCTACACGAGGAACTCGTTCCTGCACGGCTCGAAGGTGCAGAACTTCTTCGTGCCGTCCTTCCCGGCCTACCCGAACTACCTGAAGGTATCGCTGAAGCAGGGATGACGGTCTCCTCCTCGGAGCCACGCCTCGCGACCGCCACCCGGTCACCGCTCCTCGCGGTGGCCGGGTTGGCCGTCTCGTTCGAGGTCGATGGCGAGACACACACGGCGGTCCGCGACGCGTCCTTCGAGCTGCGCCGTGGGCAGGTACTCGCCCTGGTCGGCGAGTCCGGCTCGGGCAAGAGCGTCACCGCGATGGCCACCCTCGGCCTGCTGCCGGCCACCGCCCGGGTCAGCGGCAGCATCACCCTGGCCGGCACCGAGTTGATCGGCGCCGAGCCGGAGCTGCTGCGCGAGGTACGCGGCGGCCGGATCGGCACGATCTTCCAGGAACCGATGACCGCGCTGAACCCGGTCTTCACGATCGGTGACCAGATCGCCGAGGCGATTCGTGCACACCGCCCGGTACGTCGTTCCGCCGCCGCGGCCCGGGTACGGGAACTGCTCGCCACCGTCGGCCTGGACGACACCGCGCGAGTCGCCCGGTCGTATCCGCACGAACTCTCCGGCGGCCAGCTCCAGCGCGCGATGATCGCGATGGCGATCAGCTGCGACCCGGTGCTGCTGATCGCCGACGAGCCGACCACCGCACTGGACGTGACCGTCCAGGCCGGCATCCTCGACCTGCTGCGGGACCTACGTACCCGGCTCGACATGGCCGTCCTGCTCATCACCCACGACATGGGCGTGGTGGCCGATGTCGCCGACGACGTGGTGGTGCTGCGCGACGGCCAGATCGTCGAGCAGGCCGACGCGGCGCAGCTCTTCAGCGCACCCCGGCACGAGTACACCCGGACGCTGCTGAATTCCGTACCGCGATTGCCCGAGCTGCGGCTCGACCAGCCGGAGCCGGACACGTCGGAGCCGAGCCGGGTGGACACGTCGGGCACGCCCCGTGCCGACGGCACCGTGCTGCTGCGCGACGTCGTCGTCGAGTACGCCGGACGGCGGCGCGGCCGTTCGGTCCGGGCGCTGGACGACGTCTCGCTGGACATCGCCCAGGGTGAGGTGGTGGCGCTGGTCGGCGAGTCCGGCTCGGGCAAGTCCACCCTCGGCCGCGCGTTGGCCGGCCTGGTGCCGGTGGCCCAGGGCACGGTGACCGTCGCGGGCATCGACGTGGGGCGGGCCGCCAGACGCGTCTTCCCCGGCCGTGAGCTGCGCGAGTTCCGCGCCCGGCTCGGCATCGTCTTTCAGGATCCGGCGTCGTCGCTGAATCCGCGCCGTACGGTCGGCGCCAGCATCGCCGAGCCGCTGTCGCTGCACACCGATCTGAGCTCGGACGCACAGCGCCGCCGGGTCGACGAACTGTTGGACGCGGTCGAGCTGCCGGCACGCCTGCGGGACCGCCATCCGCACGAGATGTCCGGTGGGCAGCGGCAGCGGGTGGCCATCGCCCGCGCCATCGCGCTGAACCCGGCGTTGTTGATCGCGGACGAACCGACCAGCGCGTTGGACGTCTCGGTGCAGGCACGAATCCTGGAACTGCTCCGGTCGCTACAGCGCCAGTTCGGCTTCTCGTGCCTGTTCATCAGTCACGACCTAGCGGTGGTCGAGCAGCTCGCCGACCGGGTGGCGGTGCTGCACCGGGGTCGGATCGTGGAGGAGGGCCCAGCGTCGATCGTGCTGCGGGCGCCCCGGGACCCGTACACCGCACGGCTGCTGGCGGCGGCCCCGGTCGCCGATCCGGCGCAGCAGGCCCTGCGGCGCAGCGCCTGGCGTCAACTCACCCACACCGCACCCTGAGGACGGAGGCACGGCCACCCTGGGTGACTACTCCGACACGCTACGTCTACGTCATCACGCGCTCCCGCCCCGGTAGCGCACCATAGCCAAAAACTCTTGTCTGGTTCCTACAACATCGGGGCGGGGGGTTCGGTGGTTGCGCCATGGCGCGCGCCGCCGGCAGACGGAAAGGTGATCGCTGCCGGGAGCCGTCGTCTCGCGGCACGCACGTCACAGGTCTACCAAAGGGGTCAGTCGGGTGTTCAACCGTGTCGCCATCGTCAACCGTGGTGAGGCCGCGATGCGTCTCATCCACGCGGTCCGAGAGTTGGCCGCGGAGACCGGCGTCCGGATCGAGACGGTCGCCCTGTACACCGACGTCGACCGCACCGCCACCTTCGTACGCGAGGCGGACATCGCCTACGACCTCGGTCCGGCGTCCGCCCGCCCGTACCTCAATCTGGCGCTGCTGGAGCGCGCCCTGACCGAGACCGGGGCCGACGCGGCCTGGGTCGGCTGGGGTTTCGTCGCCGAGGACCCGGCGTTCGCGGAGCTGTGCGACAAGATCGGCGTCACGTTCGTCGGACCGAGCGCGGAGGCCATGCGCCAGCTCGGTGACAAGATCGGCGCGAAGTTGCTCGCGGAGAAGGTCGGCGTGCCGGTCGCCCCGTGGAGCCGCGGAGCCGTCGAGACCCTGGACGCCGCCCGCACGGCGGCGGCCGAGATCGGCTACCCGCTGATGCTCAAGGCGACCGCCGGCGGCGGCGGTCGCGGCATCCGCGTGATCACCAGCGAGGCCGAGCTCTCCGACGCGTACGAGCGCACCAGCCAGGAGGCCGCGCGAGCGTTCGGCAGCGGCATCGTGTTCCTGGAGCGCCTGGTCACCGGCGCCCGGCACGTCGAGGTCCAGGTGATCGCCGACGGCCAGGGCACCGCGTGGGCGCTCGGCGTGCGCGACTGCTCCGTGCAGCGGCGCAACCAGAAGGTCATCGAGGAGTCGGCGTCGCCGGTGCTCAGCCCGGCGCAGGCCGCCGAGCTGAAGACGTCGGCCGAACGGCTGGCCGTGGCGGTCGGCTACCGCGGCGCGGCGACGGTCGAGTTCCTCTACCACCCCGGCGACCGGCTGTTCGCGTTCCTCGAGGTCAACACCCGCCTACAGGTCGAACACCCGATCACCGAGCTGACCACCGGGTTCGACCTGGTCAAGGCACAGCTGCACGTCGCCTCGGGCGGCAGGCTCGACGGTGAGCCGCCGGCGGAGCGCGGGCACGCCATCGAGGCGCGGCTGAACGCCGAGGACCCGGACCGCGACTTCGCGCCGTCACCGGGCCGGATCGCCCGACTGGACCTGCCCAGCGGGCCGGGCGTCCGGGTGGACACCGGCGTCAGCGAGGGCGACACCATCCCGGCCGACTTCGACTCGATGATCGCGAAGATCATCGTCTACGGCCGCGATCGCGACGAAGCGCTCGGCAAGCTGCGCCGGGCGATGGCGAACACCACGGTGATCATCGAGGGTGGCGCGACGAACAAGAGCTTCGTGCTCGACCTGCTCGACCAGCCCGAGGTGATCGACGGCAGCGCGGACACCGGCTGGATCGACCGCGTACGCGGTGAGGGCAGGCTCGTCGCGCACCGGCACTCCGCGGTCGCGCTGGCCGCCGCCGCCATCGAGGCGTACGAGGAGGAGGAGCGCGTCGAGCGGCAGCGGCTGCTGTCGACGGCGTCCGGGGGCCGCCCGCAGGTGCAGCACAAGAGCGGCCGACCGCTGGACCTCAAACTGCGCGGCGTCAGCTACCGGATGCGGGTGGCGCGGGTCGGCGCACACCGGTTCCGCGTCAGCATCGAGGCGGGCAGCCTGGTGCGTACCGCCGACGTCGAGCTGGACCGCTTCGACCGGCACACCGGCCAGATCGTCGTCAACGGCGTGCGGTACCGCCTGCTCACCGGCACGCACGGGCCGACCCACCTGGTCGAGGTGGACGGCGTGACGCACCGGGTCAGCCGCGACGAGGGCGGCGTGCTGCGCTCCCCCATGCCCGCGCTGGTCGTCGCCACCCCGCTGGAGGTCGGCGCCGAGGTCGAGGCCGGCGCGCCGGTGCTGGTGCTGGAGGCCATGAAGATGGAGACGGTGCTGCGGGCGCCGTTCCGGGCCCGGCTCAAGGAGTGCGCCGTCTCGGTGGGCAGCCAGGTCGAGGCCGGTATGCCGCTACTGCGGCTGGAGCCGCTCGCCGACGACGAAGCCGAGACCGCGGACAGCCCGGCTGCCGCCCCCGTCGAGCTGGACCTGCCCGCCTCCGCCGAGGACGTTCCGGCGTACCAGCGCAGCAGGCGCGGCCAGGAGGACCTGCGCGGACTGCTGCTGGGCTTCGACGTCGACCCGCACGACGACCGTCGGGTGCTCGACGACTACCTCGTCGCGCGGCGGGTGGCCGCCGAGGCCGGCCAGCGCCCGCTGGCCGCGGAGCTGGACCTGATCAACGTGTTCGCCGATCTCGCCGAGCTGAGCCGCAACCGGCCGACCGGCGAGGACGGCGGCGCCCACGTGCACAGCGCCCGCGAGTACTTCCACACCTACCTGCAGAGCCTCGACGTCGAGCGGGCCGGGCTGCCGGACGCGTTCCAGGCCCGGCTCGGCAAGGCGCTCGGGCACTACGGCGTCACCGACCTGGAGCGCTCCCCCGCGCTCGAGGCCGCCGTTTTCCGGATCTTCCTGGCCCAGCAGCGCGCGTCCGCCGACGCCACCGTCATCGCCACGCTGCTGCGCGCGTGGCTGCGGGAGACCCCGCCGGACGAGACGCTGCGCGAGCCCGCCGGTCTCGCGTTGGAGCGGCTGGTGGCCGCCACGCAGGTCCGCTTCCCCGCGGTCGCCGACCTGGCCCGGGGCGTGGTGTTCGCCTGGTTCGCCCAGCCGCTGCTGCGCCGCAACCGCGCCCGCGTCTACGCCGAGGTCCGCGGGCACCTGCGGCACCTCGACGAGCACCCGGACGCGCCGGACCGCACCGAGCGCATCGCCGAGATGGTACGCAGCACCGAGCCACTGGTACGGCTGCTCGGCCAGCGGCTGGTCCGTGACCACCTCGACAACGCGGTCATGTTGGAGGTGCTGACCCGCCGGTACTACGGCAACAAGGCGCTGACCAGCGTGCGTACCCGTGAGGTCGCGACCTGCACGTTCGTGGTCGCCGAGCGCGCGGACTCCAGCGTGGTCTCCGCGGCGGTGAGCTTCGACGCGCTGGGCAGCGCCCTGCGCGGGCTCGCCGAGCTGGCGGGCGGCGAGACCGCCGTCGACGCGGACATCTACCTCGGCTGGGAGAACCAGCCGGAGGACTTCGACGCGATGGCGGACGCCCTGCTCGACGTGATCGCCGCGCACCCGCTGCCGCCCCAGGTCCGCCGGGTGACCACCACCGTCGCGGGTCGCGGCGGCGCGGTGATGCACCACCACTTCACGTTCCTGCCGTCGGACGCGGGCATGACCGAGGACCGGCTGATCCGCGGCCTGCACCCGTACATCGCGCAGCGGATGCAGTTGGAGCGGCTGCACAAGTTCGACCTGACCCGGCTGCCGTCGTCGGACGAGGAGGTCTACCTCTTCCAGGGCGTGGCGCGGGACAACCCGTCGGACGAGCGGCTCGTGGCGTTCACCCAGGTGCGTGACCTGACCGAGCTGCGCGAGCAGGACGGCCGGCTGGTCGCCCTGCCGACCACCGAGGACGCCATCGCGGCCTGCCTCGACTCGATCCGCCGCGCCCAGTCGCGGCGACCGTCGAAGACGCGCTTCAACACCAACCGGATCGTGGTGTACGTCTGGCCGCCGAGCGAGCTCACCCGCGAGGAGATGGAGATGATCGCCGGGCGGGTACGCCCGACGACCGCGGGCGCCGGGCTGGAGGAGATCCTGTTCATCGCGCGCCAGCGCGATCCCCGGACCGGCGAGCTGACCAAGATGGCCCTGCGGATCACCTTCGACGCGGCGGGTGGCGCCGAGCTGATGACCATCGGCGCGCCTCCGGTCGAGCCGGTGCAGCCGCTCGACGAGTACCGGCTCAAGGTGCTGCGTGCGAGCAGCCGCAACACGGTGTACCCGTACGAGCTGACCGGCCGGCTCGGTGACTTCGTCGAGTACGACCTCGACGACGACCACGCGCTGGTGCCGGTGGATCGGCCCAAGGGACGCAACCGCGCCGCGATCGTCGCCGGAGTGGTCAACACGCCGACCGAGCGGCATCCGCAGGGTGTCACCCGGGTGGTGCTGCTCGGCGACCCGACGAAGTCGCTGGGCGCCCTGTCGCAGCCGGAGTCGCAGCGCGTGATCGCCGCGATCGACCTGGCCGAGCGGATGCGGGTGCCGGTGGAGTGGTGGGCGCTGTCCTCCGGTGCCCGGATCTCGATGACGACGGGCACCGAGAACATGGACTGGGTGGCCGCGGCGCTCAAGCGGATCGTCGAGTTCACCCAGTCCGGCGGTGAGATCAACATCGTGGTCGCGGGCATCAACGTCGGCGCGCAGCCGTACTGGAACGCCGAGGCGACGATGCTCATGCACACCAAGGGCATCCTGGTGATGACGCCGGATTCGGCGATGGTGCTCACCGGCAAGCAGTCGCTCGACTTCTCCGGTGGTGTGTCCGCCGAGGACAACTTCGGCATCGGCGGCTACGACCGGGTGATGGGGCCGAACGGGCAGGCGCAGTACTGGGCGCCGAACCTGACCGCCGCGCGGGACGTGGTGATGGCGCACTACGACCACACGTACGTCGCTCCGGGCGAGGACACGCCACGACGGGCGGGCACCACCGACCCGGTGGACCGGGACATCTCCGCGTTCCCGCACGACGTGCCGGGCAGCGCCTTCAACACGGTCGGCGAGGTCTTCTCCGCCGAGGCCAACCCGGACCGCAAGAAGCCGTTCGACATCCGCACGGTGATGCGGGCGCTCACCGACCAGGACCACCCGGTGCTGGAGCGCTGGGCGGGCATGGCCGACGCGGACACCGCGGTGGTGCAGGACGTACACCTCGGTGGCATCCCGGTGTGCCTGCTCGGCATCGAGTCTCAGGCGGTGCCGCGCCGGGGCTTCCCGCCCACCGACGGCCCGGACACCTACACCGCGGGCACGTTGTTCCCACGGTCGTCGAAGAAGGCCGCGCGGGCGATCAACGCGGCCAGCGGCAACCGGCCGCTCGTGGTGTTGGCAAACCTGTCCGGCTTCGACGGCTCCCCGGAGTCGATGCGCAAGCTCCAGTTGGAGTACGGCGCCGAGATCGGCCGGGCGATCGTGAACTTCCGCGGGCCCATCGTCTTCTGCGTGATCTCGCGGTACCACGGCGGCGCGTTCGTGGTGTTCTCGAAGGCGCTGAACCCGAACATGACGGTGCTCGCCCTGGAGGGCTCGTTCGCCTCCGTGCTCGGCGGTGCCCCCGCCGCCGCGGTGGTGTTCGCCGCCGACGTCAACGCCCGTACGGCGGCCGACCCGCGGGTACGGGAGCTGGAGGCCCGCACCGCGGCGGCGACCGGCACCGAGCGCGCCGCGTTCACCGCGGAGCTCGACGAGCTGCGTTCGTCGGTACGCGCGGAGAAGCTCGGCGAGGTGGCCACCGAGTTCGACCGGGTGCACAACATCCAGCGGGCCGTCGAGGTCGGCTCGGTGGACGCGGTCATCCGGGCCGCCGAACTGCGGCCGCGCATCATCGACGCCATCGAGTCCCGGTTGCGGTAGGGCGCCAGTGACCACCATCGCGAGTCGTCAGCAGTGGGTCGTGAGCACCATGGCGATCGACGAGGGCGACCGCGTGCTGGAGGTCGGCTGTGGCAGAGGAACAGCCGCACGGCTGATCGGCCAACAGCTGACCTCCGGCAAGGTCACCGCCATCGATCGGTCGGCCACCATGGCGCGGCTCGCCCGCCTGCGTCTGGCCGACCTCATCGAGGCGGGGACGGCAGAGGTACGCGACGACGCCATCGAGACGACCGACCTTCCGTCGGCCAGCTTCGACAAGATCTTCGCCGTCAACCTGAGCCTCTTCTGGATCGGTGCCACGCCCTCCGGGATCGCGCAGGTCAAGAGACTCCTCGCCCCGACGGGCATGCTGTACGTCTTCGGCGAGCGACCAACCGAGGCCACGGCGACCGCGATCGGCCGCAAGGCCGACGCCCTGCTCCGGGCACACGGCTTCACCACGTCGACGACGACCGCCACCGGCCGGGCAGGACGCGGCCTGGTGTGCGTGTCCGGCTTCGTCGGCCCAACGAGCGACAGCGGGCGGTAGTCCCGCCCCACTTCTGGCGGACGGACGAGCCCTTGCGCCGCCGCCGCTATACGCGCGTATAGTCGACTACCGGGACGGGTAGTCGGCTATACGTTCGTACAAGAGGGTGGTGTGGTGCATGGGGCGCCCGGTTGATGATCCGGCGTTCGAGGACCTGACGGCCCGGGCGCGGATCAGGGACGCCGCGATCCGACTGTTCGCCGATCGGGGCATCGACGGCACGACGGTCCGCGACATCACGGACGCCGCCGGCGTGTCACCGGGCCTGCTCCGGCACCACTTCGGCTCCAAGCAGGCGCTGCGGGAGACGTGCGACGCCTACGTCCTGGACCGGGTCATGAAGATCAAGGAAGAGCTCGTCCTCGAGGGCAAGGTGGCCAGCCCCGGCTTCCTGCCGTCGGTGCATCCGACGATCCTGCTGTTCTACCGGTACGTCACCCGCGCCCTGCTGGACGGCTCACCCAGCGCCGCGGCGATGTTCGACGACATGGTGACGCTGGCTGAGCAGTGGGTCAGCAAGAACGCGCCGCACGTCAGCGACGACCACCGGGCGTACGCGGCGGTGCTCGTCGGCATGCAGTCCGGCATCCTCGCGATGCACGATCACGTGTCCCGCGCGCTGGGCGTCGACATCTTCACCTCCGACGGGCACCTGCGCATGGTCGGCGTGCTGGCCGACTTCTACTCGAACCCGCTGCTCGATCCCGGGTTCGTCGCCATGGCCCGCCAATCGATAGAGACGCTGCGGGCCCCCAATCCGCCTACCGCCGCAGGGACCGACCCTGAGGCCGAAGGAGCATGAGGATCATGACCGAGGCGATCCGCGCTGACGCACTGGTCAAGACGTTCGGGCGCACCCGCGCGCTCAACGGGCTCGATCTCGAGGTGCAGACCGGGGAGGTGCACGGCTTCCTCGGCCCCAACGGCGCGGGGAAGTCCACCACCATCCGGATCCTGCTCGGCCTGCTCCGCGCCGACGCCGGCGCCGTCCGACTGCTCGGCGGCGACCCGTGGCGCGACGCCACGCACCTGCACCGCCGCCTCGCCTACGTGCCCGGCGACGTCACACTCTGGCCCAACCTGTCCGGTGGCGAGGTCATCGACCTGCTCGGCCGACTGCGCGGCGGGCTCGACAGCAGGCGGCGTGCCGAACTGCTGGAGCGCTTCGACCTCGACCCGAGCAAGAAGGGCCGGACCTACTCGAAGGGCAACCGGCAGAAGGTCGCCCTCGTCGCCGCCCTCGCCTCCGACGTCGACCTGCTCATGCTCGACGAGCCAACCTCCGGCCTCGACCCGCTGATGGAGGAGGTCTTCCGCCAGGTGATCCGCGAGGAGCAGCAGCGGGCCGGCCGTACCGTCCTGCTGTCCAGCCACATCCTCGCCGAGGTCGAGGCCCTCTGCGACCGGGTGACCATCATCCGCGAGGGGCGAGCGGTCGAGACCGGGACGCTCACCAGCATGCGACACCTGACCCGCACCTCGATCCAGGTCGACCTCGCCGGGCCGGCGACCGGCCTGGACGCGCTGCCCGGCGTGCACAACCTGCAGACCCACAACGGGACCACCCGCTTCGACGTGGACAACGCCGCGCTCGACGCGGTGCTGCGCCAGCTCAGCACGGTGGGCATCCGGAGCCTGGTAAGCCAGCCGCCGACACTCGAAGAGCTGTTCCTGCGGCACTACGACCGCACGCAGCCCGGCGCCCAGGCGCGAACGGCGGTGGCCCGGTGACCGCGCTGACCGGCACCCGCGCCCTGGCCCGGCTGGCGCTGCGGCTGGACCGCGTCCGGCTGACCGTGTGGGTGCTCGGCCTCGCGGTGATGCCGATGGCGACCGCGGCCAACTACCTCACGCTGTACCCGACCGAGGCGGACCTGCGCGCGGTCAGCGGCGTGCTGACCAACCCGTCGCTCGTCGCGCTGAGTGGCCCGCTGTTCAGCGTGTCGATCGGCGGGCTCACCGCGTGGAAGATCGGGGTGACCGAGTTCATCCTGGTCGGTCTCATGAGCCTGCTGACGGTCGTACGGCACACCCGTACCGAGGAGGAGACCGGCCGGCTGGAGCTCGTGCGGGCCACGGTGGTGGGGCGGTACGCGCCGCTCACCGCCGCCCTGCTCGTCACCGCGCTCGCGAACCTGGCCATCGCCGTACTCATCGCGCTCGGGCTGATGGCGACCGGGCTGCCGGCCGCCGGCTCGGTGGCGCTCGGCGTCGCGACCGGCCTCGTCGGGATGCTGTTCGCCGGGGTGGCGGCGGTGGCCGCGCAGCTCACCGCGGGTGCCCGGGCGGCCAGCGGCATCGCCAGCGCCGTCCTCGGCGGCACCTACCTGCTGCGTGCCGTCGGCGACACCGGGCCGACCTGGCTGAGCTGGCTGTCACCGACCGGCTGGGGTCTGCACCTACGCCCGTACGCCGGTGAACGGTGGTGGGTGGCCCTGCTGTTCGTCGGGGTCACGGCCCTCTTCGTCACGGCCGGGTACGCACTCGCCGACCGTCGGGACGTGGGTGCCGGCCTGGTGCCGGACCGACCCGGGCCGGCCCAGGCGTCCCCCGCCCTGCGCAGCCCGTTCGCGCTGGCCTGGAGGCTGCACCGCGGCCTGCTCCTCGGCTGGGCCATCGGCTTGGCGCTGACCGGGGCCGTCATGGGTGGCGCCGCCACCGGCATCGGCAATCTGACGTCGCCGAACCAGCAGCTCACCGACATCCTGACCCGGATGGGCGGGCGGACCGGCCTCACCGAGGCGTTCCTCGCCGCGATCTTCGGCATCGTCGGCATGGTGGCCGCCGCCTACACCGTGCAGGCCACGCTGCGGCTGCGTCAGGAGGAGACCAGCGGACGGGTCGAGGCCCTGCTGGCCACACGTGTCGGCCGGCTGCGTTGGGCGGCGAGCCATCTGACGATCGCGGCGCTGGGCACGGCGCTGCTGCTGGCCCTCTCCGGAGCCGCCGGCGGTCTCGTGTACGGCGCGCAGGTCCACGACATCGGCGGACAGGTCGCGCAACTGCTCGGGGCGGCGTTGGTGCAGTTGCCCGCCACCCTGGTGCTGGCCGGCTTCGGTACCGCCCTGATCGGCCTCGCACCGCGGCTCAGCTCGCTGGCGTGGGCCGCGCTCATCGCGTCCGTCCTACTCGTCGAGTTCGGTGCGCTGTTCGGGTTGGACCAGCGAATCGTCGACCTCACGCCGTTCGCGCACGTGCCGAAGCTGCCCGGCTCGGCGTTCACCGTGACGCCGGTGCTGTGGCTCACCGTCATCGCCGTCGCCCTGGGTGCCGCCGGGCTCGCCGGACTGCGCCGCAGGGACATGCCGGTGGCGTGAGCACCGCCGGACCGGGGGCCGCGCGCCTCGAACGCGCGGCCCCCGGCCTCCGCCGTCAGGCCGGCACGTGACCGGCCGTCCAGCAGGCCGAATGGCTGTGGCAGCCGACGTAGGCGACGAGCGCCGTGTGCAGCGCGGCGAGCCGTGCGGCCGGGAGCCCGGCGGCGAGGTTGTCGAGCTGGTGAGGGTCGACGGTGCGGTCGTAGTACTCCCGTTCGCCGTTGGAGTACTCGACGTAGGTGTAGGTCGCGGTCCGTAGCGCCTCGTACGTGGTGGGGCTGCCGTTACGCCGGTCCTGGGCATCGGGGTCGTCGGCCGCCTGGTTGGGCCCGTGGTGCTCGATCAACGCCCCGGTACGCCAGTTCGACGCCGGGTCGCCCCGGGTCAGGCCGAGTAGGCTGCGCCCGTCGACGTCCACGGCGACCTCGGCGGCGCCGATGCGCTGGAAGGTCGGCGCCAGGTCGACGTTCTGCACGATCTCGTCGCGCCGCAACCCCGGAACGGCACCCGGCCCGGCGACGACGAGCGGGACCCGCACGTCGGTGTCGAAGGCGGTCTGCTTGCCGCCGGTCAGCCGGTACTCACCCATGTGGAAACCGTTGTCCGAGCTGAACACCACGTACGTGTTGTCGGCGACCCCGCTGGCGGTGAGCTGGGCGCGCAGGTTGCCGATGAGTCGGTCCACCGCCTGCACGGACTGGGCACGCTTGCGGAAGTTGGTGTCCAGGGTGCTCTTCTCCTGGGCGGTGAGTGGCCCGTTGCCGGCCAGCCAGGACGGCGGGTCGCTGGGCAACCGGTCGTACGCAGCGGTACGTGGGGCGGTGAGCCCGGGGAAGTCGTCGAGGTCCTGGTTGGCGGGGGTGAACGGGCTGTGCGGGGCGAACGTCGAGACCTCCAGCAGGAAGGGTGTCCCGGCGGCGGCGGAGCGCTGGATGAAGTCCTTGCCCTTGCGGGACAGGACGTTGGTCAGGTAGTCGGCCGGCGCGCTGCCGTAGTGCACGACGGTGTGGTTCTCGTTGAGGTCGTAGTTGTACTCGGGGTAGCCGTTGCCCGCCACGTACCACTCGGACCAGCCGGGCGGGACGTAGGGCAACGCGCCGCCCTGGGTGTCCGCCGGCAGGTAGCCGTTGAGGTACTTGCCCAGGAACGCGGTCCGGTAGCCCTTGCCCTGCAACGCGGTGGCGAAGGTCCGGTTCTCGTTGCCCCGGCCCTTGAAGACCGCGAACCCGCCGTCGGCTCCGCCGTTGGTGAACACGCCGGTGTTGTGCGGCAGCTTGCCGGTGAGGATGGACGAGCGGGACGGGCAGCACAGCGAGTCGGTCACCGTGTAGTTGGTGAAGGTGACCCCCTCGTTCTGCAGCTGTCGTACCTGCGGCAGGTACTGCACGAGGTTCCACGCGAGGTCGTCGGTGAGCACGAAGATGATGTTGGGTGCGGTGGCGGCGGGCGCCGGGGCGGGTTCGGCGCCCCGTGCCGGTGTCCAGACGGCGAGCAGGCTCAGTGCGGCCACGACGGTGGCGGCCAGGAGGCGGCGGTGGGTGATAGCCATGCCGCCGAGCCTCGCGTACATCTGTCAGCATCTATTGAACAGGTGGTAATGATCCGGTCAACGCCCGGACGGGCGCCCTCAGCCCTCGGGGTTCCGATCGAGGTGCGTCCGCAGCGCCGCCGCGATCTCGCCCGCGGCGCGGAGCTGATCCGGCGTGAGGGCGTCGACGAACAGCTCGCGGATGGCGCGCAGGTGCGGAACGGTGGCTCCCCGGAACGCCTCCGCGCCGGCCGGCGTGAGGAGCACCTCCGCCCCTCGGGGAACGGTCGCGCACTCCTGGCGGCGGATGAGCCCGCGCCGTTCCATCCGCCCCAGGTGGTGCGAGAGCCGGCTCCGCTCCCAACCGATGTGGGTCGCGAGTTCCGAGGAGCGCATCTGCCGGTCCTGCGTCTCACTGAGGGCGAGCAGCACGGCGTAGTCGCCCGTCGAGAGCGAGGACTCGCTCTGCAGGCGCGACGCGAGCTGGGAGTTGAGCGCCTGCGTCGTCTCGATGAAGTCCCGCCAGACCCGTAGCTCCTCGGTGGTCGGCAGTTGGCGTCCGCTGCGCTGCTGGGCTGTGGCCTTCGTCATTCGCTCCTCCTGGTTGACATGTCAATTTCGAGGCTAACATGAGTGACGTGTCAATTGCCGGTGGCCGTTTGTGGGAGCCACCGCCTGGGAACGCGCGAGCGGAGGGGACGATGACAGCCGAAGGCTTTGAACTGGGGCTCAACTCGTTCGGGGAGGTGGCCACCGACGGCGGCCGGGTCCTGAGCGACGCCGAGACCGTGCGGCTACTCGTGGACGAGGCTCGGCTCGCGGAGTCGGTCGGGCTGGACGTGTTCAGCCTGGGTGAGCACTACCGCCAGGGGCACAACGACTCGGCCACACCCGTGTTGCTCGCGGCGGTCGCGACGGCGACCGAGCGGATCCGCCTCGGCACCTCGGTGACGGTGCTCAGCACGAACGATCCGGTACGGCTCTACCACGAGTTCGCCACGCTCGACGCCGTGTCGAACGGCCGCGCGCAGATGGTTCTCGGGCGCGCGTCGGCGACCGAGTCGTTTCCGCTGTTCGGCTACGACCTGGCCGACTACGAGCGGTTGTTCGAGGAGAAGCTCGAACTCTTCCTCAAGCTCCAACAGGACGAACCGGTCACCTGGTCCGGAACCGTACGCAGCCCCCTGGTCCGGCAGCGACTGCACCCCCGGATGCGGGCGGGCGGCATCCCGACCTGGATCGGCGTCGGCGGGAGCCCCAACTCGGTGATCCGCGCCGCCCGGCACGGACTTCCGCTGATGCTCGCGATCATCGGCGGGCGGCCCCAGCGGTTCACCGGCCACGTCGACCTCTACCTGCGAGCACTCGAACAGTTCGGGCGTCCCGTGCAGCCGATCGGGCAGCACTCGCTCGGCCTGGTCGCGGAGACCGACGAGGAGGCGGTGGAGACGTGGTGGAAATACTGGCAGCCGGTCGTGGCCAGCCTCGCCGAGGAGCGCGGTTTCTACAAGCCGGACCGCGCCCGCTACCAGGCGGAGATCGTTCACGGCGCGCTGTTCGTCGGGTCACCTGAGACGGTCGCGCGGAAGATCGCCACGGTGGCCCGTGATCTGCGGCTGAGCCGCTTCGACCTCAAGTACGACATCATGCACCTGCCCCGCGAGGCACGCGCACGCACCATCGAGTTGCTCGGCCGTGAGGTCGCGCCTCGGGTCCGGGAACTACTGGCGGAGGAGCCCACCCATGTCTGATCTCGAGTTCGGCCTCGACACCTTCGGTGACGTACCGCAGGACGACGCCGGCAAGCCCGTCTCCCACGCCGTGGCGATCCGGCAGGTCGTCGACGAGGCGGTGCTCGCCGACCAGCTCGGCGTCGACGTCATCGCCCTGGGCGAGCACCACCGCCCGGAGTATTCGGTGTCGACGCCGGAGACCGTGCTGGCCGGGATCGCCACCCGTACCTCGCGCATCCGACTCGCCTCCGGCGTGACGGTGTTGAGCTCGGACGACCCGGTCCGGGTGTTCCAACGGTTCGCGACGGTCGACGCGCTGTCGAACGGTCGGGCCGAGGTCATCCTCGGCCGCGGCTCGTTCACCGAGTCCTTCCCGCTCTTCGGCTACCACCTGCGCGACTACGACGTGCTGTTCGAGGAGAAGATCGAGCTGTTCGCCAAGCTGCTGGACGAGAAGCCGGTCACCTGGAGCGGCACCAAGCGTGCCCCGCTCGAGAACGCCGACGTCTTCCCGAAGACCGAGTCGGGGCACCTCTCCACCTGGGTGGGCGTCGGCGGCTCGCCGCAGTCGGTGGTGCGGACCGCCCAGTACGGTCTCCCGCTCATGCTCGCCATCATCGGCGGCGCTCCCGAACGCTTCGCGCCCTACATCGACCTCTACCGCAGGGCGGCCGAGCAGCTCGGCACGACCGCGCACCCGGTCGGGATGCACTCGCCGGGCTTCATCGCGGACACCGACGAGGAGGCCAAGGAGGTGTACTGGCCGCACTACCGGATCATGCGGGACCGGATCGGCAGGCTGCGCGGCTGGCCGGCGATCCGTCGACAGGAGTTCGACGCCGAGGTGGAGAACGGCTCTCTCTACATCGGCTCGCCGGAGACCGTGGCCCGGCGGATGGCTCGCGCGATCCGCAGCCTCGGCGTTGGCCGGTTCGACCTCATCTACACCGCCGGAGCGCAGCCGGTGAGCGCCCGGATGCGGGCCGTGGAGCTGTACGGCACCAAGGTGATCCCCCTGGTCCGTGACATCCTGGCCAGCTGACCAGTCCGCCGAACGCCCACCGGCAACGAAAGGAAGACATGAACGACAACGGCCGGAACCGGCCACCGACTCTCGCTGTCCTCGGGGCCGGCAAGGTGGGCACGGTGCTCGCCCGGCTCGCCATCGCCGCCGGCCACCGGGTGCTGATCGCCGGCTCCGGCGACCCAGCCAAGATCGCCCTCACCATCGAGGTGCTCACACCCGGGGCGGTGGCCACCACCGCGGTCGACGCGGTGGCCGACGCCGACATCGTCATCCTCGCCCTCCCGCTGGGCAAGTACGGCAACGTGCCCGCCGAGGCGTTGCGGGGCAAGCTCGTCGTCGACGCCATGAACTACTGGTGGGAGATCGACGGCATCCGGGACGACCTCACCGACCCGCGTACCTCGTCGAGCGAGATCGTCCAGGCCTTCCTGTCCGACTCCCGGGTGGTCAAGGCGTTCAACCACATGGGATACCACGACCTGGAGGACGAGGCCCGGCCAGCCGGCACGGCGGGCCGCAAGGCCATCGCGATCGCCGGCGACGACCCCGCCGATCTCGCCACCGTCGCAGCCCTCGTCGACGCGCTCGGCTTCGACCCGGTCGTCGCCGGCCCGCTCGCCGAGGGGGTACGGCTGGAGCCCGGCAGCGAGTTGTTCGGCGCCAACGTGAGCGCCGACGAGGTGCGCGTCATGCTCGACCGCTTCCCCGAGTCGGAGCGCGGACGGGTCATCACCGCGGCACGAGCAGCAACGTCGTAGCCGCTTAGATCCGCACAACTTCAGGGAAACTGCTGCCTCAGCGCCGCTCGAAGCGACACCATCCCTGAAGTTGCGCGGATCTTCTCTCGCCGTGCCCCGACGTACCCGGTCAGCGCGCCGCCAGGCCGAATTCGCGGTCGGTGAACAGGTCCACGTCGCGGGGCCCGAGTTTGGCGACAAGGCGGGCGTGCAGGGCGAGCTGACGACGCGCTTCGCCGAGGCGGCCGCTGGCGACGATCATCTCGTCGGAGGCCTCGAAGGGTTCCGAGCCGCAGGACTGCATCGCGGCGTCCAGCACCCCGTTGAACGCGGTCATCAGCCCGTTGGCCAGGGCAATGCCGTCCTGGTCACCGCTGACCCAGATCTCCGACCAGGCGTTCTCGACCGTGACCATGTCCCGGGCCAGCCAGTCGTGCAGCACCATCGGGCTCAGCGGTCGGTGGCCTCCCAGCAACTCGTTGCTCACCTCGCGCAGGCCCGAGTGCCAGTACTTGGTCTGCCGCAGAGCCTCGACCTTGTGCGCGAGGCGCAGGGCGCCGGACAGGATCAGGATGTAGGCCCGCCGAAGGTCGGCACGCTCCCGCTGTCGCCGCCTCAATCGACTCTGCAACATGACCACGAACAATGATGCGAAGGCGGTGATGGCCGAGGCGAGCAGAGCGGCGAGGGTTGATTTCACGCCGACATGATGCCTGTCAACGATTGGGCCCGATCCCGGGGGTCCGGGGCCGAAGCGCGCCCGCCTCCATTGTGGAAGACTTGCCTGGGCACCCACCCGGGCCGGGCGCCGAGCGGAGGCTGGATGACGACCACCGGTCGGGAACCGTCGACGCTGATCGACGCGGCTGTTCGCGTCCTGCGGAGCCTGGCGATCCACCCGCTCGCTCTCGACATCGACGACGACGGAGCGCGCGTGCTGACCGCCATGCCGGACCACGCGCTGCGAACGCGCAGCCGGGGCCCCTACAGCGAGGACAATCTGCCGCCCGAGGCCCTCGCGATGGTCGACTGGATCAGCCTGAAGTTGTCGGTCACACCCGAGCCGGTCAACCTGACCATCGAGGGCGGTGGCCCGTGGCCTCGCCTGCTCCTGGAGCTGACCGCCAGCCGGGTGGTCGTGCGCTACGTGGTGCCCGAGGACTCTCCGCCCGGCTATCAGCCGGAGCCGAACAACATCGGGCTGGCCGGCGACATCAACATAGCGCTGGGCTACCTTGCCAACTCCCTGCGCGCCGCGGGCGGGCGGCTGCGCCCCGAGCCGCCGATCGCGCTGACGCTGAGCTATCCGCAGGATCCGGACTACGAGCGGAACATCGCCCAGGTGCCGGCGGAGTTCCAGCATCTCATCGCGCCGGTCGTGGCCGACATCGCGGTCGACCGGAGTCGGTTCTCCCGCAAGCAGCGTGCCGCCCACGACGAGGCGCTACGCGCGTCGGCGTACAGCGATCAGCCGTTGGAGCCGTGGGGCAACGGCGGATTCACCACCCGGGTCGGTTCGGCACGGCTACGGGTCAGCCCGTGAAGTCGTAGTCCCAGTCCAGCTCCCACAGCCGGATCGCCGGTCGGCTGTCGACCGACACCAGGTTGCGGCCGTCGGCGGTGAAGGCGACGGACATGACCGGCTCCGGATGGCCTTCGCAGACGTGTACGCACCGCCCCGTCCGCACGTCCCAGACGCGCAGCGCCCGGTCCCGGTCGGCGGTCACCACGTAACGCCCGTCCGGGCTCACGTCGAACACGTCGGCGTCGGACGCGAGTTCGCACCGCACCCGGCCCGTGGCGGTCTCCCACACCGACGTCACCGCGCCGTGCGTGTCGCTGCGCGCGGAGATCACGCCGACCCGGCCGTCCCTGCTCAGCGCCAGGGTGTCACCCCAGCTCTCCTTGACGTGGAGCTGCCGGCCGGTGAGCACGTCCCAGGTGGTCAGCTGCCCCACCGCGTTGACCAGCAGCCGCCGGCTGTCCGGGGTGAACCGCAGCGGCACCGGCCCGAATCCGACGGGGATCGTGAACAGCGGGCGGCCGGTGCCGGTCTGCCACACCCGGCACGTCCGGTCCTCGACACCGGCCGAGGCGGCGTAGCGGCCGTCGTCGCTGAGCCGTAACGATCCCACCGGCTCCTGATGGGCCAGGATCGTGCGGACCAGGTGGGGTGGCCGCAGCCGCCACAGGCACAACGCCCCGTCGGTGTCACCGACGATCGCGTACTGGCCCGCGGCATCCATGGCGACCGCCCGGACCGCGCCGTGGTCGCCGTGCAGCTCCGCACGCCTCGTGCCCGCCTCCAGATCCCAGAGGTGCGCGGGTCCACCCCAGTCGGCGGTGACGGCGAGCTGGGCGTCCGCGGAGAGCTCGACGGTGTGCGCCTTGCCCACCCGCTCGGGAAACGTGTGCAGCTGCTGCCCGGTCTGCAGCTCCCACACCCGTACCCGGCCGTCGACGCCCCCCGTCACCGCCAGCTCGCCGTCGACACTCAGCGCGGGGCGCACTCCGGGCGTGAAGGTGAACGTGCCGCCGCGGAGTTCGTACCGCTGCCAGATGCCCAGCAGGTCGGTCCGCTCCCCCGCCGTCCGGCCCAGCCGCTCCCACACCTCGCGCAGCTCGGGATGACGCTCGAACCCGACGACGTCGCGGGCGGCACGCAGTTCCTCGGCTGCCGTGATTGTCAAGCCCTGCTCGGCGAGCTCGGTGGCGCGTTCGAACCGCTCCCGGACCTGCGCCTCGGTCGACAGCAGCGTCCGGACGGCGAGCGGGCGCTCGTAGCTCCACGGCGCTCGGAAGTCGGGTCGGGGCAGTCGGTAGAGGTGCACGCCGCCGTAGTCGTCACCGACGACGGCCGCGCTGCCGTCCGCGCTGATCGCCACGGACGTGAGCGAGAAGAGGTGGGACAACTCCGGTGGCAGGCCGTCGGAGCGGGGCACGACGGTACGCAGACACCGGCCGGAACTCGGCTCCCAGATCCGTACCGGCTTGTCGATGCCACTGGTGCCGATCGAGATCGCCCTGCGGGCGTCGTCGCTGATCACGATGGTGGAATAGCGGCTCAGGTTGCTCGGCACCGGCTCCCGCAACCGATTGGGCCTGGTCTCCCAGGTGTGTGCCACGCGCGTCTGGTGCCCGATCAGAAGGGCGTACGTGCCGCCCGCGCTCAACGCCACCTGATCGACACCGGTCATCCGCATGTCGGCCGACTTGAGCAGCCAGTGCAGCCGACGGCCGGTGCGGACGTCCCAGACCACCACACTGCCGTCCTCGGGCGAGGCCGACACCGCGACCGCGCCGTCCTCGCTCAGACCCAGCACCGCGACGGGTGCCGGGCTCTCATGGATCTTCGGCAGCAGACCGCCCGTTGCCGGATCGAGCTTCTGGAACGTGTGCGGTGGGTGGTCGAGCTCGCGCCGCACCCGCCCGCGGCTCATGTCCCAGACCTCGATCCGTCCGCTGTCGTACCCGATCGCGGCGGCACGCGCGTTGGTCAGCGCGAGCGCGGTCACGGTCGCTCCCCGATCGCTCAGGACCCGCACGAGGGCGGCCCGCCCCAGGTCCCACAGCTCGACCCGGCCGTCGTCCCGCGCGACGAGCGCCGTGTGCCCGTTCCGGGCGATCGCGATGGCCGTGACGGCAGCCGACGTGTCGTCACCCGCGCCCAGCTCCCGCTCGCAGCGGCCGTCGGGCATGGACCAGAGCCGGACAAAGCCGTCACCGTCTCCGGTGATCGCCACCCGTGCGCTCTCGTCGACCGCGACGGCGGTCACCGGGCCGTGGTGGCCGGTCAGTCGCTCGGATTCGGGCAGTGTGCGGCGGGCCGCCAGAACGTTGGCGGCGGCGGCCACGTCGGGGCTGGCGGACCCGGCGGCCAGTAGCCCGCGGGCCGCCTCGTCGTTCCCGCTCTCGGCGTGCACGAACCCGAGCAGGTGGTCGCTGTGCCAGTGCTCGCCCAGGATCGCCTGCGTCGTCCGCAGCTCGGCCAGGACCTGTTCGTCGGTGATCGTGCCGCGTCGCCATCGGTACAGCGCCCAGTTGTAGACGGCCGAGGCGTGGTGCGGGTCGATGTCGATGGCCCGGCTCCACAGTCGTTCCGACTCCTCCGGGCGGGCGAGGTCGAGCAGGGAGAGCGCCTGGTTGGAGAGGCTGCCGGCGAGCAGGCTCACCGCCGGTGGCGGCACCCGGGGGTACGGTGTGCCGACGGTGTCCGCGTACGTCTCGCTCACCGCCGCGGCCAGGTCCGCGAGGCTGTGCGGTCGGGTCGCCGGGTCGACGTCGAAACACCGCCAGAGCAGTTCGACGAGCCCCGGCGGCATCGGTTGGGCCTGCGGCCAGGCCTCCCCCGCCGCCAGGAAGTCGGCGAAGGCCTCCCGCGCCGTCTGGCCGTAGCGGCACGGCCGGCGGCCGGCGAACATCTCCAGTACGCAGAGCGCCCACGACCACACGTCCGTGGCCCGGGTGAGCGTGCCCCGCGCGCCGGCCGAGGCCTGAGCCTGCTCGGGCGAGCAGTAGGCGGGGGTCATTCCGCCGAAGCTGGCCCCCAGGCTGGCCCCTGCCCGGGTGTCGGGGCCACCGTCGGCCGCTGCCCGGGCACCTGCCAGGCCGAAGTCGGTGACCTTCGCGGTCCAGTCGCCGTCGAGGTCCACCATGATGTTCGCGGGTTTGATGTCCTGATGGATGAGGCCCTGCTGGTGGGCGTGGTCGATGCCCCACGCGGACTGCACGGCGAGGTCGAGCGCACGGGCCAGGAAACCGGCACCGGGGTCGTCCGGATCGCCGTGCAACCGCCCGGCCCGTACGACGTGCTCCAGCGACCCACCGGCGATCCATTCGGCGAACACGCACGGAAGCCCGTCGACGCGGCGCACGTACGCGCAGCTGACCACGTGCGGATGGAGGCCGAGCCCGACCCAGGTGCCCGCCTCGGCCTCGAACCGGCCGCGCCGCACCTCGGTGGTCAGTTGTTCGGGGCGCGGCACCTTGACCGCGAGGTCGGTGCCCCAGGTGCGGTGACGGACCCGGTAGACCAGGCCCATGCCGCCTTCGAGGGGTTCGTCGAGCACCTCGTACAGGTCCAGAATGAGGTCCCCGGGGCGCCACCGCATGCCAGAAGCCTGGCACCCACCGGTGCGCGGGACAACCGATCGTCGGCGGCGGGACGATAATCTCGTGGGGCGAACCGGGCCGATGAGGGAGTGACAGTGAGCTTTCGTTACTACCTCTACATCAGCGACGCCAAGGTCGACATGCTGTTGTCCCAGATCGACCCGGGCTACCACCGCAGGGGTTCCGCCGAGTTCAGCGTGAACCTCCCGTTCGTGGGCGCGAAGCGGAGCGTCGAGAGTCCCGGCGCGGATCAGGTCGCGCGGCTGGAACGGGTGACGCGCTATCTGGACGACCACGCCGACGTCGGATCCGTGGACGCACCCGGTCAGTTCTTCCGCGGGTTGCTGCCGATGCAGTGGGGGGCCGTTCCGGCCACCGGTGGTCTGTCACTCGTCTACTTCGCCGGCCGCACCGAGGACACGATCGTCGGCCTCGGTGGTTCCACGTTCCACGTCATCGGCGCGTCACCGCCCCCGGAGCCGGCCGCGTACGGGTTCGCCTCGTCCACGATGCCCGCTCTGCTCGCCGGGTTGGTCGACCCGGACGACGCCGATTCTGATCCGAGGGTGGCGCAGCTTCCGGAGGCGGCCGACGCCGAGGCTCTGGCCTCGGTGCACCAGGCCGGCACCCGCCTGCGGGGGCCGGCGCAGAACGTCGAGTTCCTCGCCAAGCGACTGCTGTCCGGCCCCAGCCCGTACCCGGAGCTGGACGGCCGACCCGGCATGAGTGTGCTGCTGGGCAGCCCGCTGTACGTGGCGTTGGTCGACTGACCACCCGGCAGGACGCTCTGGTGGGCGCCGACGACCAACCGGCCCGGCGACCCGGCGCGGCGGCCCAGGCTCGTCCGCCCGTCACGGTGACCGTTCAGGTCGGGTCCACCATCGAGGCGTACGTCTTCGACGACCGCACGACCGCGGTGGTGGGCCGTGCCCCCGCCTGTGGGATCCGTATCGCCGACGAACGGCGGCGCGTCTCCCGCTACCACTGCCTGCTCGACGTCAACCCGCCGACGGTACGGGTACGGGATCTCGGCAGCCGAAACGGCACCCGTGTGAACGGCCAACCGATCGACGGGGAACGGGAGCTGGGGCACGGCGACGAGGTCCGGGTCGGGCCCGCGACGTTGCGCATCACGATCCCCGAGGACCGGACGCCCGCAGCCACCGCACCGGCCGATCCGGATCCGGGTCGAGCCCTGCCGGCGCTGCTGGCAGCCGCGGCGCACGGCTCCCCCGGCCTGGACGACTTCGGCGAGCACCGGGTGCTCCACGAGATCGGCCGTGGCGGCCAGAGCGTGGTCTACCTGGCCCGCCATGAGCCGTCCGGCCGGATCGTCGCGCTGAAGACCCTCCTGGCCGACCGTGCCGTGGATCCGGCCGCCCGCGACGGCTTCCTGCGGGAGTTCGCCTGCACCCGGGGGCTGCGGCATCCGAATGTCGTCGCGCTGCACAGCGGCGGCTCGGCCGGAACCGCCTTCTTCTTCACCTGCGAATACTGCCCGGGCGGCAACGTCGCCGAACTCGTCGCCCGGCGGGGCGGTCGGCTCACCCTCGACGAGGCCGTACCGATCGCGCTCGACGCGTTGGACGGCCTGGCGTACGCCCATCGAGCGGAACTGCCGGTGACGCTGGCGGACGGCCGGACCGCGGTGTCCCACGGCCTGGTGCACCGGGACATCACGCCACCGAACCTCCTGCTCACCACCGGGGCCGGTGGCGGGACCGTCACCAAGATCGCCGATTTCGGGCTCGCCAAGGCGTTCGACCAGGCCGGCCTCTCCGGACACACCAGGACCGGCGCCATCGGCGGAAGCATCGCGTTCCAGGCCCGCACCCAACTGATCGACTACAAGTACGCCCGGCCAGAGGTCGATCTGTGGGCGCTCACCGCCTGCCTCTACTGGATGCTGACCGGCACGACACCCCGGGACTTCCCAGCCGGGACCGACCCGATCGCGGTGGTCCTGCGTACCCGGCCGGTGCCCGTACGGCAGCGTCTCGCGTCCGTACCGCCGCGGCTGGCCGCCGTGATCGACGAGATGCTCGTCGACAACCCCCGGGTTCCCGCGACAACGGCGCCCGAGCTGGCCGACGCCCTGCGGCAGGCGCTCTGACGGAAAGCCGGCAGCGCGGACGGTTGTGCGCCCCCGACGGGCACCATGTGCACATGGGACACCCGCCCAGCACGCCGCCGTACGCGACCCTGGCCGCCGGCACACCACTGGAGTGCGTGGTCGCCCTCGGCCACGACGACGAGGGTGACCAGGACGTGTTCGCCGAGTCCGGCGGTGTCGGTACGCCGCCGACGAGGGCCACGCAGGGCACGGCCGCACGACACCGCGCCCTGGTCGCAGCGCTGCTCGCCCGTGGGTACGCCGTGGGGGCCGCCGCCGCGACGCCGGCGCTGCAAGTCCTCGGACGGTCCCCGGAGGCGGACGGCTGCACCACGTACCTCACCCATCCGCACGCGTTCCGGCCGGTGCCCTCGGAACCGGGCCGTCCGGTGGTGGTCCGGCTCGTCGCGAACATCGATGGCCGACACGGCACCGCGGCGGCCTCGGCCCTGCTCGACGGGCTGCGGTCGGCGACGGTCTGCGTGTACCTCGGCCACCTGCGCTTCGGCCTCGGCCCCGACTTCGAACCCGCGCTGCCGGTCACGGTCGCCCCCGGCAGCGGGCTGCCCACCGCGCCGGCACGCCTGGCACGGCAGGCCGCACGCATCGGACGGCAACACGGCGAGCCGCTGGAGGCGACACTCGACCGGTGGCTGGCCGAAGGCCTGCTCCGGATCGAACGGGTCGGTACGAGTCGGGTGGTCCTCTCGCACCGCAACCTCGTCCCCGGCAGTGCCACCGCCCGGCTCACCCACTGGGTGGCGCGGCGGGCACCCGGCGGCCTGCCGGCGCCGGCCTTCGCCGAGCCCGCCGCGAGCGATGCGGAGCACGACGCCGGAACGGCCCTTGACCGGCACCGGCTCTGGGTGCTGCTGACCTGCCGTGCGACCGCGCTGTTCCCGGCGCTGCGCCGGGGCCTGGCACCGGCCCCGGTGTGGCTGGTCGGCCCACCCGACACGGTGTCGCTGGACGAGTCGCGCACGGTGCCGTGGATCCTCGACGCGCTCTGCGCCGGGGGCCCGTGGGCCGAGGTGCTGAGCGTGCTGGACGCGCGTGCGTACGGTGGTCGGCTGGTGCTGGACGCCCCGCCGGACACGTACGCGCGGGACACGGCGGGAGGGGGCGATGGTGGTCGACGAGCCCACGGCTGACCGACCGCATCCGACGGGGTCCGCGCGCCGCCGGCCCCGGTGCGCCGGCTGCGGCCGGCCGGTACCGGCCTGCTGGTGCCGTTTCGTCTCGCAGGTGCGCACCCGACACCGGATCGTCGTCCTGCGTCATCCACGCGAGGCACGGCACGCGTTCGGCACGGTGCCGGTCCTGGTGCGGACGATTCCGGACACCGAGGTGTACGACGGCGTGCGCCGCACGCCCGAGGCCACCCAGGCCATCTTCGGCGAGCCCGACCGACCTCCGCTGCTGCTCTACCCCGGCCCGGACGCCGGCGGCAGTGGCGTGACCGACGGAGCCGGTACGGGCGAGACAGCACGCACGCTCGTGGTGATCGACGGCACCTGGGGGCAGGCACGCGGCATGGTCAACGCCGATCCGGAGCTGAGCGCGCTGCCGAGGCTGTCACTCGTTCCGACATCGTCGAGCCGGTACGCGATACGGGCCCAGCCGTTCCCGCACGGTCTGTCCACCGTGGAGGCCGTCGCCGAGGCGCTGGTGCTGCTCGGCGACGAACCGGTCGTCCGCGATGCGCTGTTGCGTCCGCTCGCGGCGTTGGTCGGTATGCATCTGGCCTGCGCGGACGCGGCCGGCGGCGACGTGCTGGACGATCCGGTCGCGCTGGAGCGGGCGGGCTACCTGCCGCCGCTGCCCGCTGCACCGGCATCGCCCGCTACGCCGGCACCGCCGGCATCGCCCGCACCGCCGGTGTGACGGGCGCCGTCACTCCCCGCAGACCGGGTTGTAGCTACAGCCGCCGCCACACGAATCCTGGCAGCTGAACTGGCAACTGCTGCCCTCCTCGCTCCACTCCGGGCAGCCGCCGCAGGTGCCGCTCGCACCGATCTCCATCGGCGTCGCGAACCAGCCCGGCGAGACCCGCAGGTCAAGGTCGAACTCGTCGTCGTCCTCGACGAGCATCGTGCCCGTCGGGGAACCCGCCACGACGGGCGTGCCCGTGTCGTGGCGCGCATCGGAGTTGCGCATCCGGCTCACCCTCCTCGTGCTACTGCGGCATCTGGTCGCCGCGCAGCGGCCAGACATTGATGGCGTACGCGACGAGCGCCGGCAGGAACCACCACTCCGCGCGGTTGTCCGAGCCGAGCAGCTCAAGCCGGCGGGACGGGGCGTCGAAGCGCGACGTACGCGTGAGACGGTCTGGGTTGAAGGAGGCGAACTGCTCCTCCGCCTCGACCAGGCGGCGATGAAGTCGCCCCTCGTCACGGCGACGGGAGGCCGCCTCAACGGTGGCGTGCACGAAGAAGTCCGGATTCTGGGCCCGCGCCGCCTCGGTCAGCACACGCAGCGCCGGGGCGGGATCGGCGAGGATCCGGGCCACGTCCTCGACCTGCTGGTCACGCTGGAAGCCGCTGGTGGCCAGGACGTGCACCGCCTTGGCGTAGAGCAGCCCGGTGAACGCCTGGTGGAACGTCGCGTCCGGCGCCCGGTACGCGCGGTAGACGCTCGAGTAGCCCGGGTTGAACTGGCGCTGCAGGACGGTCGACAACTCCTGGACGACCGGCTCGAACGCGGCGTTGGTCGGCAGGATCTGCTCGACCGCCTCCACCAGGGACGCGAGCACACGGTGCGCCTCGGCGTTCGACTTCGTCACCGGAACGTCGATGGTCAGTGGTGCGAGCCAGGTGTGCACGTCGTTGTGGATCGGCGCGGCGGTCATCGACCGGCGGATCGCGTCCACGCGGCCCCGGACCCGCTCCGAGACGCGGGCGACCGGCCGCTCCTCCTCGGACGGGTCGTGCAGCAACTGCCGTTCGGGCGACTGGCGGCTGGCCTTGCTCGCGTAGAGAAGGACCCGGTAGAACCGCTGGCCGTCGCCCTCGCCCCGGGCGTACACCACGATCTCACCGGGTGCGGTCAGGCCGTCGGTGTGCCCGGTCAGCCAGTCATGGTTCTGCAGCACGGTCTCGATCGGGCACTCGGCCGGCAGCCGGACGCCCAGGGTGCGCAGCATCGATCGGGGCTCACGCAGATAGGCGAGAGCTTCCGGCGGCGACATCACCCAGGCGTGACCGAGCAGCGGTTGTGCGCGAAGAATCTTGGAGCGGGCCGAAACATCGACGATGTGGCTGGGCATCTGATCCCCCAGTGATCGCTCAGCGTTCTGTGCCGAGCACTCTACGCGCGGCGGTACGGTCGGCCCTAGCCTCCGATCGGGTGCTGTCGGTCAACAGACAGTGGCCACGCGAGCACGCTGCCCAGCGCCAAGCCGGCCAGCGCGAAGACCCGCTGTTCGAGTTCGGCACGGCCGCCGAGGAGCCGGTTCAGATGCATGTGTACGAGGCTGCGTACCACCTGCGGGTGTGGCGTCTCCAGTCGGCCGGCGGCGTGCTCGGCGTCCAGGCCGGCGGCCACCGGCGCGATGGCGGCCCGACGGGTGTCCAGGATCGACACCACCGGGTCGTCGACCGGCCCACCGGTGACCAGCGCGCGCATCCGGTGCTTGTCCGCCCGGAACTCGGCGGACTCCACCGGGTGCCGGCCGCTGCGGTGCGCGCGGTACCACCGCAGCCGGCGCGGCGGCGCGTACCCGAGTGCGTCCAGCAGGTCATCCACGGTCCGTACGGCCAGGTGCCGGCGGTCCGGGGCGGCGCGCACGTCCCGGTCGGCGAGCAACCGGCACACCGCCTCGCTGTCGGCGGCGAACAGCCGCTCCGACAGGTCCAACCCGGTGGGCCCGCCGTACCGCTCGACCTCCCGCTCGTACGTGTCCAGGCCGAACCGGTCCAGCACGCCCCGGTCGACCAGCCCCGCCGCCCAGTCGCACAGCCTCGGTAGCGCCTCCTCGCGCAGCCGCACCGGATCACCGGTGAACCGTAGCCGCAGGTGGAAGCGGGGGTCGGCGTACCGGAGGAAGAACCACGACTGCGCGGCGCCGGTCGCGCACAGTTGCCCGGCCAGCTCCGGTATCGGTCCGCCGAGCAGGTCGTCCGCCGTGTCCACCGGTAGGTACAGCTTGGCGTACAGCCAGTCCGAGCCCGGCGGACGCAACCGCACCGCTCGTGGGATCACCCGGCGCGGCGGCGAGCTCGCGTCCGGATCCGTGCCGCCCGCCGCCCCGCCCTCGTCGCCGCGCGGTTCGGCCACGGTACGGACCACCGGCACGACCAGCTCGACCAGCCGTCGGCCGTCCGGTGACCGCGCGGCGGCGGAATCCGGGTCGGGCAACGCCTCCTGCACGTCCAGCCGTGCGCCGGCCGGCAGCCGATGTCCCGCCGCCAGCAGGAGCATGGCCCCGACCTCGCTGTCCAGGTCGATCAGGAGCTGTTCGTCACGCGGGCCGAGCAGCACGTGCCGGGGCAGCCCGGCCTGCTTGCGTGCGACCGTCCGGTCCTGCTCGTAGGTGCGCAGGAACTCGCCGTCCAGGCTCCAGCCGGCGGGCCGCAGCACCACCCGACCCGCCTGCACCCGAGGTCGGAACGGCAGGTGCTCGGCCGGGCCCCAGGAGAACCTGTCCAGCATTCCCGAGTCGCCGTCGAAGCTCACGGCGTGCAGGAACTGCGCCAGCGGAGGCGACAGGGTCGGGCTGAGCAGGTGCAGACCGTACGCCCGCACGTCCACGCCGGTGCGGGTCCACACCAGCCGTAGCCGTCCCTCGCGCAACGTCACCGCCAGCTCGTCGAGGGGGATGACCCGACGCCCGTCCGATGGGATGGCACCGTTCACGGCGATGACGTGCTCGGGCAGGACCGGCCGGATCATGACGTTCGCCGGTCGTGGCCGTACCGGCTCGAAGACCAGTTCGGCCACGACCGGGCCGGCATCCCTCGTGGCCGGTTCCCGGCCCGCCACCTCGCCCTGCGTGACCGGTTGGCGGGCCGCCAGGTCGCCCAGCGTGACCGGTTCCCGGCCCGCCAGGTCGCCCAGGAACGCCAACGCGCCGTCGTCGAACAGGTGCGCGAAACGGCCGAACGACCGGCCGGCCGGCACGGTCACGCCGACGCCCGACAGGACGAGCAGGAAGTCGCCCTCGTCCACGGCCCGCGCGTCCCGGGCCGCCAGCGCGCAGAACAGGTCCACCGAGTGCGGTGCGGCCCCCTCCCGTCCCGCCGCGCGCTCCAGCTCGGCGATCCGGTGCTCGTCCAGCCACAGCACCCGTTCGCCGGCGCGGAGCGTCTCACCGGCGAGCCGGACCAGCAACCGGTCGTACGGGGCTCGGGGTGGCGGGGCCGCGTGCAGGTCGGGCAGCCCCGCGCTGACCAGGTCGAGCACCGGCACCAGCCGGTCCGGCCCGTACGCCTCGGTGAACACCGGTCGCCAGGCCGCCAGGCCGGGAAACCGGGTGGACCACGGCGTCAGGCGGGACAGCAGGTCGACCGCCCGACAGGCCTCCTGGGCGACCTCGGCGGGCAGCCGCACGGCCGGTCCGGAGAACGCCGCGTCCACTCCGAACGCCGCCGCGTGGGCGGCATCGGGCTCCGGCGGCACCCGTACCGTCGTGGTGGGAGCGGCCGTCCGCGTCGTCGCCTCGTGGGCGCGCTCCGTCGGCGGACCCTGGCCCGCCGCCATGGCCGGCAGTACGTCGGCGCGCGCGAGGAGCCGGGGCAGCCGGCGCAGCGCCTCGTCGGCTGGCAGGCGATCCCAGACCGCGAGTTCGTCCAGCAGGCCGTGCAGCGCCGCTGCGGCCGACGGGTCGACCTCGGCGAGCGCCCGTGCCACCTCCCGCGCGGGCGCCCCGGTCAACGCCGGTCGCAGCCCGGTGAGCAGAAATCCCCGCTCGACGAGCGTGTCCACGACAGCCCGGGTACGGATCGGGTCTCGGCCGCTGGCGGTGAGTTCGCGAACCAGCACGGCGTGGTCGGTGCCGGCCCGGCAGGCGGCCAGCGCTTCCCGAACCACGGCGGTGGCGCGCACGGATGACCCGCCGCTGCCGGTCGCGGCGTCCGGCACGACGGCTCGGCCGGCGCGCACGTGGGCGGCCGGATGCGTGGTGAGTCGTAGCCGCCGTGCCACGGGGTGCCGCTCCCACTGCCGCACCAGATCGAGCAGCCACGCCATGTCCGGGCGGGCTCGCCGGGTCAGCGGCCCCAGCGTGAGCCGGGTCGCATCACCCCAGCCACCCAGTGCCACACCGGCGAACAGGCCGAAGGGAGTCGGCCGGCTGGCCATCCGGATCAGATAGGAGGCCAGTGCGGTCCGTACCGGACCCAGGTCGGTGCCGGCGGCGGTACGCGCCTCGACCGCCTCGGCCATCGACGGGGACGCGATGGCCAGGGCCAGCGCCACGTTCGGCGTACGGGCCGACGCGGCCAGCGTGCGATCGACGTCGGTGCGGGACACCGACCGGAACAGCTCGTCGAGCTGGTCCACCGGCAGCGCCGGTGCCCGCACCAGGAAGGTCTGCGCCGCCTGCCAGCTCGGCCCTCGCCCCGCCACGTCAGGCCACCAGGAAGACGCGGTCCCAGGTCGGTGGCCGGTCGCCGGAGGCGGCCAGCAGCACCAGAGCCACGCCAGCCGCGCCGTCGAGCAGCCCCGCCACATCCTCCGGTGGCCCCGCACCGTCCACCCGCCGGTAGCCGTACGCGCTGGCCGGCTCGTACGCGTCGATCAGGCGGACGACCTCGGCCTCGATCGCCGAGCTGATCTCGCCGTCGCCGGTGTCCGCGGCGAACCGCAGCGCGATGTGCACGAGGCCGGCCTGGCCGTGGCAGAACGTCGGTGAGCTCATTCCCCGCTCGGAGGGCGGCCGGCGTAGCGCGCCCCGGATGGCATCCACCGCCTCGTCCCGCCACTGTGCACGGTCCAGCGCGCGGCCGGCCAGCCACAGCGCCCGCGCGCAGCCGGCGGTGCCGTAGCACCAGGCCATCCGCCCGGGCGGGGGCGCCGGAGCGGCCGGGTCGACGGACACGCCGTTGGGCCAGACCGGTCCCCACCGGTCGGTGCGTCGGTAACGGCGTAGCCAGTGCACCAGTGCCGTCACCGCGGCTGCCTCGGTGTCACCGCCGGCGCCCTCGCTCAGCGCGAGCGACAACGTGGCCAGTACGCCCGGCAGGCCGTGCGCGAGACCGAGGTTGAGCAGCGGTCGCCCGCCGTCCAACCGCAGCGCACCCCACTGCGGGGGTGTGACGAGGCGCGGATGACCGTCGCTGCGCGGATCGGGTTCGGCGAGTGCCGCCAGCACGGCCAGTGCTTCGCGCAGCGCCTCGTCGACCGCTGGTGTGCCGCGTCGGGCGAGCAGCGCCACGGTCACCCCGGCGAGCCCGGTGACGAGATCGATCAGCGGTGGCCGCAGCGGTGGGTCACTGTCGCGCACCTCGCCCGCCAGCACCGACGCGCTGCTGGCCAGGGCGATGTCGGCGCGCTCCAGGAACGCGCCGTAGCGGGGTCGGCCGCGCGCCAACGCGGTCGCGGCGACCGCCAGACCACCCCACCCCGTGTAGAGCGACGGGCCGAGCCGGGCCAGCGCCGCCGTGTCCCGGATGCTTCCGGCGAGTTGGACGTGCCCGACGCGGGCCCATCCATCGCCCGGTCGACACTCGTCGAGATAGCCGGCCAGCAGGGCCAGACCGGGAAATCCGGACGCCAGACTGGACGCCCGCCAGCCGTCGTCGGCGACCACGTCGGCCTCGGCCCGTGGCAGGGCGGGATCCGACAGTACGGGGTCGGTGCGGTCACGCAGCGCCGTGGCGACCGCCAGCGCGACGGCGCGGGCACGGTCGGCCGTGCCGTGCGTCACGGGCGGCGTCCAAGGGGGAACCGTGGGAGCTGTCGTCATCGGAACGGATGGTCGCACGCACCGGGGTCGCCGTGCTACCGTCCGTGCGGGACGTTCCCGTAGTTCAGAGGGGTAGAACACCGGCGAACGCAGCCGGAGGTCAGAGGTTGGATTCCTCTCGGGGCCGTTCCATCGCACCTTCGTAGTTCAGTGGGGTAGAACACCGGCAAACGCAGCCGGAGGTCGGGAGTTGGATTCTCCCCGAAGGTGCCCCTCCCAGTCCGCGCTGTCCAGCGACCGTCGCCACCGGCGTCGGGCTGATCACCGCGGCTCGACCGTGAGTCGGTCGAGACGGAGCGGGTCGGCGATGATGTCGATCGCGGCGATCTTCCCGTTGACGACGACGAACCGCAGGACCGTGGCGAGACGCCCGTGGGGTGTCACCACGATCGCGGGTGCGTCGTCGACGAGCGCGACTCGGGCGTGCTGGGCCAGGTGTGCGAACGTCAGTGCCTGCCGCGCGACGGTTCGCGGACCGTGCAGGCGAGTTGGCATGCCGGGAGGTGCGGCGACGGCGTCGGCGCGGGCGATGACGTCCGGGTCGAGCAGGTCGAGCAGCGCGGTGAAGCCGCCGTCGCGTGCTGCGGTGAGGAACGCGTCGACGACCGCCCGCTGCCGCGGCAGGTCGGTGTCGGGCGACCGACCGTTTCGCACCCGGTTTCGGGCACGGCTGGCGAGCATCTTGGTCGCCTGGGTCGAACGACCGACGATGGGCGCGATCTCTCGGAATGGCACGGCGAATACGTCGTGCAGGACGAACGCCAGCCGTTCCGCCGGCGCCAGCGTGTCCAACACGACCAGCAGGGCGACACCGACCGAGTCGGCCAGTACCGCCTCCTGCTCGGGCTCCCGGCCGTCCTGGAGCAGTGACAGCGAGGACTCCAGCGGTACCTCACGTCGCGCGCTGCGTGACCGGAGCACGTCCAGGCAGACGCGTGCCACGACGGTGGTGAGCCAGGCCCGCGGATTGTCGATGCCACTCGGATCGGCACGGGCGAGGCGGAGCCAGGTCTCCTGCACGGCGTCGTCGGCGTCGCTGGTCGAGCCCAGCATCCGGTAGGCCACCGCGCGCAGGTGGTCCCGGTGCGCCTCGAAATCGTCCACGGTTACCTCTCCGTCGTGCCGTCCGTCATAAACCTGACGAGTCACGACAGGCAGAGGTAACAAGGAGGCGTCATGGCCGAACTGGTCCACACGATAGAGGTGGCCCGCCCGCCGCAGGAGGTCTTCGCCTTCGCCACCGACCCGTTGCGCTTCGCCGACTGGCAGCACGACGTGGCGAGCGTACGGATGACCGGGGATTCGCGGTTCGCCACGACCCGGCGGATCAACGGCACCGAGCGCACGATGACCCAGGAGGTCACCCGCCTGGACCCGCCCCACGGCTGGGCGACTCGGGGCATCGACGGGCCGATCCGACCCCACGCGACGATCACCGTCGAACCTCTCGACGGCGGTGCCCGATCGCGGGTCACGTTCACCCTCGACTTCGAGGGTCACGGCGTCGGAGTGCCCCTGCTGCCGCTGGTCCGTCGGCAGGCGCGAAAGGCGGCGCGGGTCAGCTACGACAACCTCAAGCAGTTGCTTGAGCGCGACCGATGAGGTGCTGACGTGTGCGGATAGCGCCGCCCGCCCGGCCAGCGTGGCGGGCGGGCGGCGTTCACGGCTGCTGGATTCCGCCCAGGCGGGTACGGACCACCAGTTCGTGCAGGGCGGCCACGGCCTCCGGGTCCGCCTGGTCGGGCAGCGTCGAGTCGCCCCGGGCCTCCTCCAGCTCGGCACGCAGTCGCGGCACGTCGGCGGCGAGCCGCTGCGCGGTACCGGCGGGAAATGGCCCGTGCTCGGCCTCGCGTTTGGCCGCGACGAGGTCCGGCAGGTACGCCAACCGCGTCCCGAGCACACCGAGGTCCATCTCCAGGCGGCCGGTACGCATCAAATGGATCCCGGTGAGCAGGACCCGCAGCGTGTACAGCGCCGGCTTGAGCTGCCCGGTCCTGGCGAACAACCGCTCCTGCCCGGCCGCGAACCCGAGGTAGTGGTGCGCGTGATGACGGGTGACCAGCTGCGGGGCCAGCGCCGTGAGTTCGGCGTGCACCGGGGTGGTCACCACCACCAGAGGGGACAGCAACTGCTCCAGCACGTACCCGTTGCGGCTGTTCAGCAGGGTGGCGAACTTCAGCAGATCGTGACTGACCACGTCCAGCTCGACCCCGTCCCGCACCCCGGTGTGCTGCAACGTCTGCGGTCCGGTGCGCAACCCGACCACCTCGGCGGGCGCGAGCAGATGTGCGGCTCGTAGATCCAGGTCGGAGTCGACGGACGCGAACCCGTACAGATGCGCACCGCTGACGGTGGCGAACAGCAATGGGCGGGGCAGCGCGTGGGCGACCTCCGCGGACCAGGACGGCACGTCGAGGGTCACGGCAGGTTCCTTTCGCGTACGGCGGTGAGCAGCCGGTCCACGGATTCCCGGTCCGGCTGTTCCGGCAGGCTGCTGGTGGCCGCCGCGGCGGCCAGCTCGGCGAGCAGCTCGGTGGCCCAGGCGGTGAGAGCCGCCCAGGCAAGCTCGCCGCGTCGCACCGCGAGCAGTTCGTCGCGCAGGTACCGCACGTCCACGAGAATCTCCCCGGTACGCAGCACGTGCGCACCGGCGATCAACAGCCGGATCATGTGCATGGCCTGCTTGTGGTTCGTCTCGCCGGTACGGTCGCGGCGGGCCGCCACCCGGTCGAGCTGATCCCGGGCGTAGCTGCCGTAGGTCTGCGCCAGCCGCTGCGACAGGAACGCCTGCCGCGCCGCGAGCAACCCCTCCCCGTCCGCGGTGACCGTCTCGATCAGCGGCGACCAGAGCACCTCCAGGACCGTCGGATTGCCCTGCAGGGCCAGCACGCAGAAGCGCTCGAACTCCCAGGAGAACTGCTCGACCGCCGGCCCGTCCAGGTGGGTGGGCGGCTTGTCCAGCTGCCAGAACGAGCGGGTCGGCGCGACGAAGACACCACGCCGGTCATAGTCGGAGTCTGGAGTGTCAAGCCCGTACGCCCGCGACCCGACCACGACGGCGAGGACGGTGTGCCGCTCGACAAGATCAATCACGCTCGGCAACGTTACCCAAGTGCCACCCGGTGCGCGTGGGCATTTCCCGGCCGACGAACCCGGTGCCCAACGGCTCGCTCCTGCTACTTCAGGAACTCGAACAGCTGCCGGGTGGTCTCCTCGGGAGCCTCCTCGGGAATGAAGTGCCCGACCGGGACCGGCCCTGGTGCATCGTGCGGCGTCCGAGCACGAGTCCTGGCCCTGACCCGCACGACGCAGTTCTCCGACAGGGTCGCACTTCCCTTTCCCGGCCGGTTCAGGCACCGTGTGCCGGTGAGTGAGTACACCGCAGCGGGCATCACGGTCCTGGAATTCGACGAGTCGGTCCGCCGCCGGCCAGGTATGTACTTCGGGGTCGATCCGCACCTGGCCACCAACGTCCTGACCGCCGTCGTCATAGCGTCCCTGCACCCGGGCCCGAAAGTCGCGCCCACCGGCCCACCCGACGTCACCGCGGAGATCCTCGACGACCTCGCGTTCTCGATAACCGACAACTGGTCGACCGGCCCGGACGGCTCAACCGCCGGTTACCACGGATCGCTCCTGACCTCCTACCGCTGGGTGCACGCCGCGGCCGCCGCGGTGAGCACCCACACCACGATCGAGACCTGGCACGCGGGCCACGCCCTGCGGCAGAACCTCGCCGGCTTACGCCCCACCGGGCCACCCCACGATCTCGACGCGCCACGTGGCACCGGCACCAGACTGACCTACCACCTCGACCCGTCCCACTTCACACCGTCCACTCTCGACATTCCTACCCTCGACCTCCACGCCGAAGGCTGCTGCGACGTCCCTGGCCAGTTCCGTCTGCGCGGCAGCCGCACCACCACATCCTGAACCGGGCAGCGGTCCACATCAGCGTCCGGTGAAGGCAGCAGCAGCACGATGCGCTGGGCCGTGTTTCAGAAGTGCTCGTGTTGGATCTACTCAGAACGATGGGTAGCCTGCCGGCATGGCAAAGGTTGTCACCTACCTGGAGATGAACAACGCCCAGGACCTGCTACCCGGGACGGTGGTGCCGGAACTTCTGCTACGGCGCGTTGACGGTGGTCTGCCGCTCGTGCATGTCACCAATGGTCAGGTCGGGGGCCCCCACGGGTGGCGGAGTGCGTCTAGCACGAACGAAGAGTGGCAGGAACTGGTGCGGTGTCATCCGCTGCGCCAGTACTGGCTCATCACCCTCAAGGACGAGACCGTGGGGGTTGCAATTCTGGAACCCCAGCGTGACGGAGATGTGGAGATCACCAGCTTCGGGCTCGTGCCCGAATATGTCGGGAAGGGTCTCGGTGGCCATGCGCTGACGCTGACCATCCGGCAAGCCTGGGACTGTGCGGCCGTGGAGTCTCCGGCTGTCCGAAGGGTTTGGCTGCACACATGCTCGTTTGACCATCCGAACGCACTACGCAACTATCAGCGACGCGGCTTGACTGCCTATCGCACCGAGGTCGAAGCCGAATAGCAGTCGACTCGGGCCGAATCACGCCGGTGAGTACACGCGTGTCGGTGCCCGGGAGCGGCCCGCTGGAAAGCTATGACCACGCCAATGAAACACGGCCTAGCCGGCGAGGGTGGCCCCCAGCCGGCGTACGGCGAGCCGCAGGCAGAGCGCGCCCATGACGGCCAGGTACACCACCGCCACGAGCACCTTCACCGACAGGACGCCGAGTGCCGGGTTCCGCAGCAGTTCGATGGACTGGTAGAGCGGCAGACACTGCACCACGATCTGGATCGGGCGGGGGTAGACCGAGAGCGGATAGAACGTGGTGGCGAACAGGAACATCGGCAGCATGAACAGCTGGATGTACTGCATGTCCTGCCAGTCCCGCAGGTAGGTGACGACCACGACGCCCGCGGTGGCGAAGGCGAAGGCGATCAGCGCCGCACCCGGCACGACCAGAATCGCCCACGGCGAGGTGACCAGGCCGAGGGCGGCGACCACGGCCAGGAAGGCTGTGCTGACGATGGTGCCGCGCAGCACCGCCCAGCCGATCTCGCCGAGGGCGATGTCCCGCTCGCTCAGCGGGGTGGCGAGCATCGACTCGTACGTGCGGTCGGTCTTCAGTTTGCCGTACATCAGGAAGGTCGTCTCGTTCATGGCGCCGTTCATCGCCGCGGTCGCGAGCAGGGCGGGCGCCACGAACGCGGCGTACCGGATCGGGGTGCCGTTCGGCACGTCGGTGACCGTGCCCACCAGCACGCCGATACCGACGCCGACGGAGAGCAGGTAGAGCACCGGCTCGAAGATCTCGGCGAGCAGCACGTACCAGGTGTGCTTGTAGATCATGACGTTGCGCTCGACGAGCACGGCGGCGTTCACGCGGTGAGCCTCCGGGTGTAGGTGCGTCGGCCCGCGAGGTAGCCGGCCGCGATCAGCCCGAGCAGGACGGCCAGGTGGATCACGGTGGAGCCGGAGCCACGGCACAACTCGGCGCCGTGCCAGAGAGGGCTGGCCCAGACCAGCCGTTCCAGCCCGGCGGGGAGTTGCTCGGCGGGGAAGAACGTGCCGGAGAACATGTACAGCGGCAGGATCACGAACCGGAAGAGCGCGGTCAGCTTCGCCGGCCGCTGCACGGTGATCGCGTACGCGGCCACCGGCACGGCGAAGGCCATGCCGGTGAGCACCGACGCCACCAGCGCCCTCGGCGCGTCCTCCAGTTCGATGGCGCCGAACCCGACGAGGACCACGAGGATTCCGATCGCGGCGGTGAGTAGCCGGAAGGCGTTGAACAGCAGATGGCCGGTGAGGATGTCGGTCGGCTCCATCGGCGTGGTGACCGCTGCGCGGTAGTTGCCGCCCACCTGAGCGGACTGGAACACCGGCCCGGCCGCGTTGATGAAGCCCAGTTGCATCGCCGACGCCGCGAGCAGGCCGGGCGCGATGAAGCTGAGGTACGAGCCGTGCAGGTAGGTGCTGCCGCGGGCGTCGACCAGTTGGCCGAGACCGAAGCCCATGGCGCTGACGAACAGCAGCGGGTTGACGACGCTGATCACGGCCGTGCCCCGCCAGGTCCGTCGGTACAGGTGCCACCAGTACGCGACCTCGCGCGCCGCCGGTACGCGCAGGAGGCTGTCCGCGGCGCTCATTCGACCAGCGTCCGGCCGGTGAGGGTGAGGAAGACGTCCTCCAGCCCCGATCGGCGGACCAGCGCGGTCAGCGGATCGAGCCCGCGGCGGTGCACCTCCTCCAGCGCGGCCTCACCGTTGGCGGTGTAGCAGAGCAGCCGGTCGGGCAGCACCTCGATCCGGTCGCCGATCCCCCGCGCCTTCTCCGTGGCCAGCTCGTGCTGGTCGAGTGGAAAGCGCAGCTCCAGCACCTCGCGGGTGGCGTACCGCTCGATCAGCTCGCGGGGCGATCCATGCGCGACGATCCGCCCGCCGTCCATCACGGCGAGTCGGTCGCAGAGCTGTTCGGCCTCGTCCATGTAGTGGGTGGTGAGAATCAGCGTGACGCCGTCCTGCTTGAGCCGGAACAGCCGCTCCCACAGCAGGTGCCGGGCCTGCGGGTCGAGCCCGGTGGTGGGCTCGTCGAGCAGCAACAGGTCCGGTTCGTTGATCAGAGACCGGGCGATGGTGAGCCGGCGACGCATACCGCCGGACAACTCCTGCACCCGCGCCGTGCGCTTGTCGGTGAGCCGGGCGAATTCCAGCAACCGTTCGGTACGCTCGCGGATCACCGCGCGGGGCAGGCCGAAGTACCGCCCGTAGATCAGGATGTTCTCTTCGACGGTCAACTCGGTGTCGAGCGTGTCGTCCTGCGGCACCGAGCCGATCCGAGCCTTGATCGTGCGGCGTTCCCGAGCGGCGTCCCGACCCAGGATGGTCAGTTCACCGCCGCTGCGCGGAGACACACACCCGATCATCCGCATGGTGGTGGACTTGCCTGCGCCGTTGGGGCCGAGGAACCCGAACGCCTCGCCGCGGAGAACGTCGAAATCGATGGAGTCGACCGCGGTGTGCGTCGGAGGCCCCTCGTAGATCTTGGTGAGCCTTCGCGCGGTAACCAGTGCCGTTGATTCGCTCACGACGGAAGGCTACAAGTATTGAACGAAGGCCCGCAAGAACTATACGAGCCAAAGGAATTTCTCGACTCTGCAGCTCCTCGCCCCTAAAAACCCTGTTCGCGCAGCCAGCCGAGCGTGTGATCGGCGACCTCGCGCCATCCGCGACGAGGCTGTGGCCACCGTCGGCGAACAGCTGGAAGTCGTCACCGCCGGCGATCCGGCGTAGGGGCCATGAGCGACCCGGGCGACGGAGCCAGGGACCGTGTGGTCCGCACCCCCGCCGATGATCAGCAGCGGCCCGCGATCGCCGCCGCGTCAGGCTGACCGCGCCGGTCCGGTTCTGGTCAGCGGATACCTCGGCGAGCCGAGCGAGGTCGCCGCGGCGCTCTATCGGGCCGGTCGGGCGGCGGTGCAGGCACAGCGGTAACAGCCCTTGGCCGGCTAATGATCTGGCGGCCGGGCGGGCTGATCGGGCGCCGGCACGGCGTCGAGTACGCGTCGCACCTCGTCGAGGCGGACCCGCATGGCCTCGGTGCCCCCGTTCTGGAAGGTCAGCAGCACGGAGCGCGCCTCGGACCACGCTTCGCGGGCCCGCTGCGCCTCCCCCACCGTCAGCCTGACCTGCGCCAATTCGAGCAACGCCTCGAATTGGATCGGCTTCTGCCCGACCGACTGCGCTGAGTCGATCGCGCGTTCGAGCTGCTCGACGGCCTCCCGTTGACGATCCAGCTTGACCAGGAGGCAGGCCGCGTCCAGTCGAACCCGGCCGCCCTCGTGCAGGTTGCCGACCGCCTCGTTCAACCGGACCGCCTCCTGGAGAGCGTGCACGGCCTGCTCATAGTCGCCGCGCCGGCCGAGCACATCAGCGATGTCGGACAACGCGCGGACCTCGGCGCGGTGGTAGCCCACCGCCCGGTACCTCGCAAGCGCCTCCCGGTGCTCCCGCAACGCCGACTCGTACTGGCCCATCCTGATCAGGACGTCACCGAGATTCGTGTGCACGAACCCCTGCTCGAGAACGCACCCGTGCGCTACGAAGATCTCCTGCGCGGCGAGCAGCAGATTCCGGGCCTCTTCGTATGCGGCGAAGCTGAATCGCGCGCCCGCGAGGCTGCGGAGGACGTGGGCTTCGCCGAGCCGGTCGCCGGCACGTCGAGCCGCGCCCAGGGCCAGCCGCATCACTTCGACCCACTGGTAGAAGAACCCGGCCCATTGCAGATACTGCTGCATGGTCAGGGCGAGGTGCCACGGCACGATGCCGTGCTCCGTCTCGGCGGCGCGCCGAACCGCGTCACCGAGGACCTCCCGCTCCGCGCCGAACCACGCCATCGCCTCGTCGTACGACCCCGGCTTCTCCGGGTGGACCCCCGGCATCGGCGGTGGTGGCGCGATGGGGATCCGGTGCGGCACGAGGACGACCTGCGCGTTGAAGCTGCTGTGCAGGTAATGCTGCAGGAGTCGGCTGGTGGCGTCGTTCCGCTCCTGCTCGGAGTCGGTGTCAAGGCACAGTTCTCGCGCGTACGACCGCACCAGGACAGGAGAGCGATAGCGGGCGTCACCGCACTCCTGCACCAGCGCCGCCTCCTCGAGTTCGCGCAGTAGCTCCCGGGTCGGCTGCGGGTCCAGGCCGAGGAGGCTGGCGCAGGCAGTTGCCGAGACATGCGGGGACAGGGTCACCGACGACAACCGGAAGAGTCGTGCGGCTCCGGGACTCAACTGCCGATATGACCAGGCGAACGCGGTCCGCGGATCACTTCCAGAACGCCCGCCGTGCAGCGCCTCCAGCAGGTTCTCGCTCTGGGCAAGTTCGGCCGCGATCGCGGCCGGAGTGACCTGTGGGCGGGCCTCGACCCTCGCCGACACGATCGCCAAGGCCAGTGGCAGCCGGCCGCAGCGCGCGATGATCTCCTCGACGAGCTCGTTGCGAGCGTCCGGTGGCAGGGTGGGCAGGCGTTTCTCGAGCAGCAGCCGGGCGTCCGCCAGGTCTGGCACGTCGAGGTGCAGCAGGTATGCGCCGTCGTGGGCCGCGAGCCCGACCAGCGGGGCCCGCCCGGTGATCAGGACGAGGCTCTGGGCGGAGTTCGGCAGCAACGGTCGGACCTGTGCAACGTCCTGGGCATTGTCGAGCAGCAGCACAAGGCTCTTGTGCGCACTCAGGCTCCGGTACATGCCCACCAGCGAGTCGAACGAGTCGGGGATCTGCGCCGCGGAAACCCCCAGTGCGAACAGGAATGACCGCAACGCGGCACTGGGCGTCAGTGCCTCGGGCTCCTGTCCACGTAGGTCCAGGTAGAGCTGCCCATCGACCAGTTGGTCTGCGATCCGACGAGCGAAGTGCAGTGCGAGCGTCGACTTGCCCACCCCGCCGATGCCGTCCAGCGCCACGATCAACGGGCTCGTCCGAGCACCCGCGCGCCGTTCGCCGAACAGTTTGGTCAGGGTCGAGAGTTCGGCGTCCCGACCCACGAACGCCGGCAGGTCTGGTGGTAGCTGAGCCGGCCGTACGAGTGGGCCAGTCGGCCGGAGGTTGCCCGGCGGCGTGCCTGCGCGGTGCCCGGCCTCCGCCTCGTCCAGGTAGCTCGTCGCCGCCGGGACGCTCTGCGTGAGCACCTGCCGCTGGGCCTCCCGCAGGTCGGCACCCGGAACGATCCCCAACTCGTCGGCGAGACGGCCACGCAACGCCTGGAAAACGCTCAGCGCTTCAGCCTGCTGGCCCGTCGCGGCCAGCGTTCGGATCAAGGCGACGTGCAGGGGCTCGTTCAGTGGACCGAGGGCAACCGCTCGACGGAGAACAGGCAGCACCCGTGCCGGCTGACTCTCGCGCACGGCGAGCTCAGATGCCTCGATCGCCGCCTCGAACAATTCATTCTCGAGGGCCGAGAAGACAGCGGACGCCGCCGCGCTCTCGGCCAGGCCGTCGCCCGGCCGCCCCTGCCACAACAGGAGACCTTGCAGGTAATGGTCCAACGCAATGTCTGCCTGGCCCTCGCCGAGCGACTCTCGCGCGGATCGCAGGTATCGCCGAAAGGCCGCCAGATCCAGCTGGTCGACGTCCGCGTCGAACCGGTAGCCGCTGCCGTGGCGGACCAACCACGAGCCCTGGGCGCGGGCCGGCAGATCAGGCTCCAGGAGGCGACGAAGGGCGCCGACGTATTTGTGAATGACGTTGACAGCGCTGGGCGGTGGATTGTCCGACCACAGGAAGTCGACAAGCTGGGTCAGGCTGGTCGGCGTGCCCACCCGGGCCGCCAGGAGCGCCAGTATGCAGGATTGCTGACGGGGCCCGACATCCAACTCGACGCCCCCGCGCCAGATCCGTAAGGATCCGAGAATGTGAATCTGCACGTCTTCCACTGAGCCTGACCGCTCCCCCACTGCAACCTTGCTGACAGTCCATGGTGCCCGGCCTCTGCCGACAGCAAACGACCGGGCACCCGGATCACGTCAGATCCTCGGAATCGTCCTACGCCTCGGTCGCCGACGGAAAACG
Organism: Micromonospora vulcania; assembly: GCF_042658605.1. NCBI lineage: Bacteria > Bacillati > Actinomycetota > Actinomycetes > Micromonosporales > Micromonosporaceae > Micromonospora > Micromonospora vulcania. Next base: position 217,386 of record NZ_JBHSQS010000007.1, on the reverse strand, counting down.
GAAAAGTCGATAGTGCGAGACCGTCTCGAACCCAATGCGTTCATAGACCGGGCGGCCGGCCCCGCTCGCCTGGAGCGTGGCGACCCGATGCCCAGCCATCCGCGCGAGCCGCAGCGCCGCCACCGTCAGCGCCGTTCCGATGCCGCGGCGGCGATGGCCGGAATCGGTGGCGACGCAGAAGACCCCGGCAACGTCCGAATTCAAGCTAACAGTTGCCGTTGCGACGGTCCTGCCGTCGACGATCCCAGCGAGGCGGACAACCTCCGGCTCGCGCGCAAGATAGTCGAGTTCCCGCTCGACCACCTGGTCGAGGCAGTGGGCGGGGACCCCCATCGGCTCCGCGTACGCGCCGACGAAAGCCTCGATGTCGGGTCGGTCGGTGGCCTGTCGGATCGTCAGACCATTCGGGATCGCCGGAACCGGCTGCTCAGCGGCAAGGTCCATTGCCATGATCGGCAGCAGCGAGACCTGCTCAGCGCCCGCGGCGAGCAGCCCTTCGGCGACACCATCATCGCTGTCATCTCCGACCCACCAGACCCAGGGCGATCCGTCAAGCTGGCGCTTCGCCTGACGGATCGCCCCATCCAGGGAACTGTTGCGTACGCGCAGGACGCCGTTGAGAAGGCCCTGCGGGATGCCCGAATGGTAGATCGGAAGGTCGACGTCGGGCTCATCGCCGCTCCAGCCGGTCCAGTACCGGCGGTTCGCCGCCAACTGCGGCTCAAGGTCATGAATTGAAGGTCCTGTCATACACACCAGATGCCGGCGAAGCCGGAAAGGTTCGACCCGGACCCCAATCACCTGATGTGGCCACGGTCACAACTCGCTCATTCCAGACAATGCCAAGAACTGATGACGAACCCTTGGTGTGACGCCTCGATCCTGAACGAATGGTGATCCTTACCGCGTGGCGAGTGCTGCCCGACCACCGTCATTCAGGATCACAGCTGTCGCGCTCGCGTGTGCGCTTCACGCTGGCAACCTCGCCGTTGATCGGCAGCCAGTAGAACGGAATGAACGCGGTGACCACGACGAGGCCGGCGATCGGTTGCACGGCACCCACCACGGTGCCAACGGCGATCCAGAAGGGCGCGGGGCGGAAGCGTCTGCTGATCGCCCTCGCGGTGGCGTCGTCGGTGGTGGAGGTCAGCAGACGGCGGCCGTACCTCGCGTACTCCCAGATCACGTTGAACAGGATGGCCGCCACCAGATAGGTGACTCCGTAGAAGATCAGCGCGGTTTGCTTCCCCTGGCCGGCTTCGAACGCGTGGGCCAGGACGGACGAACTGAACGGCAGGAACGCGATATCCATCAGCAGCAGCGTGTTGAGCAGGAGCAGCAAGCGGTCCGCGGAGCGGACGTGATCGAACATGACGTGGTGGTTCACCCACATCTGCCCGATCAGCAGGAAGGTGAGGACGTAGGCCACGTACGAGGGCCACAGCTCGATCAGACCGCGGAGCAGGTGTTCGGTGTCCTCCGGCGGGCGAATCTCCAGGACGAGCAGAGTGACGGCGATGGCGATGACCGCGTCGCTGAAGGTGACGACCCGCCTCGGATCCCGTTCCGCGCCGACCGGTGAGCTGATTCTGGTCGCGTCCGTCGTGGAGGTGTCACGAGGTGCGCGGCGCCAGCGCATGAGCCCTCCCCTCACCGGACCCCACTACCGACACTTCGGTTGCCGGGCGGCATTCCCGCCGTCGCAGTCCCCAAACCGGGCCAATCCACCCACCGACGCCGGGAAGCGGAGTCGCCGGCGCGGGCGCTACCGGACGCCGCGGCGGCACGTCAGCGGGAGCTCGCATCGGTGGCAAGGGTCGTGCGCGGATTGAGGGCGCCGCCGCGACCGTACTGCTCATCGAACGCATCCTGGCCGATCATCGACGTCGTCAACTCCCGCGCCCAGCGAAGCTCGGCGGCGTCGTCGGGGTCGGGCACCTGACCGAGCGCGCGAAACGCCTTGTCGGCCACGCCGAGCAGACGCGCGGCGCGGCTCCAGTCGCCGTCGACCGCCGCCATGACCGCCGACGCGACGAGCGCATAGGGTACGAAGTCGTCATACCCCTCGGCGAACACCCCCTCGCGTACACCGGCGAAGATCTCCCGGGCGCGCTCGATGTTCCCGAGCCGCAGCTCCGTGAATCCGAGGTTGTGGTACTCCGAGTTGACGGTCTTCGGTTGGGCCAGCGCGACATTCAACGCGATGCTGTCCAGGTACAGCTCGCGGGCACGGGCCAGGTCGCCGCTCATCCGCGCGACCGCCGCCAGGACGTGGCGGGGACGCTCCTCCAGATGCCGCTGGCCGGCCCGGATCGCCACCGCCAACGCCTCCGAGGCCAGGCGGTCGGCCTCGGTCAGATCGTCGGCACGCACGGCGAGCCGGGACAGCATGTACAGCGCTTCGACCTCCGCCGGGGCATCTCCGGCGGCACGAGCGCGCGCCACCTCGTCCCGACTCATCCGCGCCACGGCTGCCGTCTCACCGCGTCGGAATGCGGCGCGGGCGCGCCCGCTGTAGGAGTCGCTCGACATCTGTCACTTCTTTCCGCTGGTCAACACGGTCCAGGCCGGCGCGAGCCGGAACCCGATCGATTCGTACAACGCCCGAGCAGTCGCGGTGCTCATGCGCGGGTGGCGAAGAGTTTGACGACCTCGGCGGTGAACGCCGGGATGTCGTCCGGCCTCCGGCTGGTGACCAGGTTCCGGTCGACGATCACCTGCTCGTCGGCCCAGACCGCCCCGGCGTTGAGCAGGTCGGTACGCAGCGAGGGCCACGACGTGAGCGTGCGGCCGCGCGCGACGTCCGCCTCGATCAGCAACCAGAGCGCATGGCAGATCGCCCCCACCGGCTTCCCCGCCTCGAAGAAGTGCCGGACGAAGTCGACCACGTCCTCGTCGAGGCGCAACGTGTCGAGGTTGCCGACACCACCGGGCAGAACGAGCGCGCCGTAGTCGGCCGGGCAAACCTCGCTCACCACCCGGTCCACCGGGAAGGTGTCGGCCCTGTCGTAGTGGGAGGTGAGCTGGATTCGCCCACTCCTGATCGAGATGAGTTCCAGGTCCGCATCGGCGTCCTTCAGCGCGATCCACGGCTCGATGAGTTCGGACCGCTCCACCATGTCGGTCGCCAGGAAGGCGACCTTGAGACCGCTCAGCACACCACCGGCCATCGGCTTCCTCCCGTCCGCAACACCGGCACATCGTCGGTAGGCAGATCGTGGCAGCGGGGTGTGGACAAGGAGTGGATCGGTCGCCGCCGATGGCATCTGTTGATCCAGGCTGCGATCCATCGGGGAGGGATTGCCCGGGGCGTCACCCGAGCTCCGTGAAGATGGTCCACGTCTCCACGAGCCGGAAACCCATCGATTCGTACAGTGGGCGACCTGCGGCCGAGGCGTGCAGATAGGCGGTCCGCGCGCCGGCGGCGAAGCCGTCCGCCATCACCCGGGCGGTCATGGCACGGCCCAGACCACGGCTGCGAGCCGACGGCACCACCGCGATGTTGAACACGCCGATCGCACCGTCGCCCTCCGTCCCGAGCCCGGTGGCGACCGACCGGCCGTCCTCTTCGGCCAGGTAGCCGGTGAATCCCGGTGTGTCGAGCACGCCGCCGCCCATCAGCGCACCGAACGCGCCCTCGGGGACTTCGAAGCCGGCGGTCAGGACGTCGGTGTAGAGCGCGCTGCCGGCCGAACAGACCGGATGGATGGCGTTGCGGGCGTTCGTCCGGAGCACGGCGTCCTCGGCGGAACAGGCCATCAGCGGCATCTCGCCCCGGTGACCCAGACCGTGCCGGGCCGCGAGGGCGACGACCGCCTCGCTCGCATCGCCGCGCACGATGATCGACCAGGGGACGCCGGAACCGCCGACCTCGGTCGCCATCTCGTCCAGAGACGTCAGATCCGGCTCGACGCTGGTGCTGAACGCCGCGTTGAGCGACGCGACGGCGGTGTTGCTCACGAGTCCTCGCGCGTCCCCGTTCTCGGCGGACCAGCCCTTCGCCGGGCTGACCTCGCACAGCCGCTCGCACACCTCGAGCCACGCGGCCGACAAACGGTCGGCGGTCCTACTCATCGCTGTCGCACTCCTCTCGTCCCATTCTCGACAGCGACCGTAGTCAAGGAGAGTTGACAACCTCTTCCGCGAATCCTCGGCGCGGGCCCACCACGACACCGGTCGATAAAGTCCCGGTCATCTCGCCGCACCGCGCCGCCTCGACAGCTTCTCCGCGAGGCACCGGATTCCGGCCCGCAGGTGGTCGGGGCCGCCATCCTGGAACGAATCGAGCACCTCACGGGCCTTCTCGAACGCCTCATCGGCCCCGCTCATGTCACCCACCGAGAACAGCAGCTCGGACAGGCTCCGGAACGCCTCGAAGCGGTACGGGCCCTGGCTCATCTCGTCGGCGGCCTCGGCCGCCAGCTTGAGCTGGTCCACGGCGTCCTCGACCCGGCCCGTCTTCGCGAGGTTCTGCGCGATCGCGACCCGGATCCAGGCGTCCTCGTGCCGGTGCTCGATCTGCGCGTTGAGGTCGAGCGCCTGCTGCAACGCCCGGGCCGCCTCCTCGTGCCGTCCGAGGCGCGCGAGCGACTGGCCGTTGCTGGCGAGACTGCGGATCTCCGCCCGCCGGTTGCCCGCGCTGCGGTTCAGGTTGGTGGCCGTGGCGCTGCTCGCGAGCGCCAGCTCGTGCTGCCCGAGCGCGCTGTACACCAGGTGGAAGTCGACGTGCACCATCGCCTGCTCCGGAAACATGTCGTGCTCGGCGTAGATGCGCAGGGCCGCCCCCAGCAGGTCGAGAGCTTCCCCGTTCGCGTTGAAGAACCGCCGCGCGCCAGCCAGGCTGCGCAGCACGTGCGCCTCGCCGACCACGTCCCCCCGCTCCCGGGCGGCCCGCAGTGCGAGACACATGACGTCCTCCCAGTCCTGGAAGAGCCCGAACCACTCCAGGTACGGCTGCATGGTGATCGCGAGTTGCCACGGGACGATGCCGTGCCCGAGGTCGGCCGCGACCCGGACCGCCTCCTTGAGCACGTCACGCTGTCCGGCGAACCAGGCAAGGGCCTCGGGGTACGACGCCGGCCGCTCGGGTACGACGCCCGGCAGCGGTGGTGGCAGCGCGATCGGAGTCCGGTAGCCGTCGAGCACCACCTCGGCGTGCAAGCTGCTGTGCAGGTAGTGCTGGAGGAGGCGGCCAACTGCGGCATGCTGCTCGGCCGGCGGCTCGGTGGCGCGGAAAAGCTCCTCCGCGTACGCCTTGACCAGCACATGCGACGTGAAGCAGCCGTTGTCACCCTCGGCCACCAGCGCCGCCTCGGCCAGCTCCTCCAACTCGGCGCGGGTACGGTGCGGATCCTGCCCGGACAGGCTCACACAGGCATCGACCGTGATACCCGGGCTCAGCCCCGCCGACAGCAGCCGGAACAACCGGGCCGCTCCGGGGCTCAGCTGCCGGTACGACCAGGAGAAGGCGGTGCGGGGATCGCTGATCCCCCGGCCACCCGGGAACGCCGCGAGCCGACGGGCACCGTCGCGCAATTCGGCGGCCACCGACAGCAGCGACAGGTGCGGACGGGCACTCAGCCTGGCGGCGAGAATCGCCAGCGCCAGCGGCAGCCGGCCGCACAACTCGATGATCTCGTCCAGGGTGTCCGCGTCGGTGGCGTCGAACGCCCGGCTCTTCAGCACGGCGAGCCGGCGTCCGAGCAGCTCCCGCGCCTCCGGCAGATCCGGAAGGTAGGCCCGGTACAGGCGGGCACCGTCGGACGCGGCCAGGCCGACCAGCGGGCGTCGGCTGGTGACCAGCACCAGGCTGTCCGCGGAGTTCGGTAGCAGCGGGCGCACCTGTGCGGGGTCACGCACGTTGTCCAGCAGGACCAGGATCCGTTTCCCGGCCGTCAGGCTGCGATACGTGCCGGTCAGGGCGTCGAAGGTGTCGGGGACGTCCGAGGCGCGGATACCCAGCGCGTACAGCAGGGACCGCAGGGCGTCCCCGGCCGAGACGCTCCCCTCCTCGCCCTCGTGACCCAACATGTCGAGGTAGAGCTGACCGTCGGCGAATTCGTCGGCGACCTGGTGCGCGAAGTGCGTGACGATCGTCGACTTGCCCACGCCACCCATGCCGTCCACCGCGATCACCAACGGACTGGTGCGGTTCCGGTCGCGCATTCCGGCGACCAGATCGTGCAGGATGCTCAACTCGAACGCGCGCCCCACGAACATGGGCTGATCCGGCGGCAACTGCGCCGGGCGCACCTGCGGGACCCACCGGGCCGCCCCCGTCTCCGGCGTGGCGACCTCGACGTCGACCGGCTCCTCGGCGGCTGGTGCCACGTTCTGAGTCAGCACCTGCTGCTGTGCCATCCGCAACTCGCGCCCCGGGTCGATGCCCAGCTCGTCGGCGAGGCGTTCCCGTATCGTCCGGTACGCCGCCAATGCCTCGGCCTGATGCCCGGCGGCGGCGAGCGTCGTCACCAGGCTCGCGTGCACCGGCTCGTTCAGCCGGCCCAGCTCCGCCGCGAGCCGCAGCGGCGCGAGAATCTCCGCCGGACGACGCACCTGGACGGCGACCTTCGCCGCGCCGACCGCCGCGTCGATGAACTCGCCATCGACGCTCGCGAAGGCGGCCGCGGCCGTCACGCTGTCGGCCAGGGCGCCGCCCGCGGATCCGTGGCAGAGCCGTAGGGCGTCGGAGTAGCGCTCGAGCGCCTCCTCGGGCCGTTCCGCGACGACGCTCACCTTCGCCGCGGCGACGCCGTGGCGGAACGCGGCCAGGTCGAGGATCTCGGGGCCGATCATGAGCCGGTACCCGTTACCGTGACGCAAGAGGTACGACCCGGAGGACCGCAGCGCCAGTTCGGGCTCAAGCAGCCGACGCAGGGCACCGACGTACTTGTGGATGACGTTCACCGCACTGATCGGCGGCTCGTCGCCCCAGATCATGGTGATCAGATCGGTCATGTCGACCGGGCGTCCCGCCCGTACCAGCAGCAGTGCCAGCAGACACTGCTGCTGCCGGGGGCCCCCGTGCAATTCGACGTCGTCCCGCCAGAGCCGTAACGGACCCATCACCCGCAATCGCAGTCGTGACGTCACGAACTGGAACCCCCGGAGAACATGGTGACAGATTCAGCCAGAAGCCAGTTGAAGGACACTGAACAACCACTGCATTGATTCCACCGCTCGACCGCCGACAGATCGGTGCCCCGTACGGATAGGCCTGCACCGCAGGTCCCAGGGCGTAGACTTGGCCCTGCGGAGGCGGCCCGCCGGCCTGGTCCGCGCAGTTCTCAATTCGTCAGTAAATTGTTCGGTCGCCTGGTTTCCGTCGGGCCACCGAATCGGGGGAAATAGATTTTGCCTGCATCGGCCCGCGCTCTCCGCGCCAGCGGTGGCCTTTATGTTCAGATTCTCGGCCCGTTACGGATCTGGCGGGACGGCGTCGAGTTGGAGGCCGGCCCCCAGCAACAGAGCTATCTCCTGGCCCTCCTGCTCGCCCAGGAGGGAAGGCCGATCAGCACGAGCGACCTGATCGAATTCATCTGGGGCGAGGGCGCTCCGGCCAGTGCCCTCAACGTCATCCACAAGTACGTCGGTGCGCTGCGGCGCTTGTTGGAGCCCGCGCTGCCCGCCCGAGGACCAGGCTCGTACCTGCAACGGCGCGGCACCTCCTATCTGTTCACCGCCGCCCCCGGCATGCTGGATGCGGTTGTCTTTCGCGAGCTCATCGGGGCGGCCCGGGCGTGCTTCGCGGAGGGACGCCGCGACGCGGCGCTCGACTGCTACGTGGAAGCGCTGAGGCTCTGGCGCGGTCCCGCGGGCGGCACACTGGCCCGCGGCTCGGCGGCGAGGTCGATCTTCGCCGTGTTGGACGGTGAATTCTTCGACGCGTGCGAGGTGGCCGCCGACCTCGCGGTGGCGCTGGGGCAGTCGGAGCGAGTGCTCCCGCCGTTGCGGCTGGCCGCCTCGATGACGCCACTGCACGAGCCGGTGCAGGCGAGCCTCATCTCCACGCTGGCCGCGGCCGGGCAACAGGCAGAGGCCCTGTCGGTGTTCCGGACGGTCCGTGCCCGCCTCGCCGACGAGCTGGGCATCGACCCCGGGCCTGCCTTGCAGAACACCCATCAACAGGTGCTGAGCCGGACCATCATGTCCGCGGTACCGAGCGGTACCGACGAGGACGAGTCGTCGGACCTGGTCGAGAGCCCGCCGCAGATGCCGACCGCGCGGCCGGCACAGCTGCCACCCGACCTCTCCACGTTCGTCGGCCGCGCCGAGGAGCTCGCGATCCTCAGTGCACTGTTCGCCGGGGCGCGTGGCGGTGGTCGGACGAGCCCGTTGATCGTGGCCATGGACGGAATGGGCGGGGTCGGGAAGTCCACGCTCGCCGCGCACTTCGCGCACCTGGTCGCCGACACGTTCGTCGACGGTCAGTTCTATCTCGACCTGCGCGGGCACGAGGACGAGGGGGTGCCGGCCCAGGACGCTCTGCACTCGATGCTGTCCTCGCTCGGCCTACGGGTGTCCAGCTTTCCGGAGACCTTCGACGCGCGGGTCGGCACGTACCGCAGCCTGACGGCCGGCAAGCGCGTTCTGGTGCTGTTGGACAACGTCGGGGACCTGGCGCAGGTGCGCCCCCTGCTGCCGAACTCGGCGGAGAGCCTGGTCCTGGTGACGAGCCGGAAGCCGCTCGTCGGGCTCGCCGCGCTCGATGGAGCTCACCTGCTGCACGTCGACCTTCCTGACCTGCCGTCCGCGCGTACCCTGCTGCGACACCGCCTCGAACGATCGCCGAACCGGTCCGCCGCGGAGCTGGCCTCGGCCGCGGACGTCCTGGAGGAGGTCATCGACCTGTGTGGTCGACTGCCGCTGGCCCTGGCGATCCTGGCCGCGCGGCTGAGTGCCAGTCCCCGGCTCTCGCTGGCAGCCGTGGCCACCGAGCTCCGCGACGACGCACGACGACTCGCGGCCTTCTCCGGCGACCGTGGAGTCCGCGATCCGCGTACCGCCTTCGCGTGGTCCTACCGTCAGCTCAGCCCGGGCGCGGCCCGACTCTTCCGGCTCTTTTCGACCACCCTCTCACCCGGCGTCTCGGCCGAGGCCTGCGCCAGCCTCGCCGGAGAGCAGCCTCGGGTGACGCGCGGGCTGTTGCGGGAGCTGACCGACGCGGCCCTGCTGGACGAGGACCACACGGGTCGCTTCTCGTCACACGTCCTGGTCAAGGCGTACGCTGCGGAGCTTTTCCTGGCTCTTGATTCACCCGCCGAGCGGGAAGCGGCGGTCACCCGGCTGCTCCAGCACTACCTGCACAGCAGCTACCACGCCGCGGTCGTGTTGGCGCCGCAGCGCGCACCGGTCGAGCCGCCCCCGCCGTTGGCCGGGGTCGTTCCGGAACGACCGGGCTCCTACGACGTGGCCAGGCGATGGTTCGAGGAGCACCACGAGGTTCTGCACGAAGCGGTGCGACACTCGGCGGAGGCCGGCTTCGGCGCCGTCACGTGGCAACTCGCTGTCAGTATGCAGCCGGCGCTGCAGTGGACCGGACGGTTCCACGACTGGCAGGACATCATGCAGATCTCCCTGCGGGCTGCCGTCGCCAACGGCGATCGTGTCGGCGAGGCTCATGCCCTGCAGGGCTTGGCCGGCGGCCGGCACGCCTTCGGCGCCAATGAGGAGGCTCTCGACCTGCTGTCGACCGCGCAGGAGATATTCAGCCAGTTCGGGATGCTGTCCCGCCAGGGCATCGTCGAGCTGGACTTCCATCGGATGCACAGCGACCTCGGCCGGCACGAGCACGCGCTCGAAGCGAGCGAGAGGGCGCTGGCCCTGTTTCGCGCCGCCGACGTGGAGCCAGCACAGGTGTGGGCGCTGGAGGCCCGGGGTCGGTCACTCGTCCAGCTCGGCGCCTTCGACGAGGCTCGGGAGTCCCTGGAGGCGGCGCTCGCGCTCAGCCAGAGGATCGGGCGCAAGGGGGACGAGGCCGACATCCGTATGGCCACCGCCCAGTACCTCAGCCAGGTGGGCCGCCGGCACGAAGCCGTGCGGCAACTCGAACTGGCCCTGGAGTCGGCGGTCGAGACGAAGAACCAGCTCGACATCTTTCAGGCGTGGATCCTGCTCTCGGACGCGCTGCTGTCCCTCTCCGATGTGCCCGGCTCCTGCCGCGCGTGGCGGAATGCCTGCGACGTCATGCACGCGATGCAGAACGGGGGCACCCGGAGCATGCGGGATTCGGTCAACGACGTGGGCGGGAAGCTGGTGGAGGTCGTCCAGTACGGTCCGTAGGACCCACCCCGATCCGCTGCCCGGTACGCGACGCGCTCGCCGAACCAGCTCCATCCAACCGGGCGCCGATGGAGAACTACTGGATGGCCACGGGTTCGGCATCGTCGATCACCGAGAGCAGCACGTCACGGGCCTGCTCCAGGTCCCTGATCATCCCGTCGATGCGCGCCTTCTCGATCAGGAGACTGGCCCGAAGCTCGGGCGACTGCCGGCCGTCGAAGCTGGGCAGAAGCTCCGCGATCTTCTCGCTGCACACCGCCGCCGAGTAGAGCCGCTGAATCAGCCCGACCCGTTGCACCGCGTCGTCCCGGTATCGACGTTGGCCGCCGGAGGTCCGTTCACTGGTCAGCAGACCCTGCTGTTCGTAGTAGCGCAGGGAACGAACGCTCACCCCGCTGGCGATGGCGAGTTCACCGATCCGCATTGACGACTCCCCGGACTTGCAGCTGACACCAATGTCAGGTTTTAGGGTACCGGCATGGCACAGAACGAACGATCGAACGAGGTCCGTCAACTGCGCGTGGTCGTCGAAGCGGCGGACTACGACGACGCCGTGGCGCTCTACCAGGACGCGCTGGGCCTCAAGCGGCAGGCCGCCTTCGAGGGAGAGGGCGGGGCACGCGTCGTCATCCTCGACGCCGGCCGGGCAACCCTGGAGATCGCCAATCCCGCGCAGCGGGCGATGATCGACGACGTCGAGGTCGGCCGGCAGGTCAGCCCGCGCATCCGACTCGCGTTCGAGGTGGACGACGCGACGACCACGACGGACGCGCTGGTCGCAGCGGGTGCCGACCTCGTCGCCGCTCCGACCCAGACCCCGTGGAACTCGCTGAACTCCCGGCTCGACACCGCCGGCGGCCTGCAGATCACGCTGTTCCAGGAACTCGGTGCCCGGCAGCCCGCGTCTGTGCCTTTCGCGCTGGTGGACGTCTTCGGGGACGCTCCGCTCACCGGCAACCCGCTCGGCGTGGTGGACCTGACCGACTGGGACGGGCCCGTCCCCGAGGCGTGGTATTCCACCGTGGCCCGCGAGCTCAACCAGTCCGAAACCACCTTCATCCTTCCCGGACGGGACGGTGCCGTACGGGAACTGCGGTCGTACACGGCCGGTGGGGTGGAGGTCTTCGGCGCCGGGCACAACTCGCTCGGCGCCTGGTACTGGCTGCTGGCGACCGGACGACTCGGGAGCCTCGCGTCCGGCACGGAGATCGTCCAGCGCATCGGGGGGAGAGACCTGCCTCTCGTCGTCCGCGACGGCGGCCACATCGACATGGGCCAGACGGCCGCCAGCTTCGGCGCGTACGCCGATCCGGCACTCGTCGCCGGCGCCCTCGGCCTCGCCGTGGACGACATCTCCGACGCGCCGGCGCCGCAGGTGGTGAACACCGGAGCCGGCCACCTGATGGTCGTGCTGCAAAGCCGCGCGGCGCTCGCGGCGGCGACGCTGGACAAGTCCGCGCTGGTCGCCGTGGCACAGACGGTGCAGGCGCAGGGCGTCTACCTCGCCTGGCGAAGTGACACCGAGCCGCAGCCCACCGTCCACGCGCGGTTCTTCAACCCCGGCGTGGGGCTGGACGAGGATCCCGCCACCGGCAGCGCGGCCGGCCCACTCGCCGCCCTGCTGCACCGTCACGAACTGCTGGCCACCGATCAGCGGCTCACCATCGTCCAGGGCGAGGAGATGGGCCGGCGCAGCACGATCCGGGCCGCGGTGGCCGCCGACGGCACCGTCACGGTCTCCGGCAGAGGATTCGTCACCGTACGCGGAAGCATCCACGCGCCGAGCGCGGTCACCCCACCGAGCGCGTAGAAGCGGCGGAGCCGGACCGCGGATCGGCCCGGCTCCACCGCTGCCGGGCGGGCACGACCCCGCTCGATCGTGGATGTAGTGACCTGCGCCGCGCGCCGAGACCACTCCATCCAGGATCGAGCGCGTCGATCCGGCCGGACCGGCGCGATCATGGTTGGCGGGTGACCGGTCCAGGAGTGGCTGGCGTAGGGCGGCGGACTGTCCACTACCCGACGTGCCACATGGGTGCGCCGCGGCGGGCGGTCCTCGCCACGATCCCCGGGTCGGCGAGGACGCCGACCAGCCGACGGCTGACCGCCACCGCGACCGGCCCCAGCGTCGGATGTTCCACCGTCAGATGACAGAGCTGGAGCCCGATCTCGGCCAGCTCCCGCCGCGTCAGCGTGGAACGCCGGCCGCGTTGCTCGACGAGCGCGGCGTGGACCCGGCCCAGCAGGTCCTCGCGCTCGTCGGTGACCCGGCGCAGCACCTCGACCGACCAGCTCCACGTCTGCGCGAGCAGCAGGTCGTCCCGTTCCACGACCTGACCGGCCAGCAGCAGTTCACGGCGGCAGACCGCGATGGCAGCCCCCGCGTCGCCACCGTCCAGGAGCACGCGGGCCAGCAGTCCGGCCGCGATCGGCGCGGAACGCCCAAGCCCGCCGCCCTCGCCACCGCCCTCGCCGCCGCCCTCGCCGCCGGCCGAGGGCTGGGCACCGTCGCCCTCGGCCGAGGACTGGTCGTCACTGGCCGGGAGGAGTCGGTCCAGCAGCGCCCGCGCCCCGGCGGTGTCGCCCTGCGCGCAGCGCACCGCGGCCAGGAACTCGTCGGTCCCGGAATCGGCACCCGCATCCTCCCGGCGGCGCAACTCCTCGGCCGCGGCCCGCAGCTCGGCCAGCGGCGCACCGTCGGCGATCAGACGCGAGACCCGTTGACGCTGCGCGAGCACCGGCGTGGTGCCGGTGGGCGTGACCGGTGCGGGCATGAGTTCCAGCAGCTCCGCGAGGCGTGTCCACTGCCCGGCGGCGGCCCCGATCAGCAGCACCTCGCGTAACGCCGCCACGGTCAGGTTGTCGGCTGGTCCGATGTTGGTCGCCCGGGTCCGCAGAACATCGGCGAACGTACCGAGCGCCTCGGTCCAGTAACCGGCGCTGGCGAGTTCGAGGCCGAACTTCTCCCGGAGCCGACTTCCCCGCCGGCCCGCCACCAGGCCGGCGGCCAGGCGGCTCTGCAGCCGACCGTGCCGGAACCGGTAGGCACCCGCGCTGTGCCGTAGCAGGCCGACCGACTCCGCGTACGCCAGGAACGCCAGCAACGAGAACGGCAGCCGTTGCCGCAGGTCGAGCACCACCCGGACGACCAGGAACCGGATCCAGGCGGCGCCGCCGCGCCGGTACAGCCACCAACCCAACCCCAGACCCATTCCGGCGTACGCCAGGGACGACGGCGGTGGCATCGACGGCAGCAGACCGGTCAGCACCAACGCCGCCGCGACGGCGAACACCCGGATGACGGCGGTGGCGACGGAGAGCAGGGCCGACGCGACACTCGCGACGCGGTCCGCGTTGACGGTCTCGTCGGCGCTGGTGGCGCCCAGCTCGGCGGTCGGCGCGGCGACGTCGACCCGCAGGCCGGCCCGGACGGCGAGGTACCCCGCAAGGAGCACACCGACCACGAGGGCGGCCCGCAACTCGTCGGGCCGCTGCGGCAGGCCCGGCACGCGGTCCAGCCGGGACGCCACCTCGGGGGGCAGGGTGGCGAACAGCCCCAGCTCCATGAGTAGGAAGCCCCCCATGGCACCGAAGAACAGGCCAGTGACCAGGCCTTCGCCGAAGGCCCGCCAGCCGCCGACGAACACCACCCGGCGGGGCGTCTCCCGTGCCGTGCCGCCGCGCAGCGCCGCCGCGCACGTACCCACCAGGAAGGCGGCGAACCCCAGGCCGTCCGGGTGGCGGGCCAGCCAGAGCAGCAGGTCACGGACGCCCGGATCGGTGACCAGCGCGGCGGTCGAGGTGAGCGCGTCGTAGGAGTTGACGAGGACCACCCAGACGGCCAGCGCGGTACGCAGGCCGTCGATGACCGCCCAGAACGGGCCGGGCAGCGCGGCCGGCAGTTGCCACCAGCGGAACTCGCGCTGGTCAAGCGATTCCAGGTGCGCGGCGATGAAGTCCAGGTACCGCCGGGACGTGTCCGGATCCCACCGGCGCAGCCCCTGACGCCCGCGGCCCGAGCGCAGGGAGGCGTCGACGGCCCGGGTCAGCAGGTTGTCCTCCACCGACCGGCGGCCCTGCTCCAGGGCCAGCGGGACGAGTTCGCGCGGATCGGTGCCGGGCTGGTCGAACGCGGTACGGGCCATCGCCACCATCAGCGGTGTGGACAGCGCCCCGGTCAGCTCCGCGTCACCGCCGATCGTGGCGGCGACGGCCGACCAGTTGCCGGCCTGGTGGTAGGGGGCGGCGTCGACCAGGTAGTCGGCCACCTCGGCAGGGCTCAACGGTTCGAGCACCACCACGGCGGTGCCGCGCAGCTTCTCGCCCTTGACGAGGTAGCGCTCGTAGACCGAGGTGCGGCAGGTCAGCACGAACCGCTGGGTGGCCAGCTCGTTCAGCTGCTCCAGGCAGGCGACCAGCCGCTGCTCGGGCATCTCGTCGAGGCCGTCGAGGACGGGCACCACCAGATCCGCCTCGACGAGGTCGCGAAGGACGACCTCCCGGCGGGGGTGGTCGGCGGCGAGTTGCGGGTACCGGCGGGCGATCCGGTCGACCAGCCAGTCGGGGAAGCTCTGCTGGTCGGGGTCCCACGACGCGATGGGCAACGGCACCGGGACGGGTGCGTCGGGCTCACGGTGCGCGGGCAGTTCCCGGGCCATCCGCAGCGTGGTGATCGACTTGCCGGAGCCGGCCGGGCCGAGCAGCAGCAGTCGCCCGGACGGAATGCCCCGGTAGCGGCTCCACAAGGTGCCGTCGCGGCCGGAGAGATCCAGCGGGGCCGCGTCGCTGGACCGGCCGATCGCCCGCCAGGAGGGGAACAGCCGGTCCGGGCCGTTGGCCCAGCGCACCGGCAGCGGGTACGGCTCGTCGACGGCGCGCAGCAGCGTCTCGTCGGTCCGGTCGCGCCGGATCAGGTCGGCGAGCTGATCCGCCACCGCACGCCGGTCGGAGACGATCGCCGTGGAGACCGCCGGCCGGTTGGTGAAGACCTGGTCCAGGACGACGTAGACGGCGATGAACCCGGCGATGACGCCCCAGGCCCAGTTGACCTTCTCGAAGTCGTAGCGCAGCCAGACCCAGCTGGTCCCGCCCGCCGCCAGCGCGGCGACGATGGCCAACAGACCCCAGTTCCACACTCGACGCTGCACCGCATGATTGTGGTCGTTGTGAGGGCCGGCGGGACACCCCGCTCAGGCGGCCAGGGTGGCGTAGCGGCCGTTGCGGTGCAGCAGGCTGTCGTGGGTGCCGGCTTCGACGATCCGGCCGTGGTCGAGCACCGCGATCTGGTCGGCGTCACGGACGGTGGAGAGCCGGTGGGCGATGGTGATCGTGGTGCGTCCCTCGGCGAGCAGGTCGAACGCCCGCTGCACGGCTCGTTCGGTCTCGGTGTCCAGCGCGCTGGTGGCCTCGTCGAGGACCAGGATGCGCGGGTCACGCAGCAACGTACGGGCGATGGCCAGGCGCTGCTTCTCGCCGCCGGAGAACCGGTGGCCGCGTGAGCCGACCACGGTGTCGTAGCCGTCGGGGAGGTCGGCGATCAGGTCGTGGATCTGTGCCGCGCGGGCAGCGGCCTCGACCTGGGCGTCGGTGGCGTCCGGCCGGGCGTACCGCAGGTTCTCCCGGACGGTGGTGTGCAGCAGGTAGGTCTCCTGGCTGACCACGCCGACGATCGAGGCCAGGTCGGCCAGGCGCAGGTCGCGCAGGTCGACGCCGTCGATGGTCACCCGGCCGCCGGTCGGGTCGTGCAGTCGGCTGACCAGCCCGGCGAGGGTGCTCTTGCCGGAGCCGGTCTCGCCGACCAGGGCGAGGCTGGTGCCGGCGGGCACGTCCAGGGTGACTCCGGCGAGCGCGGCGGTGTCGCTGCCCGGGTAGCCGAAGGTGACGTCCTCCAGGCGTAGGTGCCCGTGGACCCGGGTGGGGTCGAGGTGCACCGGCTCGGCGGGGTCGGCCACGTCGACCGGCAGGTCGAGGTATTCGAAGATGCGGGCGAACAGCGCCAGCGAGGCGGTCAGCGAGACGCCCACGTTGAGCAGCCCCATCAGCGGCCGGAACAGGCCGCCCTGCAGGGCGGTGAAGGCGACCAGGGTGCCGATGCTCAGCGTGCCGGCGGTGCCGGGCAGCCCGGCGGCGAGGTAGATGACCGCCGGTACGGCGGCGAAGATGATGCTCATCGCGGCCATCCGCCAGCGGCCGGCCAGCTCGCTGCGCAGTTCCAGGTCGACCAGGCGGGCCGACGACGCGGCGAACCGGTCGATCAGCGCGGGCCCGGTGCCGAGGGTCTTGGCCAGTTGTACGCCGCTGACCGACAGGCCCTCCTCGACGGTGACGTTGAGGTCGGCCAGTTCGCGTTGGCGCTGGGCGGTGATCTCGCGGCGCATCCGGGCGACCCTGCGGGTCAGCCAGATCGCGGGCGGCAGCACCACGAGCGAGACCAGGGAGAGCTGCCAGGAGAGGGCGATCATGGCGACCGCGGTGGCGATCACGGTGGTGAGGTTGGCCGCGACGGCGGTGGCGGTGGACGTGACCACCGACTGCATGCCGCCGATGTCGTTGGTGATCCGGGACTGCACCTCGCCGGTGCGGGTCCGGGTGAAGAAGGCCAGCGACTGCCGCTGGAGGTGGCTGAAGACGTCGGTGCGCAGCCGGTGCATCACCTGCTGCCCGACCTGGGTGGAGATCCAGGTCTGCAGGACGCCGAGGGCCGAGGTCACCGCGGCCACCGCGACCATGCCCAGGACGAGCCAGACCAGCAGGGTCACGTCGCGCTCCGGGAGGGCCCGGTCGATCACCGTACGCAGCAGGAACGGGGTGGCCATCGCGATGATCGAGGAGGCCACGATGATCGCGGTGACGGTGGCCAACGCGGGCCGGTGGCCGGTGAACAGTCGACCGATGCGGCGCAGCGACACCTGGCGGGCCTGTGCCTTCTCGTCCGCGCTGACCGTACGCGGGCCGCGGTCGCGGCCTCTGGGGGTGGATTCCAAGGGGGAACCGCCTCTCGTCGGGGATATTGCTGAGGTTACCTCATCATGAGGGAACAACCGCATCTCCTGCTACCGTATTCCCCGTGATGGAGCGCACGGCGGACGGCGACGACGAGAGCCTGGCGGAGACGTTCTGGGCGGTCGCCGCACGACTGCGCCGGCAGGCGCGCGAATCCCTCGAACCGTGGGACGTCACGCCCAGCCAGTCCCGGGCACTCGGCGTGCTGGCCCGGCACGGCGAGCTGCGCCCCGGTTCGCTCGCCGAACACCTGCGCATCGCACCCCGGTCGGCCACCGAGGTCATCGACGACCTGCAGACCCGTGGGCTCGTCGAACGCCGGCCCGACCCGGCCGACCGACGGGCGACCCTGGTCGTGCTCACCGAGGAGGGCACCCGGGTCAGCGCCGCCATCCGGGCCGCCCGCCGGGCCGAGGCGGACCGCTTCTTCGGCCACCTGGACGACGCCGACCGCGACCAGCTCGCCCGCATCCTGCGTACCCTGCGCGGCTGACAAGCCGTCGAGCAGGCCCGCGCCCCCACGCGGCGACCGCCCGGCGCGGACCCCGGGTTTGCGCACCCCGCGCCGGGGTAGCCAGCGGCCCCGTCCGGTCGGCGGGGCCGGCCACCACTCGCCGGGGCGACGTCACAGGAGGATGCTCGTGCCACTGGTGTCCCACCCGCACCACCACCACACCTGATGTGCGGGATCAGCGGGGAGGCACGCTTCGACGGCAGGTCGCCGGACGCCGCGGCGGTCACCCGGATGACCGAGGCGCTGCGCTCCCGCGGCCCCGACGGCGAGGGACTGTACGCCGCCGACTGGGTCACCCTCGGCCACCGCCGACTGACCATCATCGACCTGTCCGACGCGGGCGGCCAACCCATGGTGCGCGACGACCTGGGCCTGGCGCTGGTCTTCAACGGCTGCATCTACAACTACCCCGAGCTGCGCGAGGAGCTGCGCAACGCCGGGTACGCGTTCAGATCGACCAGCGACACCGAGGTGATCCTGGTGGCCTACGCGCACTGGGGCGAACGCTTCGTCGACCACCTGGTCGGCATGTTCGCGATCGGGCTGGTCGACCGTACGCGGCGGCGCCTCGTGCTGGCCCGCGACCGACTCGGCATCAAACCGCTCTACCTCGCCGAGACCCCCGGACGACTTCGGTTCGCCTCCACCCTGCCCGCGCTGCTGCGCGCCGGCGACGTGGACACCGACATCGACCCGGTGGCGCTGCACCACTACCTGTCCTGGCACTCCATCGTGCCCGCGCCGCGAACCGTGCTGCGCGGCGTCCGCAAACTGCCGCCGGCCACCCTGCGGGTGATCGAGGCGGACGGGCGCAGCCGCGAGGAGGTCTACTGGCGGCCCGACTACGTCCGGGAACCGGCCGACGCCGGGATGGACGCCGTCGACTGGCGGGCCGCCGTCGGGGACGCGCTGCGCACCGCGGTACGCCGACGCCTGGTCGCGGACGTGCCGGTCGGCGTCCTGCTCTCCGGTGGGCTGGACTCCAGCCTCATCGTGGCGCTGCTCGCCGAGGCCGGTCAGCGGCACCTGCGCACGTTCAGCATCGGTTTCGACAGCCGTGGCGGCGAATCCGGCGACGAGTTCCACTACTCCGACCTGGTGGCCCACGCGTACGGCACCGACCACCACCGGATCCGGCTGGCCGACGACGACCTGGTACCCGCCGTACGACGGGCCGTGCTGGCGATGACCGAGCCGATGGGCAGCCACGACGTGGTCGCCTTCCACCTGCTCTCCGAGCAGGTGGCCCAGCACGTGAAGGTGGCACAGTCCGGGCAGGGCGCCGACGAGGTGTTCGCCGGCTACGGCTACCACCAGCCGCTCACCGAGGCGCCCCGGCACGGCGCGGGCGAGACGTTCGCCGCCGCGTTCTTCGACCGCGACCACGACGAGTTGCGCCAGATCGTCGGCCCCTCGTACGCGCTGGACCACGACGCCAGCCGGGACCTGCTCGCCGCGCACCTGGCCGCGCCCGGCGCGCAGACCGCGCTGGACGCGGTGCTGCGCCTGGACACCCACCTCATGCTGCCCGACGACCCGGTCAAGCGGGTGGACAGCATGAGCATGGCGTGGGGCCTGGAGGTGCGCACCCCCTTCCTCGACCAGGACCTGGTCACCCGGGTCGCGCACTGCCCACCGGAGCACAAGGTGGCCCGGGGCGGCAAGGGCGTGCTCAAGGACGTCGCCCGCGACGTGCTGCCGGCCGAGGTGGTCGACCGACCCAAGGGCTACTTCCCGGTGCCCGCCCTGCGCAAGGTGGACGGCCCGATACGCGAACTGGTCGCCGAGGCGCTGCAGGCGCCGGCCGCGCGTGAGCGGGGGCTGTTCCGCCCGGAGTACGTGGCACGGCTGCTCGCCGAGCCGGACCGGGCCGAGGCGGCGGCCGGCAGCAACAAGCTGTGGCAGCTCGGGCTGCTGGAGCTGTGGCTCCAGACGCACGACATCCGCTGAGCCGGCGATGCCGGCCGGTCAGCCGGCGACCGTACGGGCGGTCAGGTCGTCGAGCACGGCGCGCAGGTCGTCGGCGCCCTCCAGCACCCGGCGCTGCCGGGCTGCGCCGGTGCCGTCGCGGTGCAGCCGAGCCAGCTGCGCCAGCACGTACCCCAGGTCGCCGTGGCGTAGCAGGGCCGGAGCCGCCACGGCCATCAGCTCGTCGATCAGCTCCCAGGCCGGGCGCGTCCCGCCGCCGCGCAGGTCGATCAGCTCACCGTCCAGGCCGTCGTGCGCGGCCCGCCAGTGCGCGGCGGCGACCAGGCAGTCGCGCACCGGCGGGGCGAGCACACCCGCGCGCACGTCGTCGGCGAGGGTGGCGACCAGGGCCCGGACCAGGGCGGCGACCAGCACGGCGTCGTCCACGTCCGGGCAGACGTCGCCCACCCGCACCTCCACCGTCGGGTACGCGGCGGACGGCCGGGCGTACCAGTAGACCATCGCCGCGTCCAGCATGATCCCGGCGGCGATCAACTCGTCGACCGTCCGGTCGTAGTCGGCGGCGGAGTCGAAGTACGGCGTCGGACCGATGCTGGGCCAGCGTTCCAACTGCATCGACCGCCAGCTCGCGTGGCCGGTGTCCCGCCCGTCGTGCAGAGGCGAGTTGGTGGTGATCGCCTGCACCACCGGCAGCCACACCCGCAGGTGGTTGCAGACCTGCACGGCCAGCTCCCGGTCGGGCAGCCCGACGTGCACGTGACAGCCGCAGACCGCCGGATCGTGGGCCACCGGCCCGTACCGGCGCGACATCGCGTGGTAGCGCGGTTCGTCGGGCACCGTCCGGTACGGCTCGGCCACCGGTGTGGCCCCGACCGCCACCAGCCGGGCGCCGGCCGCCGTGGCTGCCTCGGCGGCGGAGCGTCGCAGCGCCACCAGGTGCGCGCGCAGCTCGCCGAGGTCGGCGCAGACCGGTGTCACCATCTCCACCATGCTGTGCCGGAACTCCTGGCGGCTCTGCTCCCGGGCCGCGCCACGCAGCGCGTCCAACACCTGGTCGGCCACCGGCATGTTCCGCCCGCTGTCCGGGTCGAGCAGCAGAAACTCCTCCTCGACGCCGAGCGTGAGGGTGGTCAGGTCGGGCATGGCGGCGACTGCCGGACGGTACGTCATGACCCCCTCCGTCAGCTCCTGCGGCCGTGCGGGAACCCACGGCCGGCGGGTGCCTCGGGTTCCCGCCGGGGCATGGGGACAAACCGCCGCGGGTCATGTAGCCGTCGGTTGCGGGTAAGCCCCGGCGTGATCGACGACCTGCGCGTGGTCGTGGTCGGCGCCGGTTTCTCCGGACTCGCCGCCGCGTCCGCGCTCGCCCGCGCCGGTGCCCGGGTGCGGGTGCTGGAGGCCCGGGACCGGGTCGGCGGCCGGGTGCTGACCCATTGGCTGCCCGACGGCACCCAACTCGACCTGGGCGCCCAGTGGATCGGGCCGACCCAGGATCGGATGTACGCGCTGGTCGCCGAGCACGGGCTGGACACCTTCGCCTCGGCGGCGGCCGGCGCGTCCACCCTGCTCTGGGCCGGCCAGCGACGGGCCGAGCCACCGGCGGAGGTGGGTCGGGTGCTCGACCTGCTCGACGCGTACGCCTCCCGGTTGGACCCGGTCGCACCGTGGCGGACGTCCGGGGCCGCGCGGTGGGACCGGACCCTTTTCGGCGGCTGGCTACGGACCACGGCCGGGGACGCGGACACCGCCGACTACCTGGGGCGGCTGCTCGCCGGCGGGCTGCTGGCCACCGGCGCGAACGAGATCTCCCTGCTGCACGTGCTGTTCTACCTGCGCAGCGGCGGCGGCACCCGGTCGCTGCTCGGCATGGCCGGCAGCGCACAGCAGGACCGGATCGTCGGCGGTCCGCCGGCGCTGGCCGAGCGGATGGCCGCCGCGCTGCCGCCGGGGACACTACGGCTCAACGCGCCGGTGTACGCGATCGGGCAGGACGCGCACGGGGTGCTGGTGCGCACCGACACCGAGGGCGTCGAGGGTGACGCGGTGGTGGTGGCGCTGGCACCGGCGCTGGCCGGTCGGATCCGGTACGACCCTGCGCTGCCGGCGCTGCGCGACGGGCTGACCCAGCGGATGCCGATGGGCTCGGCGCTGAAGGTGCACGCCGTCTATCCGGAGCCGTTCTGGCGTGCCGACGGACTCTCCGGCGTGGCCACCAGCAGCGTGGGCCCGCTCACCGAGACGGTGGACAACAGCACCCCGACCTCGTCGCGCGGGGTGTTGACCGGGTTCAGCTACGGCACGGACGCCGCGGCACTGCGGGCGATGTCCCCTCAGCGGCGCGAGCGGAGCCTGCTGGACGCGTTCGCCACCGTGGTGGGGCCGCGGGCCGGCGACCCGGTCGAGCTGATCGAGTACGACTGGTCGGCCGACCCGTGGACCCGGGGCTGCTTCTGCGGCGCGTTCACACCGGGCGCCTGGCGTTCGTACGGCCCGTGGTTGCGCGTACCCGTGGGGCGGGTGCACTGGGCGGGCACCGAGACGGCGACCCGCTGGGCCGGCTACCTGGAGGGTGCCGTGCGGGCCGGCGAGCGGGCCGCGGCCGAGGTGCTGGCGGGTGAGCGCGCCCGGCCGGCCCGGTCGGTGTGACGACCGGGCCGGCGGGTGCGTCGATCAGGGATACGTGGTCAGGTACTGCTGCTGGGCGGCCAGGTTCGCGGTGCCGCCGCTGTTGTTGATCACTCGGTTGATGGTGCCGACGCCACCGAGCGACACGGTCACCATGTTGGTGAACCGCACGTTCGGGTTGTTGGGCACCTCGAAGGCCCGTTCGGCGACGACCGCCGGGTTGACGTTGAAGTAGCAGTAGCTACCCATCCCGAACGCCTGATGGCTGGTCACCGAGTCGGCCACCTTGTACGCGGCGTACCCGCGGGTCGCGCCGTTCATCCAGGCGGCCTGGTTGGGCGGGTCGTACGGCATCTCGTTCTGGTAGAAGTACGTCTTGCCGCCGTTGCCGTTCCAGATCGTCTGGTACTTCTGGTAGTGCTCGACGAAGAGGCCGTACATGGTGACGTTGTCGCCGTTGACGGTCAGCCCGGTGTCGGCGGTGTTGAGCGTCCACCCGGTGGGCACGCCGGAGGCGGCGTGGTCGGCCCGCCAGAGCCACATGTGGTCGCCGATCACGTTGTCGCTGTTGACGGTCAGCGTGTTGGTGGCCTTGCCGACGTGCGGCCCGCCGATCCGGAAAAACACGTCGTGCAGCGAGGTCGGGTTGGCGGCGTGACTCGCCGCCGAGCCGGCCGGGCCGACCTCCATGAGCACCGGCGAGTTCGTCGTGCCGGCCTCGAACATGAGACCGGCCACCTTCACCCCGTCGACGTCGGCCACCCGCATTCCGACGCTGCCGTTGTCGGCCTGGATGGTCGCCAGGCCGAGGCCGAGGATCACCGTGTCGGCCCGGTTGACCTGGATCGGCTCGGTGACGTGGTGCACGCCCGGCGTGAAGAGCAGGTGGCGGCCCTGGGCGAGGGCCGCGTTGATGGTGGCCGCGCTGGTGCCCGGCTGGACGATGTAGAACTGCGACAGCGAGATGGACGAGCCGGCCGGGGTCTTGTTGTACCAGCTGGTGCCGGTGGAGTTGCTGCGCAGCGCCGGCACGAAGACCCGGTACTCACCGGTGCCGTCGATGTACAGGAACGGCTTCTCGCGTACCTGCGGGGTCTGCGCGATGACGGTGTGCGAGGGGTTGGGGAAGTGCGGCGGCGGAGCGCCGTTGACGCCCTGGAAGACCATGTTCCACACCGAGCCGGTCCAGCCGTTGCCGAACTCGCTGTTGCGCGAGTACCACTGCTGTTGCGAGCCGGAGACGACCAGGCCGTCGATGCGGGTGTCGGCCAGCAGGCCGCCGCTGGACCACCCGTCGCCGCCGTTCCAGAGCTGGATCTGGTTCTGCGCGCCGCGCAGGTGCATCCGCCGGTACGGCGCCGCCTGGGACACCGCCCAGCGCTCCACGGTCGTCCCGGCCGGCAGGGTCACCGAGAGGTTCTCCGCGGCCCGCCAGAAGTTCTGGGTGGCGTTGCCGCCCATCCAGAACGCCTCGGTGCGGACGTGTCCGTTGAGGTTGACGTCGTCCGGGCTCAGGCCGAGGCCGGCGACCTGGGTGAAGAAGCCGAGGTTGACGTCGGCGGTGTAGGTGCCGGGCTTGAACAGCACCGCGTACCGCTGCGGGCCGAACTGGTTCTGCTCCTGCTGGGTGAAGAGCGTGTTCAGCCGGCTCTGGATGGTGGACGTCGGGGTGCTCGGGTCGAAGACGAAGGTGTTCGGGCCGAGGTTCGGGTTGCGCGGGTCGGTGGTGTCACCCGGAGGCTCGGTGGTCCCGCCGGTGGCGTTCACCGCCAGCTCCCACAGCGAGTAGCCGTAGGCGGTGCCCCGGGCGGTGCCGTACACCCGCAGGTAGCGGCCGCTGCCGGTGACGTCGAGCGACTGCGTGCCGCCGGCGCCGGTGGTGGTCGAGTAGATGGTGGTCCAGGTGTTGCCGTCGGCCGAGGTCTGGAGCTGGAAGGCCCGGGCGTACGCGGCTTCCCAGGTGAGCACCACCCGGCAGATGGTCCGGGTGCTGCCGAGGTCGACGCGCAGCCACTGCGGGTCGCTGGCCGCGCTGGCCCAGCGGGTGCCGGCGTTGCCGTCGACCGCCGCGGACGCGGCGAGGCCGGCGTCCTGGATGGACGAGGCGGTGGCCGGCTGGTTGAGGGCCGCGTTGGCGCTGCCGCAGGTCGGCGTGCCGCCGCCGATCTCGCCGTAGACCTGGAACTCCCAGAGCGAGTAGCCGTATCCGGTCCCCCGGGCGGTGCCGTACATCCGCACGTACCGGCCGGCGCCGGTGACCGTCAGGTTCTGCGTACCGCCGGTGCCGGTGGTGGTGCTGTAGACGGTGGTCCAGGTGGCACCGTCGTCGGAGGTCTGGAGCTGGAAGGCGCGGCCGTACGCGCCCTCCCAGAGCAGGTTGACCTGGCTGAGGGTGGCTCGGGCGCCCAGGTCGACCTGAATCCACTGGGGATCGCTGAAGGCGCTGGCCCAGCGGGTGCCGGTGTTGCCGTCGACGGCGGCGGACGCCGGGGTGCCGGCGTTCTCGGTGGACGAGGCGGTGACCGGGCGTCCCTGGGACAGCAGGGTGGGCGCGGCCTGCGCCGGGGTCGTGGCGACCGCCGGGGTGAGCGCCGCGACCAGGGCCACGGCGAGCCCGACGAGCAGATGACGGACGGTACGCGGGGGGCGCGGGCGTACGGATGTAGCGCGAGATGTCATGACATTGCCTGTCGGTAGGGGGTACGGACGACGCGCGGGTGGGATCGGGCTCGCCCGTGGTGCCGTGGGTGGTGCCGCCGATGCGGCGCCGCGGGTCTGAGAGCGCTCTCGTTGGAGTGTTGCGGCGAGATTGCGACGGCGTCAAGACATCGATCTATAACACTGTTATTTATCCCGAAGGTTGGTTACGCGCGCTTTGCCCTCAACGGCGTACGCCGCCTTCGGTGAGGAACCGGGCGATCGGCAGCGTGGCGGCCCCCAACGCCACCGCGTCCACCCCGAGCCGGCACAGCTCGATCGACGCCTGTTCGTACGGCTGACGCAGCGCCTGCCGACCGGCGGCCTCCCGGACGGCCGGCAGCAGGTCGCCCAACGCCATCGCCGCCCAGCCGCCGAGCACCACCCGCTCGGGGTTGAACAGATTGATCAGGTTGGCCACCCCGGCGCCGAGATAACCGGCGGTCTCGTCCAGCACCCGGCGGGCGGTGGTCGAGGTCGAGCCGGCGGTGACCAGGGAGGCGAGCTGCGACTCCTCGTCCTCGCCGGGCACGGCTCGGCCGCGCCGCGCCTCCCGGTAACGGTCGATGATCGCCTCCGCGCCGACGTACGCCTCCAGGCAGCCGCGGGCGCCGCACCGGCAGGCCCGGCCGCCGTACACCAGGGTGGTGTGCCCCCACTCCCCCGCGCTGCTGGACGCCCCCCGGTAGGTGACCCCGTTGGTCACCACCGCCGCGCCCACGCCGGAGCCGACCAGCGCGAAGACGGCGTGCCGGGCACCCCGTCCGGCGCCGAACCACATCTCCGCCTGGCCGAGGGTCTTCGCACCGTTGTCGATGTGCAGCGGCAGGTCGGTGCCGGCGCCGATCAGGCGTTCCAGCGGCACCCGGTCCCAGCCGAGGGCCTGTGCGTGCACCACGGCCTGGGTGCCCTGCTCGACGACCCCGGAGACGCCGATACCGACACCGAGCACGTCACCGGGGGCCACCCCGGCCCGTCCGGTCACCGCGTCGATGCCGGCCAGCACGTGCCCGGCCACCACGGCGGGCTCGGTGCGTGCCGGGTCGAGCGGATACTCGACGCTGCCCAGCAGCGTCATCGCGAAGTCGAACAGCTCGACCCGGACCCGGGTCTCACCCACGTCCACCCCGATCACGAAGGCGAACCGGGGTGCGACGCGCAGCAGCATGCTGGGCCGGCCACCGTCGGACTCGGCCGCGCCGGCCTCGGCGACCAGGCCCTCGTCGATCAGGTCGGCCACCACGTTGCTCACCGCCGGCTGACTCAGCCCGGTGCTGCGCACCAGGTCCTGCCGGGTGAGCGGACCGTCGAGGAAGAGCTTGGTCAGCAGGGCGGACCGGTTGCGCAGCCGCACGCTGCGGTTGGTGGCTCGCACCAGCTCCACTCGTCACCTCGTTCCCGTCGATCGTCCGAGCGACTGTAACCGCCCTGTGCTTGACGACCCACCGGCCAACTACTTTAATGACGACATTCATTAAGCCGTGATGTAACTCCCGGGAAACGCCGACGGAACTCCGACGGCGCACCCCCGAACCCCGTCCGTTCAGCCGGCCAGCCGTCGTCCCCGACCCCTATCGACGACGAAGGTCGGCGGACCCCCACCACGCACCGGAAGGGCTGACCGTGTCGAGACGACACCTCGGGATATTCACCGCCGCCGTACTGGCCGCCGCCTCGCTGACCGCCTGCGGCGGCTCCGGCGACGACTCCGCCGGATCGGGCAAGACCCTCACCTACTGGGCCAGCAACCAGGGCGCCAGCCTGGAGGCCGACAAGACCATCCTCCAGCCGGAACTGGACAAGTTCGAGAAGCAGAGCGGCATCAAGGTCAACGTCGAGGTGGTCCCCTGGTCGGACCTGCTCAACCGGCTGCTCGCCGCCGCCGCCTCCGGCAAGGGCCCGGACGTGGTGAACATCGGCAACACCTGGTCGGCGTCCCTGCAGGCCACCGGCGCGTTGGTCGAGTTCGACGACGCCACCCTGCAGTCCGTCGGCGGCAAGGACCGGATCGTGCCCGCCGCGCTCGCCGCCGCCGGCGCGCCCGGCAAGCCGCCGGCCGCCGTGCCGCTCTACAGCATGGCGTACAGCCTGTACTACAACAAGAAGGCGTTCGCCGACGCCGGCATCACCGCACCGCCGACCACCTGGGAGCAGCTGGCCGAGGACGGCAAGAAGCTCACCAAGGGCGGCAAGTGGGGCCTGGCGATCGAGGGCGCCAACCCGTCCGAGAACGCGCACCACGCCTTCACCTTCGGTCAGCAGTACGGCGGGGACTGGTTCGACTCGGCCGGCAAGCCGACCTTCGACACCCCGCAGAACGTGTCGGCGATCAAGCGGTACATCGACTTCATGGCCGCCGACAAGATCACCAACCCGAGCAACGCCGAGTACGCGCAGAACCAGTCGGTCTCCGACTTCGCCAACGGCAAGGCGGCCATGCTGCTCTGGCAGTCCGCCGGCTCCAACCTCAAGACGCAGAACATGCCCGCCGACGCGTACGGGGTGGCCCCGGTGCCGTTCCTGGCCAGCCCGCCGGCCGGCGGCAAGAAGGTCAACAGCATGGTCGCCGGGATCAACATGGCGGTCTTCAAGCACACCAAGAACCGTGACGGTGCGCTGAGCTTCGTGAAGTTCATGACCAGCGACGAAGAGCAGACCATCCTCAACCGCACCTACGGCTCGCTGCCGGCGGTCAAGACGGCGGGCTCCGACCCGGCCTTCAGCGCCACCGAGCAGAAGACGATCCAGGAGACGCTGGTCACCACGGCGGCCCCGCTGCCCCAGGTGCCGGACGAGAGCACGTTCGAGACCCTGGTCGGCACCGCGATGAAGGAGCTGTTCGCCGACGCGGCGAGCGGCAAGCCGGTCACCGAGGCGTCCGTGAAGCAGAAGCTGACCGACGCGCAGCAGAAGATGCGCTGACCGACGCATCACCGGTGGCCGTGGCCGGGCTCGTCGTCCGACCACGGCCACCGCCTCCGAGAGGACCCCGATGGCAACCAGCACCACCGCGCCGGACGCCGACCGGCGCGAACCCCGGGCCGGGTCACCGGCCCGGGGTCCCGCCCGCCGGCGCCGTGGCCCGCGCCGTTCGTACCTGCCGTACCTGCTGCTCGTTCCGGCCATCGTGCTGGAACTCGCCATCCACGTGATCCCGATGATCGTCGGGGTCTGGATGAGCATGCTGGAGCTGACCCAGTTCCACATCCGCGACTGGTCCACCGCGCCCTTCGTCGGCCTGGAGAACTACCGGGCCACGCTCGACTTCGACAGCGCGGCCGGCCGGGAACTGCTGCACTCGTTCTGGGTCACCCTGATCTACAGCCTGCTCTCGGTCGGGTTCGCCTGGCTGCTCGGCATGTCGGCGGCGGTCGTGCTGCAACGACCGTTCCGCGGGCGGGCGATCCTGCGGGCACTCTTTCTCACCCCGTACGCGCTGCCGGTCTACACCGCCGTGATCACCTGGAGCTTCCTGCTCCAGCGGGACACCGGCCTGGTCAACCACGTGCTGGTCGACCAGCTCGGGCTGCTCAACGAGCGGCCGTTCTGGCTGATCGGGGACAACAGCTTCTGGTCGCTGTTGGTGGTGTCGGTCTGGCGCAACTGGCCGTTCGCGTTCCTCTGCCTGATGGCCGGCCTGCAGAACGTCCCCGGCGAGATGTACGAGGCCGCCGCGATCGACGGCGCCGGGTTCTGGCGTCGGCTGCGCTCGGTCACCCTGCCCATGCTGCGGCCGGTGAACCTGGTGCTGCTGCTGGTGCTGTTCCTCTGGACGTTCAACGACTTCAACACCCCGTACGTGCTCTTCGGCGGCTCCGCCCCGGAACAGGCCGACCTGATCTCCATCCACATCTACCGCAGCTCCTTCAAGACCTGGGACTTCGGCTCGGGCTCGGCGATGTCGGTGGCGCTGTTGCTGTTCCTGCTGGTCGTGTCGGCCGGCTACCTGCTGATCACCAACCGCCGGAGGGACCATGCGTGAGACCGCCGGTGAGCGCTGGGGCCGCCGCATCGTGCTGACCCTGCTCACCCTCTTCGTCGTCATCCCGCTGTACGTGATGATCACCTCCGCCGCGAAGCCGTTGCAGGACGTGCAGAACGGCTTCACCTGGTGGCCCAGCCGCCCGACCCTGCAGCCGTTCATCGACATGTGGAGCACCGTGCCGCTGGCCCGCTACCTGGTGAACAGCCTGGTGGTGTCGAGCATCGCGGCGGTCTGCTCGGTGGCGGTGGCGATCTTCGCGGCGTTCGCGGTCAGCCGGTACCGGTTCCGCGGCCGGGGGGTCTTCTCGGTGACGGTGCTGTCCACCCAGATGTTCCCCGGCATCCTGTTCCTGCTGCCGCTGTTCCTCATCTACGTCAACCTCGGCAACGCCACCGGCATCGAGCTGTACGCCAGCCGTACCGGCCTGGTGATCACGTACCTGACGTTCTCGCTGCCGTTCTCGATCTGGATGCTGGTCGGCTACTTCGACTCGATCCCGCGCGGGCTGGACGAGGCCGCGCAGGTCGACGGGGCCGGGCCGCTGCGCATCCTGTTCCGGGTCATCCTTCCCGCCGCCGTGCCCGGCGTCGTCGCCGTCACCGTGTACGCCTTCATGACCGCCTGGGGTGAGGTGCTCTTCGCCTCGGTGATGACCGACGAGGGCAGCCGCACCCTGGCCGTCGGCCTGCAGGGCTACTCCACCCAGTTCAACGTCTACTGGAACCAGGTGATGGCCGCCTCGCTGGTGGTCAGCATCCCGGTCGTCGCCGGGTTCCTGGCCCTGCAGCGCTACTTCGTCGCCGGCCTCACCGCCGGCGCGGTCAAGTGAGTCATTTCACCGCGAAGGAGAACCATCCCGTGCCGGACCTGTCCAAGCTGCCGCCCGACTTTCTCTGGGGTGTCGCCACCGCGGCGTACCAGATCGAGGGGGCCGTCGATGTCGACGGCCGGGCGCCGTCCATCTGGGACACCTTCTCCGCGGTCCCCGGCAACGTCGACAACGGCGACACCGGTGCGGTGGCCTGCGACCACTACCACCGCTGGCCGGAGGATTTCGCGCTGCTGCGCCAGCTCGGCGTGGACGCGTACCGGTTCTCGGTGGCGTGGCCGCGGGTGATGCCCGACGGCGTCGGCCGGGTCAACCCCGCCGGGCTGGACTTCTATGACCGGCTGGTCGACACGCTGCTCGCCGACGGCATCCGACCGTTCGTCACGCTCTACCACTGGGACCTGCCGCAGGCGCTGCAGGACCGGGGCGGCTGGCCGCAGCGTGCCACCGCCGAGGCGTTCGCCGAGTACGCGGCGGTGGTCGCCGCCCGCCTCGGCGACCGGGTGTCCGACTGGAACACCGTCAACGAGCCGCTCTGCGTGTCCTGGATCGGGCACCTGGAGGGGCGGATGGCCCCGGGCGAGCGCGACCTGGCCCGCGCGGTGCAG
Source organism: Micromonospora vulcania (assembly GCF_042658605.1). Classification (NCBI taxonomy): domain Bacteria; kingdom Bacillati; phylum Actinomycetota; class Actinomycetes; order Micromonosporales; family Micromonosporaceae; genus Micromonospora; species Micromonospora vulcania. The sequence continues at coordinate 186,916 of NZ_JBHSQS010000007.1, read as the reverse complement.
ACCTCGCACCACGTGCTGCTCGGCCACGGCCTGGCCACCCAGGCGATTCGGGCCAACGCCGCCCGGCCGGCCTCGGTGGGGCTGGTGCTCAACCTCAGCCCGATCGAGCCGGCGACCGACCGGCCCGAGGACGTCGCGGCGGCGCGGCGGGCGGACGGGCACGTCAACCGCTGGTGGCTGGACCCGATCCACGGGCGCGGCTACCCGGCCGACATGATCGCCACCTACGGGGTCGAGCCGCCGGTGCGGGGCGACGACCTGGCGGTGATCGCCACGCCCACCGACTTCCTCGGCGTGAACTACTACTTCCGGCAGCTCGTGGTCGACGACCCGGCCGGCCCGCCGCCGTACGCCCGGCAGGTGCCGGTGCCCGGGTCGGTGGAGACCGCGATGGGCTGGGAGATGTACCCGGCGGGCCTGGAGCGGCTGCTGGTCGAGGTCAACGAGGAGTACCGGCCGAACCGGATCATCGTCACCGAGAGCGGCTCGGCGTGGGAGGACGAGGTCACCGCCGAGGGCGCGGTGGAGGACAAGGAACGTACCGACCACCTGGAGCAGCACCTGGCGGCCTGCGCGTCGGCGGTGGCCCGGGGCGTACCGCTGGACGGCTATTTCGTCTGGTCGCTGCTGGACAACTTCGAGTGGGCGTACGGCTACGACAAGCGCTTCGGGCTGGTGCACGTGGACTACGCCACCCAGCGCCGGACGATGAAGGCGAGCGGTCTGCGCTACGCCGACTTGATCCGCGCACACCAGCGTCTCGCCGGGGCGACCGGGACCGCCACGCCGGTGGCCTGACAACGGGGGCCGGCGGGGCCGGGCACCCTGGGCGCCACCACGGCGTCCAGGGCGCCGGCCCCGTCCCTTTCGGACAAACCGCCACCGCAGGTCGCGCCAGCGGCTAGCCTGCGGCCATGGCAGCAGCAGCCGACGAGGTCGGGCGGCCCGACGCCGGGCTCAGGACGTCCGAGACGGACCGGATGACGGCGTTCAGCGACGGCGTCTTCGCCATCGTCATCACGCTGCTGGTGCTCGAGTTGCGGGTCCCGGAGTACCACCAGGGCGAGCTGCTGTCCGCGCTGCTCGACGAGGGCGCGTCCTATCTGGCCTTCGTGGTGTCGTTCGTCTACGTCGGGGTGATCTGGCTCAACCACCACGCGCTGATCCGACTGATCCGCGCGACCACTCTCGCGTTGAGCTGGATCAACCTCGGCATCCTCCTCGGCGCGGTGATCATTCCGTTCCCGACCGCGGTGCTGGCGTCCGCGCTGACCCACGGTGACACCGCCGACCGCCGCGCGGCCGTCGCCCTGTACGCGCTGGCCGCCGCGCTCATGTCGGCACCGTGGCTGCTGTTCTTCGGCTACCTGCGCCGTCACCCCGCACTGCACGAGCGCGGGGTCAGCCCGGAGCACGTTCGGACGCAGCAGCTACGACCGGTCACCGGCCTGGTCCTGTACGGGTTCAGCGGCCTGCTCGGCTGGTTCGTCGACCCGCTACTGGGTCTGATCGGCATCATCGTCATGATCGTCTATCACGCGGTCACCAGCGAGGGGCTGCGCGCCGGCCTGCTGCGCCGTCGACGCGGCACGGGTCACTGACCGAAGGCATGTGGGTTATTCACCCGGTTTCGTACCAGTAACGCTAGTCTGGCCCGATGCAGGGCGGATCGACGAACGAGGCGGCCACCGACGAGCGGTACTCGTCCCGGGTGGCGTTCGACGTCAACGACACGCGCCGGGAGCTGACCCTGGACAACCGCACCACCCTGCTGGACGCGCTGCGTGAGCGACTCGGCCTGACCGGGGCGAAGAAGGGCTGCGACCACGGCCAGTGCGGCTCCTGCACGGTGCTGCTGGACGGCCGCCGGGTCAAGAGCTGCCTGGTGCTCGCGGTCACGCTGGACGGCCGGTCGGTGCGTACCGTGGAGGGGCTGGCCGGCCCGGACGGGCTGTCTCCACTCCAGGCCGCGTTCATCGCGCACGACGCGTTCCAGTGCGGTTACTGCACCCCCGGGCAGCTCTGCTCCGCCCGCGGCATGCTCGACGAGGTCGCCCAGGGCTGGCCCAGCGCGGTCACCGACGACCTCGCCGCGCCGGCCGAGCTGACCGACGCGGAGATCCGCGAGCGGATGGCCGGCAACCTGTGCCGCTGCGCCGCGTACCCGCACATCGTCGCGGCCGTACGCGAGACGGCGGCGACACGGTGAAGGCGTTCCGCTACCACCGGCCGGCGGACGTGGCCGACGCGGTCGCCGTACTGACCGCCGAGCCGCAGGCGGCCTATCTGGCCGGCGGCACCAACCTGGTGGACCTCATGAAGCTCGGGGTGCAGCGGCCCGACCTCGTGGTGGACGTGACCCGGCTGCCGCTGGACGCCGTCGAGGAACTGCCCGACGGCGGGCTGCGGATCGGCGCGACGGTCCGCAACAGTGACCTGGCCGCCCACCCGGTGGTCCGCCAGGACTACCCGGTGCTGGCCCGCGCCCTGCTCGCCGCCGCCTCCGGACAGCTGCGCAACCTCGCCACCACCGGCGGCAACCTGTTGCAGCGCACCCGCTGCGTCTACTTCCAGGACACCGGCAAGGCGTGCAACAAGCGTGATCCGGGCAGCGGGTGCGCCGCCCGGCACGGGCAGAACCGTGACCTGGCCATCCTCGACTGGTCCGACCTGTGCGTGGCCACCCACCCGTCGGATCTGGCGGTCGCGCTGGCCGCACTCGACGCGGTGGTCGAGGTGCACGAGGCCGACGGCGCCCGCGACGTCCCACTCGCCGCGCTGCACCGCTCCCCCGGCGAGCATCCGGAGCGGGAGACCACCCTGGCCCGGGGCGCGCTGATCACCGCCGTCCGACTGCCGGCACTGCCGGCCGCACGCCGCTCGACGTACCTCAAGGTTCGCGATCGGGCCTCGTTCGCCTTCGCCGCCGGCTCGGTGGCCGCGGTGCTCGACCTGGACGGCGACGTGGTCCGGGACGTCCGGCTGGCGTACGGGGCGGTGGCGCACCGGCCGTGGCGGGCCTACCGGGCCGAGGAGGAGCTGCGCGGTCGGCCGTTCAGCCCGGAGTTGGCCGCGCGGGCCGCCGACGCCGAGCTGGCCGAGGCACGTCCGCTGCGGCACAACGGCTTCAAGGTGCCGCTGACCCGGGCCATCACGGTGCGGGCGCTCACCGAACTCGCCGACGGCAGGCCGACATGAGCGCCGGGGCGGTCGGCCGTGCGTACCCCCGGCTGGAGGGCCGGGAGAAGGTCACCGGCACGGCACGGTACGCGGTGGAGTACCCGGTGGACGGGATCACCTACGGCTGGGCGGTGCCGGCCTCGGTGGTCCGGGGCCGGATCACCCGGGTCGACGCCGCTGCGACGCTCGCGCTGCCCGGCGTGCTGGCGGTGCTGCACCACGGCAACGCACCCCGCCTCGCGCCGGGCCGGGAGCCGGACCTGTGGCTGCTGCAGGACCCCTCGGTGTGCTACCGGGGGCAGTTCGTCGCAGTGGTGGTGGCCACCAGCCTGGAGGCGGCCCGGGAGGGCGCCCGCCTGGTCCGGATCGACTACGACGCCGGCCCGCACAGCACCGTGCTCACCGCCGACCATCCCGGCCTGTACCGCCCGGATCACGTCAACCCCAGCTACCCGACCGACACCGAGGAGGGTGACTTCGACGCCGGGTACGCCGCCGCTCCGGTCCGGATGGACGCCACGTACCGGACTCCGGCCTACCACAACAACCCGATGGAGCCGCACGCCACGACCGCGCAGTGGCAGGACGGGCGGCTGCTGGTGCACGACTCCAACCAGGGCGCGTCGGCGGTACGGGCCATGCTGGCCGAGATGTTCGAGCAGCCGGTGGAGTCGATCCGGGTGATCTCCGAGCACGTGGGCGGCGGCTTCGGCAGTAAGGGGTTCGCCAAGGCCGCGGTCGTGCTCGCCGCCCTCGCGGCGCGGCACGTGGACCGACCGGTCAAGCTGGCGCTCACCCGGCAACAGCTGTTCGGGCCGATCGGCTACCGCACCCCCACCATCCAGCGGGTCCGGCTCGCCGCCGACGCCGACGGGCGACTCACCGCGATCTGCCACGACGCGATCAGCCAGACCTCGACCGTGCGGGAGTTCGCCGAGCAGACCGCGGTCTACACCCGCAGCATGTACGCCGCGCCCCATCGCCGCACCACGCACCGGCTGGTCCGCCTCGACGTACCCACGCCGTTCTGGATGCGTGCGCCGGGCGAGTGCCCCGGCGCGTACGCCCTCGAGTCGGCGATGGACGAGCTGGCCAGCGCCGTCGGCATCGACCCGGTGGAGCTGCGGATCCGCAACGACCCGGCCGTCGACCCCGACCAGGGCACGCCGTTCACCAGCCGCAACCTGGTCGCCTGCCTGCGCGAGGGCGCCGACCGGTTCGACTGGGCCGACCGGGACCCCTCGCCCCGGTCCCGGCGTACGGGGCGTTGGCTGGTCGGCACGGGGGTGGCCGGGTCGAGCTACCCGGCCCGGGCCAGGCCGTCCTCGGCCACGGCAACCGCCCGGCCCGACGGCGGTTTCCTGGTCCGGATCGACGCCACCGACATCGGTACCGGCGCCCGGACGGCGATGTGGCAGGTGGCCGCCGACGCGCTCGGGGTTCCGCCGGAGCGGGTGGAGATCCGCATCGGCGACAGTGACCTGCCGGATGCCCCGTTGGCCGGCGGCTCGATGGGCACCGCCAGTTGGAGCTGGGCGGTGATCCGGGCATGTGAGGCGCTGCGCGGAAAGCTGCGCGACGGGGTGCCGTCCGACGGCGAGGTGACCGCCGAGGTGAGCACCGAGGACGAGGTGGGCGGGCAGCCCACCCTGCCCCGGTACGCGTACGGGGCGCAGTTCGCCGAGGTGCGGGTCGACGTGGACACCGGCGAGGTGCGGGTGAACCGGCTGCTCGGCGTGTTCGCGGCCGGACGGGTGGTCAACCCGACGACCGCGCGCAGCCAGCTCATCGGCGGCATGACGATGGGGCTGTCGATGGCGCTGCACGAGGAGGGCCTGCTCGACGAGCGGTACGGCGACTGGGTCAACCACGACCTGGCTACCTACCACATCACCGGCTGCGCCGACGTCGAGCAGATCGAGGCGTACTGGGTGGACGAGTCCGACGACGAGCTGAACCCGGCCGGGGTGAAGGGCATCGGCGAGATCGGCATCGTCGGTACGGCCGCGGCGATCGCCAACGCCGTGCACCACGCCACCGGCGTACGGATCCGCGACCTGCCGATCCGATTGGACAAGCTGATCGGACTATCACCGTTGGCTTAAATAAGTCAGTGGTGATATAAAGATCGCCGTGCACGCCTTCGACGTGCTGGGCGACCCGGTCCGGCGCCGCATCCTGGAGCTGCTCGCCGACGGCGAGCAGACCGCCGGCACGGTCAGCGGGACGATCCGCGCGGAGTTCGGCATCTCCCAGCCCGCCGTGTCGCAGCACCTCAAGGTCCTGCGGGACAACGGCTTCGCCACCGTACGGCCCGAGGGCACCCGGCGGCTGTACGCGGTCGACCCGCGCCCACTGCGCGAGGTCGACGGCTGGCTGGAGCACTTCCGCCGGTTCTGGACCCCACCCCTGGCGGCACTCGCCACCGAGCTGGCCCGGGGCCGACGAGAGCGTCGGCTACGCGGGCCGGCCGACCCATCCGACGAGAGGAACACCTGATGATCGACGCGACCGAGCAGATCAACGCCGTCCAACGCCAGGTCGGCAGCCGCACCCTGGAGGCCGGTGAGGCCCGGGTGTCCACGATCAGCCAGACGTACCACGCGACGGTCGACGATCTCTGGGACGCCTGCACCAGCGCCGAGCGCATCCCGCGCTGGTTCCTGCCGGTCTCCGGCGAGCTGCGGTTGGGCGGTCGGTACCAGCTGGAGGGCAACGCCCACGGCACCGTCGAGACCTGCGACCCGCCGCACCGCTTCACTGCCACCTGGGAGTACGGCGACGAGGTGAGCTGGATCGAGGTGCGTCTCACGCCCGTCGACGACGAGCGGACCCGCTTCGAGTTGGACCACATCGCGCACGTCGACCAGGATCGGTGGGCCCAGTTCGGGCCGGGCGCCGTCGGCGTCGGCTGGGAGCTGGGCCTGCTGGGTCTAGCCTCGTACCTGGCCGGCGACGGCAGCGGAGTGACCCCGGAGCAAAGCGCAGAGTGGAGCGCCTCCGACGAGGGACGCCAATTCATGACGCTGAGCAGCGAGGCCTGGGGCGCGGCGAGCATCGCCGCCGGCACCGACCCCGAAGCCGCCAGCTCCGCCGCCGCCCGCACAACGGCCTTCTACACCGGCGCCCCCGCCCCCTCCCCCTCCCCGTCGTCCCCGTCCCCGTCCCCGTCCCCCTCCCCCTCCTCGTCGCCCGAGCCCTCCTCGTCGATCTAGGGGAAATCGTCGCGAGTTGATCTCCGATCACGACGATTCTCCCTAGATCGACGGGGTAACGTGCTGCGGCATGACGGGTAGGGCGTACTCGCATTGCTCTTTCTGCGGTGTTGCTTATTCGGGGGACGGCGGGTGGCCTAGGGTCTGCGCGGCCTGTGGTGAGACTGTTTGGCGCAACCCCTTGCCGGTCGCGGTTGCGGTGCTGCCGGTTCGCAGCGCCGACGGCCTGGGCGTGGTGGTGGTTCGCCGAGACATCGAGCCGGCCCGCGGGCAGCTCACGCTTCCCGGCGGCTTCATCGAGTACGGCGAGGAGTGGTCCGACGCGCTGGTCCGGGAGCTACGGGAGGAGACCGGACTGGTCGCGGCGGCCCAGGACGCGCGTCTGTTCGCGGTGCACAGCGCCCCGGCGGGCGGCACGATGATGATCTTCGGGGTGCTACCCGAGCGGGCCGCCGAGGATCTGCCCCCATCGGCGCCGACCGAGGAGGCGACCGAGTGGCTGGTGCTCACCGAACCGGTGGAGCTGGCCTTCTCGACCCACACCCGGGTACTCGCCGACTTCCTCACCCCCACGGCATCCCACCGCACAGCGACCCGACCGGAGGTCTCTGGGGACTGAGACTGTCGGCGGTCCGTGTGAAGATCGTCGGCGTGACTGGATGGATCTACAACGATCGCCCCGAGGGCGCCCGGTTCCTGACCGACCGGATCGCGGAGCCGGGTCGCGGGCAGATCGAGGACGAGATCTGGGACTGGGTCGTGCGTGGCCAGGTCGACGCCGACGATTTCGTCGACTACCTCGAGGGCGACGAGGAGCGGCACGGCGCCACCGACGAGGAACTTCAGGCGGCGTACGAGACGGCACTGGCGGTGCGCCGAGAGCAGCAGCGCGGATGGGGTGCGGCGGTGCGGAGCAACCTCACCCGCGCCTTCGCCGAACTCAATGAGCTCGGCGTGTTGGCCAGGGAGAACTTCAGCTGCTGTGGCACCTGCGCGGCTGGCGAGATCCACGACGAGCGGGACGACTCCCGGCACTGGCTCGGCTACCTCTGGTACCACCAGCAGGACACCGAGTCGCTGCTCGCGAGCGACACGGGTGCGGTCTATCTCGGCTACGGCGCCTATCCCCCGGCGGATTTCGACGAGGTCGCCTACGGCGCCCTGTCGGAGGCCGAACAGCAGGCCAGCTACCAGGTCGACCTGGAGCGCCTATTGGACGAGATCGCCTTTCCGGTGCTGCGCAGGCACGGCATGCGGGTGGAGTGGAACCGCAAGCAGTCAACGCGGATCCTGGTCACCGGCGCCCAGTGGTACGCGCCGTTGATCTGACGCCCGCTCGGCCTGATGCTGCGGGCCCAGGTGGCTGCGTTCGCCTTCGTGGTCGAGGATGCAGAGGATCTCGGCTGGGCCGCCGTGTGCGCCGAACGCGTGCGGGACCATGGTGGAGAACTCGGCTGCCTCGTTTGTCGCGACCAGGATCGTCCGCTCGCCGAGCCGCAGCTCGATCGTGCCGGAGAGCACGGTGAACCAGTCGCGTCCCGGATGCACCCGCAGCTCGTGCGGCACCTCGCGGGTGACCCGCATCTTGGCGACGGTCTGCCTGCTGTCGCGGGAGAGCAGCCAGGTGGTGACGCCACGCTCGTCGTTGCAGTGCGGGCGAATCACCACGTCGTCGTCGGCTTCCGACTCGACGAGTTGATCGAGGCTCGTGCCCAGTGCCCGGGCGATCGCGGCCATCTGGTCCAGGGCGATGCGCCGATGGCCGGTCTCGATCCGGCTGAGCGTGGACGGGCTCAGCAGGCAGCGGCCGGCCAGCTCGTCGAGCGACCAGCCGCGGGCCATCCGCAGGCCGCGGATCCGCTGCCGAACCAGGGCCTCCAGGTCCTTGTCTTGCTGCATACGCAAGACTATATGCTTCAGGCGCATACCGTGGCTATCGTCGACGCATGGCACACGACCACCTGATCGAGATGCTGGACCTGGACGCCGAGGTCCTGCACGACTACCACCGCGACCTGATCGGCTGGGTCGGCCGCGAGGCCGTCGGCACCCCTCACATCGTCGACCTCGGCGCCGGTAGCGGCACCGGATCCCTCGCCCTCGCCCGGGAACTGCCCGGATCCACCATCACCGCGATCGACGTGTCCTCGCAGATGCTGGCCCACCTACGCAGTCGGGCCGATGCCGCCGGGTTGGGCGATCGGATCCGTACCATCGAGGCTGACCTTGACCTGCCCTGGCCCGACCTCGGGCCGATCGACGTGATCTGGGCCGCCTCCGCGATGCACCACATGGCCGACCCCGCGCGTGCGCTCGCATCGGCGTTCGACGCGCTGCGACCGGGCGGGCTGCTGGTGATCGCCGAGCTGGACTCGTTCCCGCACTTCCTCGCCGGCACCGCCGACGAGGGTGTGGAGAACCGCGGTCACGCCGAGGCGGCGAGACGTCGGCAGGAAGCGGGCCTGCACATGCACGAGAACTGGGGCGACCGGATCACCCACGCCGGGTTCACGGCAGTGACCGAGCGGAAATTCGACATCGACCTGCGGCCGCCGCTACCCGCAGCCGCAACCCGGTATGCCGAAGTCTCCCTGCTCCGGATGCGCCATGGCTTGGACGAGCGGCTCCCGCCGTCCGATCTCGCGGCCCTAGAGAAGATCGCCGCGGGTGTGGCCGGCCGCGACGACCTCAGCGTCCGCACCGAGCGGACGGTCTGGCTGGCACGCCGCTAACTTCTGACCGTCGTCGGCGGCCGCTCCTCGCCGGGCGGCCGCAGGGGTACGAGATCCACCGCCACGCTGGACCGGGCCGACGTGATCGCCTGCAATTCGGCAGCGAGCCGCCTCGACCGATGCGGACTCCTGCAGCACGCGAAACGCGCCTGAGTCCCGGTAGAAGGCTTTCAAGGCAGCGCGCGAGGCGCGGCAGGTTCGGACGGCTGATCAAGCTACAGCGGTAGGTCAGTTGTGGGGATGGCTGGTGATGCCGTCCAAGATGGTGGTCAGGTTGTGGTTGAAGGTCTCCTCGGCGTTGAGGTGGGCGCCCTCGATGACCAGCCGGGCGACGGTGGGATACCTGCCGGTCTCCAGAACGCGCGTGAGGTAGGGGCCGAGGCTGGCCTGGAAGGCGGCTTCGTCGGTGCCGGTGGAGCGGGTGGTCCGTCGCTCGGTGACCTCCCTGCGGAGTGCTCCGATGATGAAGGCGTTGAGGGCGCCCAAGGCCCGCTGGAGGTCGTCAATGCTGCGTACGCCCGGGGCCTGACTCAGCGCCGCGGCGGTCGACTCACCCACGGCGAGCGCGTGGGGCCCCAGGTGTGGTCTTCCGCCGAGCAGGTCGGAGAACCATTCGTGCGCAAGGGCGGCGTCACGGGTCCGGTGCACGATCGCCAGCACCGTGGCGCGCCACTGGGCGTGTTGGCCGGCCTCGGCGATCTGGGCATAGACGGCGTCGACCATCAGGTCGAGTAGTTCGGATCTGTTGAGCACATAGTCGTAGAGCCGCATCGGACCGACACCGAGCTCTTTGGCGATCTTGCGAACCGACAGTCCGTCGAGGCCGTGCGCGTCGGCAAGCCGGATCGCGGTTGCGGCGATCTTCGCGCGGCTCAACGGCACCGCCACCGCCCGCGGCTGCGGCTCGGGCCGTTCCCAAACGGGCAAGACTTCGCTACCGTACGGTGTATCCACGAAATACAGTGTACGGTACGGAGGCGGAGATGCGAATTGCGATCGCCGGTGGCGGCCTTGGCGGCCTGACGCTGGCACGAGTCCTGCGTCGGCACGGCATCGACGCGGTGGTGTACGAACGCGAGGCGAGCCGATCCGCGCGATCACAGGGCGGGATGCTCGACCTGCACCCGGAGTCCGGGCAACGGGCCCTGGCCGAGGCGGGTCTCACCGGCCAGTTCCGGTCCGAGGCGCGGCCCGACGGCGAGGAACATCGCATCCTCGACCCGGCCGGACGCACCCTCGTACATCACAAGCCACGCCCCGGCTCATTCTCCGGACGTCCGGAGATCGATCGAAGGGCGCTGCGTGACCTTCTGCTCGACTCGCTCCCAGGTGACGCGGTCGCGTGGCAGCGCCGGCTCGTCGCAGCGGCCCCGCGACGTGGCCAGGGCTGGGAGCTGACGTTCCATGGCGGCCACCGAGTCGACTGCGACATCCTCGTCGGCGCGGACGGCGCGCGCTCGGTTGTCCGGTCGGTGCTGACCGACGCCGGGATGTCCTACGTGTCAACTCATGTGGAGCTGAACGTCGAAGACGTCGACCGGCGTCACCCGGACCTCGCCGACCTGGTCGGCCCCGGGAACCTGTGGTGCATGGGCGTGAACCAGGTCCTTGCGGCGCAACGCCTGGGCGATGGCAGCCTACGAGTCGGGATCTCCGTGCGCGCAGAAGATCGCGACCTCGACACATACCGCAGTAAGCGTGCCCTGCTGGACATGTTCGAGGGCTGGGACCCACGCCTCACCGCCCTCATCGACGCCAGCGACAGCGCGCCGACACCTCGCAGGATCGAGGCGATGCCCATCGGTGAACGTTGGACCAACCAGCCGGGTATCACCCTCATCGGTGATGCCGCGCACCTCATGCCCCCGGTCGGCGAGGGTGCCAACCAGGCCATGCTCGACGCCGCTGAACTCGCTGGCCAACTCGCCGCCAACCCCACCGACCCGGACGCGGCGATCCGCGCCTACGAAGAGGCGATGTTCACCAGGATCCACCCGATCGCCGAGATGTGCGCACGAGTCCAGGCGATGATGCTGTCCCCCACCGCGGCGGAGGACGTCACCCGCTTCTTCACGGCGCGGCCCAGCGAGCCGGCACCCGCAGCATGAGAATGCGCCGCGCAGCCCGCCTCACCCCCGCGCGCACCCAGGTCGCGTCGTCGAACCCGAGCGCCTCCCGATAGGCGGCCCGCGCGCGGACATCGAACAGGCTCCAGCCCGGCCGCACCTCGACCGCAGGATCGCCGCGGCCGAGACCGCCGAAGTCGATCACTCCGGTGAGCCTGCCCCGGTCGACCAGCAGGTTGCCTTCCAGGAGATCGCCGTGCAGCCATACCGGCGGCCCGGGCCACTCGTCCGCCGCCATCGCCTCGTCCCACGCCGCGGTCACCGCCCGCCGGTCGATGCGATCGCCCAGCGCCACGATCGACCGGCGCGTCAGCTCCTCCCGCTGCACCAGAGGTACGCCGCGCTGAATCCCCTCCTTGACCGGCCCGCCCATCGGGTCGATCGCGATCATCGCGCGCACGAAGCCGGCGAGGTCGATGGCGAGGTCGACGAGGTCCTGCCCGGCTTGCGGGTTGCGCCCGTCCAGCCACGGGACGACCGTCCACGGCCACGGATAGTCCGCGCCCGGTCGGCCGACCGCGACCGGCGCGGGAACCGGCACCGGAAGATGCGGCGCCAACCGAGGCAGCCAGGCCGCGTCGGTCCCCACCTGGTCGACCGCCCACTGCGCCCTCGGCAACCGTGCCGTCAGGGAATCACCCAGCCGGAACAGCGCGTTGTCGGTGCCGTTCAACGGCTGCGGAACGATCGGCAGGTCCGACCATTCGGGGAACTGCTCGTCGATCAGGGCGCGTACCTGTTCGACGGCGACGACGATCTCTCCAGGGCGCATCGGCGCGACCGTAGAACCCGCTCGCTCATCCCGTCAATCGTCCACGTGGCCTACGGGTGGGCGTCGCTGCTCGGACCAGGCGCGCCGACGAGCCGACCGGTTCGGGTTTGCCGGTTGCCTTGTGCCCGTAGAAGCGGGCTGCCAAGATCCACCGGTGGATTCCGTAAGGGTGGCAGAAATCGCGCCGGGTGAGTACTCCTTGTCCTTGGAGGCAGGAACGACCGACGTGGATGACCTGATCTCGGAGCTGGGCCATGAGCCCAACGGCTACTTCTGGGAAGGGATCGCAGAACTGCTCGTCACGACCGAGGCCCCGACCCTTGAAGGTCGCTTCTCGTCCGATCCAGAGGGCGGCGCCTTTTACGCCACCAGCACAGACCGAGACGCGCTCGACGGCTTGGCTGGCTTGCTCCGCGCCGTCGCGGCCGACGGGCAACGCCTACGGCGGCTCCTGGAGTTCGCCGAGGCCACCGGTTTCGAATTCGACGATTGAGCCGCCCCGACGGCCGTAGTACTCGAGGCCCTGTCATCAGCTACGTCCGGATGACACCTGCGCCGGCTCTGCGGGGCGACGAAGGTGCAGGTTGGGCCGCTGGACGGCATGATCGAGCGGTGGTTGAAGCACTTGGGGCTCGATGGTTCCCAGACGAGGTCGGTCGCAACGAGGGGGAGGCCGCCTTCCTGGAGCGGCTTCGGCGGGAAGCATCCGGCTGGGACGTTGAGGGACTCTCGCCCGAAGACGACACATCGTCGCAGCGATGGCTGGTGCCGCTGTACATCGATGTTGATGTTCCAGGGCTCACCATCCGGCGTCGCACGTTGCAGGTCGGCTACTGGACTGGCGGGATGTCCGGACAGGCACTCCACGGTGCCTGGGGCGATGAATACCTCCTGGATGACCACAACGGCAACGAACCCGAGGACCTGACCGTGGTCGGGGTGCGGGCCAGCCATGAGGACTACGCGGAATGGGCCGCGGCCTGGCTGCTGCGCCAGCTGAGACGACCTGTCGTGCGGGAGGAGTGGCTGGCCGGCGATCGCGTGGTCGCTGGTAGATGGCGCCTGGACGATACTGGCCGCGTCCTCGCCACGAGTGGCAACAATCTTCACCGCTTGCTGCGCCGCCGCGCTGACCGTGTTGTCGCAGTGAGGTGAGCTTCGCAATGCCCGTCAGCCGGGTTGGTTTCCTGCGTACCGCACAGGTGTGGAGCCACGCTAACGGCCACGTCGCGTTCGCTGGTCAGTGCGGATCATGGCAGGTTATTGCGCGGTGTCATAGGCGTGTCGTGCCCGCTCTACCGTTGCGAGGCTGGCGTCGGCCCAGGTGGCGAGGTGAGCGAAGAGCGGACCGAGGCTGGCGCCCAGTTCGGTGATCTCGTATTCGACCCGGGGTGGGACTTCGGCGTGGTAGGTGCGTGTGACGAGTCCGTCGCGTTCGAGTTGGCGTAGTCGCTGGGTGAGCACCTTCGGCGTGATGTTGGTCAGCCGACGTTCCAGCTCCACGAAGCGTTGCCGGCCGTGCTCGTGAAGCGTCCACAGGATGGGTGTCGTCCATCGGCTGAACACGATATCGACGACCGGCGCGACCGGGCACGCCAGCTCGGGATTCGTCGACCGCTTCACGTGCCCTCCGTCACAACCGCGCCACTATCTACTAGGTACCTACTGTATCCGCGCTACTAGCGTTCCCCTCCAGCCGCGCGAACGACGCGGTCGAACTGGAGACGAACCATGTTTGTCGTAGTAGGTGCCACCGGCAACGTCGGCCGTACGCTTTCGTCGATCCTTGCGGCGACGGGTGCCGCGGTGACGGCGGTATCCCGTGGACGACGCCCGCTCGCCGTACCAGAGGGGGTCCGCCACCACCGCGCGGACCTCGAACGGCCGGAGAGCCTGCGCCCGGCGCTCGTCGGCGCCGAGGCGCTGTTCCTTCTGGTGGAGGGCGCCGGAGCGCATCTCGACATGGCTGACATCCTCCGGGTCGCCACGGCCGGCGGGGTGAAGCGCATCGTGCTGCAGTCCTCGCAAGCGGTCGGCACGCGGCCGGAGGCGGCGTCGCACGCTCCCCTGCACGCCATCGAGGACCTTGTGCGCCGGTCCGGCCTCGGTTGGACCATCTTGCGCCCTGGCGGCTTCGCGTCCAATGCGTTCGCGTGGGCCGACCCGATCCGGACCGCGCGGACGGTGGCCGCTCCGTTCGGCGACGTGGGCCTTCCGGTGATCGACCCGGACGACATCGCCGAGGTGGCCGCCGTCGCTCTCCGCGACAGCGGGCACGACGGCCGCACGTACGAACTGACCGGCCCGGCGCTGAGCACGCCGCGCCAACGGGTCGCCGATCTCGCCGCCGCACTCCGCGAGCCGATCGGCTTCGTCGAGCAGACGCCCGACGAGGCTCGCGAACAGATGTTGCGGTTCATGCCGCCGCCGGTGGTCGAGGGGACGCTGGCGATCCTCGGCGCGCCGACCGTACGGGAGCAGCGGATCAGCCCAGACGTAGCCGAGGTGCTGGGCCGATCACCACGCTCCTTCGCCTCGTGGGCCGCGCGCAACATTGACGTCTTCCGCTGACGCGTGACGCCCTTGCCCCGGACCGACGACCGGCCAGCCTTGATCGGCTGTCCGGTCATCGGCACGACAGGGTGCATCCTCGGCCTCCCGGGTAGCCCCGCGCACCGACCGCGGCAGAAGAGCGTGGACCGTTCACGTCGATCGGGCACAATGCCCCAGGTGATCGCTCCCGCACCGCGCCGAGTCGTGGAGAAGATCGTGCTGCTCGACTATGGGCAGTTCTGCCTCTGCGGGAATCCATCGCCCGACGCCGACTACACGACCCTGCTGGAACGAGCGATCAACGGCTCAGGCATCGCGGCAGACGACAACGGGATCGTCGTTATCTCCCCCCACCAGAACAACTTCGAGATGCCGTTCCGCCTGGAGGTGTGGGACGACGAACCTTTTGATGATCACGAAGACTGGGAGGAGGCCTTCGAGGCCTGCCTCCTGGTTGTCGATGACGTGCTCCGCTACTTCAGCCCCACGGACGCGGTCGCCACCTTCGAGGTCCCGAGCGGCCGGTACGCCGCACGGATATCGGGTCGCGGATTCGTCAATCGCGGCTGGCCCGGCTCGATCACCCCCGGCGACAGGTGGCGGGTGCAACTCTGGCCGTCCGCCGGCCACCTGCCCGAGCGGCGGCTCAAGGAATGGCGTCATCCCGCCGCGTGAGGGCGTCCACAACGGGCCGGGACACCGCTTCCGAAGAGTGGACAACGGTCGCGGACACCAGTGAATCATGGCCGTCTTCGAACATGCAGGCCCCGCCCGAAGGGCACGTCAGCGCCCAGCGTCATCTCCGGCGCGGTACGCCCTCGCGGCCCACGGCCCACGGCCGGCGACGGCGTTTGCGAGGGTCATCGTCAGGCTTTCGTCGTATGTAGTGTGCTGAAGTGACAAGAAGCGAGCGACTCGCGGACCAACTGGACCGGCACTGGCACAAGAACCTGCGGCCGCGGCTGCACGGTCTTGCCGATGAGGAGTACTTCTGGGAGCCGGTGCGTGGCTGCTGGAGCATCCGCCCACGTGGCACGTCGGCCACACCGATGTCGGCAGGTTCGGGAAAATGGACGATGGACTCCGCGTCGCCTGACCCGGTGCCGGCGCCGGTGACCACCATTGCCTGGCGGCTGGCCCACATCATCGTCTCCTGCCTGGGCTATCGGGTCGGATGGCACTTCGGCGGCCAGGACGTCGACTCCCAGACATTCGCCTACGCGGCGACCGCTGACGAGGCGCTGGGACAGCTCGACGAGATGTACGGGAGATGGAACGCGGGAGTCCGCGCGCTCTCGGACGCTGACCTGGAGAATCCGCCCACGGTGGGTCCCGAGCGGTTTCCCATGGAGGGCATCGTCCTGCACGTCAACAGGGAGCTGATCCATCACGGCGCCGAGATTTCCCTGCTGCGCGACCTCTACCGTTGGCAGGACGGAGCCGTGCCGCGCCGAGTATGACTTTCCGGTAACCGGCGATCGAGCTGTGGTGACCTATGTGGACTCCGTAACGATCCCCCGCAACACCCCACCAGCTTGACGCGGTCGCCATGCTGGAACCGGAGAGCGTCCGCCCGCACCACGCGAGGAGAACCTGTGCGCAAGCCAGCCAAGACTGCCGCCGTCCTGTTTGGGCTCGGTGTGGGTGCCACGGTCGGCCCGTCCCTCGGGCCGGCCGCTCTCTGGTCCGGCATCGCGGTGGCCGCGCTCGGCGTCACGCTCTCCCTGGTCGGCACGACGGAATCCGATCTCATAGGGGACCGCTTGGTCGATCGTGACGAGAACCCCGAACTAGCGGGTGCCGGAACGGCGGCCAAATCCGGGGAACGATGGCGGGATCGGGAACGGCCAACCCTCAGCGGCTTGAGCACTCGGGTGGAACAGATCCTCCGACTCGCCGAGGAACAGGCCGCGGACCACCGTGCCGAGGCGCGACTCGAAGCCGAGCGGATCGTCACCTCCGCCCGACGGGAGGCGGACGCTATCCAGCACCGAACGAACGAACAGGGAGCCGGGCACAGGCCGGAGTCCGTCTCCGACAGCGCCCACCCGGACGGCGCCACCACCTGACGAAAGTTTGAGCGCTCATTGACGGCGGCAGGGTGAATCCGTGGGCACCCGATCGCGGCATGAGGTCACCTCCAGGAGGGATTTCGGCTCGGCGGCCACTCCCCAAACAGCGACTCGTACTCACCGGTCTCGGCGGTGAGGACGAAATCGGGTGTCGTACTGGCGACCGCGTCACACAAGCGGGCCAGCAGTACCGGTACGGGCAGCAGGTCCAGCGACAGTGCTGTCGCGAGTTCGAGCCGCAGGGCGCGCAGTTCGGGCTGCTGATTGGCTTCGTCGCGCTGCAGGTGCTCCGCAGCGGATTGCATGATCGTTAGATCGCCGCCGCCGGAATAGTTCAGGCAGTCCCACCAGGACGGTAGCCCGATCATGACCGTCAGGGCGTCGGCGAGGGTCTGGCCGACAAGGCCGGCCTGCCCCTCAGAGCTGGCGTAGAGCACTCGTCGGGTTGGCCCGCGTTCACCGCAGAGGAAGAACGTGCCGCCAGTGAAATCACCGGCCACGCCTTCCAGTGCCTGCCCAGACGACAGCCAGACCCGTTCCCCGTGATCACCGCGCGTGAGGTCGAACTCGCAGACCTTCCACAGCAGTTCGGCGAGACCCAGGTCTTGGCGAACCGCTTCCAGAATCTCACCATCGCTTCTCACGCGGCGCACGCTAGCAGTCAGCCGGACCGGCCCGTCTTCAGATCCACTCAAGGCACCCCGGCATCCGCTCATCGGCACGTGCTCGCGTCTGCTCAGTCGGCTGGAGAGATCCACGGTGCGGTCACGGCAACGATCGTGGCGGTAACCGCGTCCGGGTCGACGAGTTGGTGCAGATGTCCACCGGCCACCTCGGCGACGCCCCAGCCGCGCTCGCGCGACTCCTGCGCCATACGGTCGTACGGCGGCCCGAACAACAGATACCCGCACGGCCGGTGATCCCAGCCGGCGGGGACCGGAATTTGTTGCTCGTAGTAGCTGATGGGCAACCGGGGCTGCTCGGCCGAGACGGCCCACCTGGTCTGCGGATCGGGGAACAGCGATGCGACGTCATCCTCGTCCCACCACGTCGTCCACTGTGGCAGCCGACCCCGTGTGACCTTCGTCCGCAGGTAGGCCAGACGCTCGGGCGATGCGGCGGGCGCGTATCCGGCCCGCGGAGGCAGACGGGCATCGACGAAGAGACACCCGACGACCGGACGCCGCACCGCCTGCACGACAACCGGGACCAGCAGGCCGGCGTTGCTGTGCGCTACCAACACGATTGGCTGACCCTGCGGTAGGTGGGAGAGGCTTTCGTTGATGGTCGCGCTGACCCGTGGCCAGAACGGCGGGTCGTCTTCCCCGACCACGTCGATCAGCGACGGCACCACCGTTTCGGCACCCAGAGCTGCGAGCCGGGCCGCCACGGGCGCCCACGTCCGAGGACCCAGCAGCAGGCTGTGCACCAGCACGAACCCAGGCATCACCCGTTCAGCATCGACGACACCGCCTGCCGTCGCTACCCGAGCCGTCCATGCCGCAAATCAGGCATCCGACTCGTACGGCAGCGGCTTGAGCCCGTCCTCGCCTTGCCACCAGCGCGAGTCCTTACCGTAGTAGATGGTACGAGCCCAATCGTCCGGCGATTCGTGGAAGATCAGGTCCTTGTCGCCGATGTGGTCGAGGTGTCCCCAGGCTTGATTCACCCGGCCCACCGCCTCGTCCCGAGTGATCGGGAATCGCACCAGCATCTCGTGCAGAATCTGCTCGACGAAATCTCGGGCCTTGTCGGACATGCGCAGTTGCAGCTCCACGGCGTACTCCCTCGCTTCACCGCACCGGGTGCCTATCCAGCATGCCCGATCGAGCAGCGGACCGACCCTTTCGAGGAGGTCGCCAGCCGAGGCGCGCGATCGGCGGCATGTGCGGACACCCTGCGTTGGGTCCGGGCACTAAGCCTGGAGCCCGGCCTGCCCCACTCACGGTGCCGGTACCGTGCGTCACTGAGCCCAGGGGTGGCGGAACGGCCGCCCTCCGTCGGTCGTCGGTAACGCTGCAATTCTCGCAACCCAGTGGCCGACGTAGGTCTCTATTCCCTCGGCATTGCGCTCAATGGTCAACCAGTCCCACGCAGCGTCGCGAACCTCCCGTTGGGCGATCATCTCGGTGCCATCGCCGTAGTCGAACGGGTAGCCGTCAACGATGTCCGACAAGTCCCCGTAGATGTTATACAAACGGCCGACGTGGGCGGGGGGGCAGGTCGATCAGCGCACACATCAGCTCCCCGACGACCCCCACCGGGTCTTCTCTGCCCTTCAGCACTCGATGCATGTATCCATCGATGAGGTCGATCACAGCAGCCAAGGAAGACGGTACGGCGTCGGTCACCCTCTCATGGTCGCTTGCCGTGTCGCCCGCGCCGCTCCTGACCCCGACAGCGGACAACGTTTCCAGGCCACGATGTCGCGACGAGACGAAAAGATCGAGTGCTCTCTCATCGGCAGATCCGCGCACGTGATCTCGGGCTAATTGCGGTCCAGGAGGTCAGCGGGGCACCGCGTCGTCGGCACCAGCGAGATAGCCCGCCGCCTGCAACTCGAACAGCTCGCCGTAGAGGCCGCCGGCCGCCATCAGCTCGTCGTGACTTCCCTGCTGGACGAGCCGTCCCTGGTCCATCACGAAGATCCGGTCGGCGTGTCGGACGTTGGCCAGCCGGTGGGTGATCAGGACGACCGCCCGGTCCGGTCGACGGCGGAGGTGCTGGAACAGGGCGTGCTCGGCACGGGCGTCCAGTGCGGCCGACGGCTCGTCGCAGATCAGCAGGGCGGCGTCCCGGTAGAGGCCACGAGCGGCGACGAGTCGCTGCCACTGCCCGCCGGACAGCTCATGACCGTCCTTGAACTCCCGGTCGAGCAGGGTGTCGTAGCCGTGTGGCAGCCCCACGATCATGTCGTGGGCGGCGGCGGCACCGGCTGCCTCCCGCACCGTGGGGCCGGGCCGCTCCGGCGGTCGGTCGTGTCGACCGACGCGGATGTTCTGCCCAGCGGTGAACGGGAACTTCCACCACTCCTGCGTCATGACGGCCACCTGCGCGCCGACCGTACGCGGGTCCAGTTCGGCGACGTCGACGCCGTCCCAGCGGATCGTCCCGCCGGTCGGCCGGTAGAGCCCCGCGATCAGCTTGGCCAGCGTGGTCTTGCCGGAGCCGTTCTCGCCGACCAACGCGATCACCTCGCCCCGCCGGACGGTCAGGCTGACCCGGTCCACCGCCGCCGCCTCGGTGTCCGGGTAGCGCAGGCTCACCTCGTCCAACTCGATGACGTCGACGCCCTCGGCCGCCCGGTCGCCGCCGATCGGCACCCGGGTGTGGGCGCGTTCCAGGAAGTCCCGGTAGTCCTGGTAGTAGAGCGCGTCCTCGTACAACGAGTTGGTGGCGACGACCGCGACACCCAGGCTGTTGCGGGCGGACTGCAGCGCGAGCAGGGCGGTGGCCGCCGCCGCGAGGGCGACCATCCCACCCAGCAGCAGGCCGCCGAGGACCGCGTACACGCCGAAGGTGGCCAGCCCCGCGACCGACGCGCCGATCACCCGGGTGCCCGTCTGGGACCGGACCAGCCGCAGCTGGGCCCGGGTCTCCACGGCCATCACGCCGCGGTACTCGGCGAGCAGGAAGTCGCGCATCTGGTACGCGCGCACCTCGGCGGCGGTGTGCCGGTTGGCCATCAGGTGGGCGAGCATCCACATTCGACGCCGCCGGGTGATCCGGGCCAGCATCGCCAGATATTCCCGGCGGGCCATCCGCACCGCGGTGATCGCCTGCGGCACCGCCGCGAGCAGCAGACACGGCAGCAGCAGCGGCTGGATGACGGTCACCGCGACCGCGGTGGCGAGGATGCCGACCACGCCGGTGACCAGGTCGACGGTGTGGTCGACGATCCACGCCGCCTCGGCCATCCCCCGGTCCCGTGCGCGGTCCATCTCCTCGGCGAAGCCGGCGTCGTCGAAGGCGGCCAGGTCCACCGCCGTGGTGGCCTCGAACAGGCGCAACTCCACCTGGTAGTTGATCTGCGGGGTCAGCCGGGCCTGGGCCCAGCCGGCGGCGATCGCCAGGCCACCGCGTGCCGACACCGCCGCCGCTGCCACGATCAGCGCCGGCAGCGCCGCGCGGACCCGGTCCGGGGTGGGACCGGCGGAGAACAACTCGCGCAGCACGCTGGTGGTGGCGAGCAGGCCGAACGTGGTCATCACCCCGGCGGCGACGTTCAGGCCGATCGAAGCGGCGGTGTCGCCGCGGTTGGTCGACCAGGCCAGCGCCACCGCCTCGCGGACCAGCCGGGGCAGCCGGCGGGCGACCGCCCAGAAGCTGGTGTGCGCGAACTCCCACGCGTGGTACAGCCAGTCGCCGTCCTCCAACTCGGGCAGCATCGTGGCGGCGGACGGATCGACCGGCTGGTCGTCGGCCGGTTCATCGGTGCGCTGGCGTGCCATCGACTCCACGGACCCTCCTCGGGGGCGGGGACCACGAACGCCGCCCGAGACTACTGCCCGCGATGACTCAGTGTCTCCACGTAGTCGGCGCGTCGCACGGGTGTGTCAATGGCGTGTCGTCGACGGCGACGCACAGCGTCACCGCGCGGTCGGCTGAAGCTCCCGCCGGTTCGCGGCCGACTCGGATCCGGCCCGCCGGATCGGGGAGAACAGCCCCGCGATCGCGACCAGCAGGCAACCCACGCCGGCGACGAGGGTGACCCGGGGGACGCCGTACCGGGCGGCGGCCCAGGTCAGCGCGGCGGCACCGGCCGGGCCGAGGGAGAAGTGCGTGCTCCAGAAGGCCGACGTCACCCGGCCCAGCAGGTGGTCCGGGGTGATCTCCTGGCGCAGCGACATCGAACAGATGCCGCCGACGCTGATGGCGCCCAGGTACAACCCGGTCAGTACCGCGACGGCGGGCACGTTCCCGGCCAGGCCGATGCCCACCACGGCGAGGCCGCACACCAGGTGCGCGCTGACCCAGGTGACGCCGAAGCCCCGCCGACGGCGCAGCGGCGCCACCAGCAGCGCGCCGAGGACCGTACCCACGGCGGCCAGCCCGAGCACGGCGCCGACGGTGCCGTCGGAGCCGCCGAGGTCGTGCTTGATGTGGTAGATGAGCACGTCGGTGAAACCGAACGTCAGGAAGATGAACACCGACAACAGCACGGTCAACGTACGGAGCACCGGCTGCTGCCAGATGAAACGAATCCCGGCCAGGAACTCGGCCAGCGGCCTCACCCGCCCCGAGGCGGCCGGCGCACCGTCCCCGAGTGGTTCGGCGGGCTCGGCGGGCCGGAGCCGGACCAGCCAGAGGCCGGCCGCCGACAGCGCGAAGCTGGCCGCGTTGATGGCGATGGCCGCGGTGGGCCCGAAACGACTCGACACCACACCGGCGAGCAGCGGCCCGGCGACGGCCGCCGCCGCGTACGTCGCCTGCAACCGACCATTGGCCTCGGTGATCCGCTCACGGTCCACCAGATTCCGTACCGCGGTCACCGCGGCGACCTGGAACACCATGCCGACGGCCTCGCAGATCGGCAGGACCACGAAGATCAGCCAGAGCTGCGGGCCGGCGAGCCAGACCAGTGGGATGAGGCCGTAGAGCACCAGCCGGGTCAGGTCCGCGGCGATCATCAGGGTGCGCCGGTCGTACCGGTCGACCAGGACCCCGCCGAAGACCCCCGCGCCGACGGACGCGGCCCCGGCCACGGCGGTGAGCAGGCCCATCGTCGCGACCGAACCGGTGGCGTGCAGCACCAGCAGCGGCAGCGCGATGTACGCGAACGCGTCACCCAGGGCGGAGAGCGACTGGGCGGCCCAGTACGTGCCGAAGTTGCGGTCCGCTCTCACGCTGCTCCCGCCGTTGACGGGCCCTCGCTGAACGGCAGCAGCACCCGGAAGGTGGTCCGGCCGGGCTCGGTCTCGACCCGGATGTCGCCGTGGTGCTTGTGCACCACGATCCGGTACGAGATGTCCAGCCCCAGCCCGGTGCCCGTACCCACCGCCTTGGTGGTGAAGAACGGCTCGAAGATCCGCGGGCGTACCTCAGGCGCGATGCCGGGGCCGGTGTCGGTGATCTCCACCGCCAGCATCTCGCCGACGAGTCCGGTGCGGACGGTCAGCACGCCCTTCTCCCCCATCGCGCCCAACGCGTTGTCGATCAGGTTCGTCCACACCTGGTTCAACTCGGCGGCGTACGCCGGCACCGGTGGCAGACCGCGGTCGTACTCGCGGACCAGCTTGACCTGGGCGGGGATCTTCGCCTTGAACATCACCAGCGTGGCGTCGAGCAGGTCGTGCACGTCCACCACCTGGTGCGGCGCACGGTCCAGCTGGGAGTACTGCTTGGCGGCGCCGACCAGGCCGGAGATCCGGGTCACCGCGTCGCCGATCTCCCGCATCAGCAACTCGGTGTCGACGGTGTAGGTGAGCCAGCGCACCGCCGCCTCCAGGTCCGCCGGGCCGACCGCCTCCTTCACCTGAGCCAGCCAGGGCGCGTCCAGCCCACCGCCGACCAGAATCGGCGCCAGATCCCAGCCGCCACTCACCCCGTGCTCGTCCAGCCAGTCGGTGAGGGTGTCCTCGGCGTCGGCCGTCGCCATCGGAGTCAGCTTCGGCGCGGTGGCCACCCGAGCCACCGCCTCCTCCTGCAACGCCACCAGCCCACGCAGTGCCCGGCCGTCCAACCGGCCGTCGGCGACCATCGCCAGCTTGTGCCGCATCCCGGCGACCCGGTCGCGCAGCACCGACGTGGCCCGGACCGCCGCCGCGGCCGGGTTGTTCAGCTCGTGGGTCAGCCCCGCCGAGAGCGAGCCGAGCGCCAGCAACCGCTCCCGCTCGCCGACGATCATCTGGCTGTCCCGCATCCCGAAGAACAGGCCCTCCAACAGGTGCATGGGCATCGGGAACCAGGACCGCAGGGCGTACGCGAAATCCTCCGCCGGCAACACGAAGAACTCCGCGTCGGTCACCGCCCGCAAACTGTTTCGGTAGATCTGCTCGACCTGGTCGCCCAGGTACGCCTGGGTGGCTCCGCCGTACACCCCACGCTGGTCGGTCCGGCTGGTCTCGACATCGTCCCCACGCACCTGCCGGCTCAACGCCACCGCACCGCGCAACAGCACGAAAAAGCAGGTGGCGGCCTCGCCCTCGCCGTACACCAGGGTGCCGCCGGCGCGCTGCTCAACCCGGCCGCGCTCGGCCAGCCAGCCGAGCTGCGCGTCGTCCAGGGTCTCGAACAGGAACAGGGTACGCAGCTGCTCGGGCGTCAGCCGATCCGTCTCGGTACTCACTGGGCCTCCTTCGTTCGCGACTGCGGGGCTCGCAGACCCGGCGCACTCCTCGCGCTCACTGGGCCTCCAGGTAGCGGTGCACCAGCGACACCGCCATGGCGCCCTCGCCGACCGCCGAGGCGACCCGCTTGACCGACTCGGCGCGTACGTCCCCGGCGGCGAACACCCCGGGCAGGCTGGTCTCCAGGTGGTACGGGTCGCGGGCCAGTGACCAGCCGGCCGGGCGGTTCCCACCGCTGATCAGATCCGGGCCGGTGACGATGAAGCCACGCCCGTCGCGGACCAGCACACCGTCCAGCCAGTCCGTCCGAGGCTCGGCGCCGATGAAGATGAACAGCCACGAGGTGTCCACCGAGCGGGCCTCGCCGGTGCGGGTGTCGCAGAGCGTGAGCCGTTGCAGATGATCGTCCCCGGCGCCACCGACCACCGCGGTGTGCGGGTGCACGGTGATCCGGTCGATCCGTTCCAGCTGGTCGATCAGGTACCGCGACATCGAGGCGGTCAGGTCCGCGCCCCGGATCAGCAGGTGCACCCGGGCCGCGTACCGGGAGAAGTGCACGGCGGCCTGACCGGCCGAGTTGGCCCCACCGACGATGTAGACGTCCTGTTCGACGCAGCTCGGCGCCTCGGTGGCGGTGGAGCCGTAGAACACCCCTCGGCCGGTGAAGTCGGCCAGCCCGGGGGCGTCGAGCACCCGGTAGGAGACCCCGGTGGCCAGCACCACGGTGTGCGCGGCGATCTCGGTGCCGTCGCCGAAGCGCAGCAGCCGGGCGCCGCCGGCCTCGCTCAGGCCGACCACCTCCCGGGCACTGAGCAGCTCGGCGCCGAACTTCACGGCCTGCCGCCGGGCCCGGTCGGTCAACTGCGCGCCGGAGACGCCGTCCGGGAAGCCCAGGTAGTTCTCGATCCGGCTGCTCTGCCCGGCCTGCCCGCCGGTCGCCCGCCGCTCGACCAGGACGGTCCGCAGCCCCTCCGACGCGCCGTACACCGCCGAGCCCAGGCCGGCCGGGCCGCCGCCGATCACCACCAGGTCGTAGAAGTCGGCCGCCGGCACCACGGTGAGCCCGGCCAGCCCGGCCAACTCGGCCTCGCTCGGCGCGATCAGCGCCTTGCCCTCGGCGGTCACCACCAGCGGTACGTCCGCCTCGGTGGCGCCGGCGGCGTCCAACAGCCGGGCGCCCTCGGGATCGTCGGTCAGCAGCCAGCGGTACGGCACCAGGTTGCGGGCCAGGAAGTCGCGGACCTTGAACGACGGCGCCGACCAGCGGTGCCCGACCACCCGGATCTCGGTGCTCGCCGCGTCCGGGGTGACCGCCCACGCGTCCAGCAGGCCGTCCACCACCGGATACAGCTTCTCCTCCGGCGGATGCCAGGGCTTGAGCAGGTAGTGGTCCAGGTCGACCACGTTGATCGCCTCGATCGCGGCGTCGGTGTCCGCGTACGCGGTGAGCAGCACCCGACGGGCGGCCGGGAAGATGTCCATCGCGGCCTCGAGGAACTCGACGCCGGTCATCTCCGGCATCCGATGGTCGGCCAGCAGCAGCGCCACCTGCTCGCCGCGCAGCTTTACCTCGCGCAGCGCGTCCAGCGCCTCCGGCCCCGAGGTGGCTCGCAGCACCCGGTAACGGTCACCGTAGCGGCGCCGAATGTCCCGGGCCACCGCCCGGGAGACCACCGGGTCGTCGTCGACGGTCAGGATCACCGGGTTCGCCATGGCGCCCATGAAACCACCTGGCGGGGCCGAACCGCACCAGGGGCGCGACGGACCCGGGTGCCCGGCGCACGGTTGGCCGGGCCCGGGACGGGTAAGCCGGGTCGCCGCGTGGGTGGTCGCAGACCGACCCGCCCGGCTGCCGCGCACACTCGGGGGGCCCATGGGGGACGCGTCGACGACCGGACCGACGACGTCGGTCCGGGTCGTGGAGCTGCGGGTGCACGGCGTCTCCGGCGCTGGGGCCGACCAGGTGCTGGACCGGCCGCACGTGCAGCAGGTCGCCGGGGACCGTAGCGGCGGCTTCTACCGCCCGCGTGCCGGCTATCCGGGTGCCACCGGGGCGGGTGGGGTGACGCTGGAGGCGTACCGCTGGAGCGACCTGCCGTCCGGCACGGCGGTGCGGACGCTGTCCCTGGTGTTCCTGCTGCCGTTCATGCTCTGCAACGTGGCGCTCTGGATGCGGCCGGCGAACCGAGCCTCGAAGCACACCATCGTCGCGCTGTGCCGGATCCTCGCGCTCACCATCACCATGCTCTACGTCCTCTCCATCGTCGGGGTGGCGCTGGACCTGATCGCCTGGCGGTGCATGGGCACCCCGTCCTGCCTGTCCCAGCGGAGCTGGCTGTCCTGGCTCGGCGGGCGCTCCACCGGCCTGCGCCTGGGTGTGCTGTCGCTGGTGCCGGTCGCCGCCATCGGGATCGTCTGGGCGCTCGGCGCACGCCCCGGCCACTCGTTCGACGCGTTCCGGAGCCCGGTGCCGAAGACCTCGGCACACCGGTTGAGCGCGGTCGGCCAGTGGGACGCCGCGCCGATGGTCGGCCGGCTGCGCTCGGTGCACGTCGCGGCGGCGTTCGCCACCCTGGACGGCAGCCTGCTCGCCGCCCGGGCCAGCGTGGGCGCCTCCCCCGCGATGGTGCTGCTGCTGGTGGCCACCGGGGCGGTGCTGCTCGCCTGCCTGGTGCTGCTCAGCGCGCCGTCGATCATCGACGGGATGGGCGCGACGCCCCGGAGGGACGGGGTCACCCGAGGGCTCCGCACGATCAGCTGCGGCCTGACCATCCTGGTGGTCGTACACATCGTCAAGAGCCAGAAGCCGTGGCCGCAGGGCGGCACGCTGCCCGGGTACGGCGCGATCGTGGCCTGGCTGTTCGTCAGCCAGACCGTCCTGGTGGCCATCCTCGCCGCGATGGTGATCTGGCGCCGGGGCGGACGGCGCACGGGCGCGCCCCTGCGCGCGCTGGGCGCGCCGGTCTTCGTCACGATCGCCGCGGGGCTCGCCGTGGCGTTCTCCGCCGAACTGGTCTACCGCGTGTCGGACCTGCTGGACCGTGGCGGGGACACCACGGACGGGTTGGAGACCAGCCCGACACTGGCGTACAAGTGGGCGATCTTCGGGTTCTTCCTGGCGGTGCTCACCGCGGTGCTGGTCGCCGGCCTGGTGACGGTGCTGACCCGCCGAAAGAGGCGACGGGCCGCCGCGGCGATCGTGTCCGCCGACTTCCCGCACGCGCCTCCGGAGGCGGCGGACCGGATACGCCAGGTCGAACGGGCGGTAGCCCGGGCCCGGTTCACCGAACGGCTGGAGCCACTCACCGTGGTCTACGCCGGCCTGGCCGCGCTGGGCCTGTCCACCAGCGTGCTCGGCCTCATGCAGCTCTATCCCGGCGACGTGCTCCAGCACTACGTCCGGGTGCCCGCCGACCTGGTCAACTTCCTGATCGCGACGGGCAGCTACGCGATCGCCGGAATCGTGATCGGGCTGGTGATCGGCGGCATCTTCGCCTACCGGACGGCACAGTTCCGCCGCTACGTGGGCGTGCTGTGGGACCTGGGCACCTTCTGGCCCCGGGCGGCCCATCCCTTCGCCCCGCCGTGCTACGCCGAGCGTGCCGTGCCGGAGCTGGCCAAGCGGATCACCTACCTGGTGGAGAAGGGTGACCGGGTGCTGCTGGCCGGGCACAGCCACGGCTCGGTGCTGCTGGCCGCGACGCTGCTGCAACTGCCGGCCCGAGTCACCGACCGGGTCGCACTGCTGACCTACGGCACGCCGTTGAGCCGGCTCTACTCGCGGCTGTTCCCCGCGTACGTCGGCGACGAGGTGCTGCGGGAGATCGGCGAGCGGGTCGGCTGGCGGTGGGTGAACCTGTGGCGCGACACCGACCCGATCGGCGGTTGGGTCTTCGCCCCGCACCGGCCCGGACGTACCGCAACGCCGAGCGGGCCGGCCGCGACGGTGGACCGTCGGTTGACGGACCCGACCGACGTGGTGCCGCCGCCCAGCGACAGCGTCCCGCCGCCCATCCTGGGCCACTGGCCGTGCGAGTCGCAGGAGTCGTTCGCGGCGGCCGTCCGGGACCTGGCCGATCGGCTGCGCGCCGACCGGCCGTCGACCGGCTGAGCCACCGGCCGGATATCGTCGCCGGGTGACCCCGTCCAAGCAGCCCGAACGCCGGCTGATCGCCTCCAACAAGAAGGCTCGACACGACTACACGGTGCTGCGCACGTACGAGGCGGGCATCGTGCTGGTCGGCACCGAGGTGAAGTCGCTGCGCGAGGGGCGGGCGTCGCTGGTGGACGCGTACGCCCACGAGCGCGACGGCGAGATCATGCTGTACGGCCTGCACATCGCCGAGTACGCGTACGGCACCTGGACCAACCACGCGCCCCGGCGTACCCGCAAACTGCTGCTGCGGCGGGCGGAGATCGACCGGATCCTGGAGAAGGTCCGCGAGGGCGGGCTGACGCTGGTCCCGTTGTCGATGTACTTCGAGAACGGCTGGGCCAAGGTCGAGCTGGCCCTGGCCAAGGGCAAGCGCTCCTACGACAAGCGGCAGACGCTGGCCGAACGGGACGCCAACCGGGAGATCGCCCGGGAACTGGGCCGACACCTCAAGGGCCACCCGCGCCGGGTCTGACGGTTGACTCCGGTGCGGCGACACGCCGGCATCGAGCGTCCTGGTTGCGAGGACTCAACGTAACCAATATAACTGGTTACATGGCATTGAGTTGGAAGCTGGTCATCGACAGCGCGAACGCGCCCGTCCTCGCCGATTTCTGGGCCGCGGCCCTGGAATATGAGGTGGAGGATCCCAGCGCGCTCATCACGCAACTGCTGGCCGCCGGCCGTGTCGACGCGGACGCGGTCGTCGAGCACGACGGCCGCACGACCTTCCGCGGCTATGCCGCGATCCGCCACCCCGAGGACCCGTTCGACCAGGCCAGCGGTGTCGGCCGCGGCCGACGACTGCTGTTCCAGGAGGTGCCCGAGAGCAAGTCGGTCAAGAACCGCCTGCACATCGACGTGCACAGCGAGCCGGGCGGCCTGGACAAGCTGGTGGCCCGACTGGAGGGGCTGGGCGCGACCCGCCTTCGCGAGGTCGACCAGGGCCCGGCCGGACACTGGTGGGTCATGCAGGACCCGGAGGGCAACGAGTTCTGCGCGGCGTAGGCCGGGTCAGCCGGCGAGCAGGTCGGAGTGCGCGGCGCGCAGCCGGGCCAACGCCGGGTCGCTGCCCGGGACGACCCGGCGCTCCAACTCGGCCCACACCTCGGCCAACGCCGCGCGGACGGCACCCAGCTCGGCGGCGTGCCGTTGGCCGCTGCGCCGGTGCTGCTCGTCGAGGCGACGGGCCCAACCGGCGGTGACCGTGGCGAGCCGGTCGGCGTCGGCACGGGCCTGGGCGCCACTGCGGGCGGCGGCGGCCGGCACGATCGCGGCGACCGGGCGGGGATCGCCGTCGCGGGTGACGACGGTGACCGCGTCGGTCAACTCGGCAAGCGCGACGAGCTGACTGAACCGGGTGCGCGCCTCGCGCAGCGGCACGGAGCGCGGCGGGTCGGTGTGTGGGGTGAGCGCGGGGACAGCCATGGATGCATGCTGCCGCCCGGGTACGACAGAACCGTCGTCAGTGGACGGCGCGCTGCGGCGCGGCCGTACCGGCCACCCACTCGTCGGCCAGCACCGACCAGATCTCGAGGTCGATCCGCCCGCGTGGGCTCGGGTAGAGCTGGCGCAGAGTGCCGTCGTGGCGCAGGCCGAGCCGTCGGGCGAGCGCGATGCTGCGGGCGTTGTCGGCGTTGGTACGCCACTCCACGCGCTGGATGCCGCGTTCGCGTACCGCCCAGTCGACGATGCGCCGGATCGCCGGTGCGACGATGCCCCGCCCCTGCGCCGCCGGCTCCAGCCAGCAGCCCACCTCGCAGACGCCCACCGTGGCGTCGAACGCCGCGAACAGGACGCCGCCGACCAGCGTGCCGTGCCACCACAGGCCCCAGATGCCGCCCGTGTCGCTGGCCCAGCGGTCGGCGTACCGCTGCAGCAGCGCGCGGGCGCCGGGCAGGTCGGTGGCGGCGAAGGACGGTGACACCCAGGGCTCGATGTGCGCGCGGGCCCGGTCCAGGTGGGCCAGGAACTCCTCGGCCCGCCACGGCTCCAGCGGGCGCAGCTCAACATCCTCGGTCAGCGGCAGGGCGAACACCGGGCCTCCAGGGGGTGCGGTTCGAACGTCGGCAAGCAGGCTCGCACAGGCCCGCCCGTCGATTTCACGGCGGCACGGCGCAGGAAACCGCTTACCTCGACGCTATTGACGGCCATCACTGCCTGTCAGTACCGTGATGCGGGCAGCGAGAAAGCGCTTTCCGACCCTCACCGTCCGACAGGGAGCGCCCCCATGCCCAAACACCTGCGCGCGATCTGCCTCGCCCTGCTCATCGTCGCCACCGTGCTGAGCACCACCACCGCCCTGCCCGCCGAGGCCGCCCCCCGCTTCCGGGTGCTGGTCTTCTCAAAGATCACCAACTTCTACCACGACTCGATCCCGGCCGGCGTCGCCGCGATCCAGCAACTCGGCACCGCCCACAACTTCGAGGTCGTCGCCACCACCGACGCGGCCGCGTTCACCGACGCCAACCTCGCGACCTTCGACGCCCTGGTGTTCAACAACACCAACTCCACCCCGGCCTCGGGGGACCTGCTCAACGCCGGCCAGCGCGCGGCGTTGCAGACGTTCATCCGCAACGGCGGAGGTTGGGCCGGCCTGCACGCCGCCTCGGCCAGCGAACGGGACTGGCCCTGGTACGAGGGCCTGGTCGGCACGATCTTCGACTACCACCCGGACTTCTCCGCCACCGGCGGCACCTTCCCCGGCCGGGTCAAGGTGCTCGACCGGGCGCACCCCTCGACCCGCAACCTGCCGGAGCTCTGGGAGCAGAGCGAGGAGTGGTACAACTGGCGGACCAACCCGACCGGCAACGTGCACACCCTCGCGCAGATCAAGGTGCGCGACGGGATCAACGGGTTGGACGAGGGCGTCGACCACGCGTACTCCTGGTGTCAGCGCTACGACGGCGGCCGGTCCTGGTTCACCGCCGGCGGGCACGCCAGCTCCCGGTTCTCCGAGCCGGCGTTCCTGGAGCACCTGCGCTACGGCATCGAGTGGGCGGCCGGCGCGGTCGCCGGCGACTGCTCGGCCACCGAGACCGGCAACTTCGAGCGGGTCGGGCTGGTCACCGACGACCTCGCCGACCCGTTCGAGCTGGCCGTCGCGCCCGACCGCAAGGTCTACTACATCCAGCGCACCGGCGCGTTGAAGGTGGTCAACCAGGACACCCTCGCCGTCACCACGCTGCTGGACTTCGCGTACACCCCGGCGATGACCGACCAGTCCGACGGGCTGCTCGGGATGACCCTGGACCGCAACTTCGCCAGCAACGGCTGGGTCTATCTGCTCTGGTCCGACAAGACCCTCAAACAGCTCAACCTGTCCCGGTTCACGGTGGCCAACAACAGCGTCGCGCTCTCCTCGGAGAAGCGGCTGCTGACCATCCCCACCCACCGTGGTGTGGGTCGGGCCAACTCGCACATGGGCGGCTCGCTGACGATGGACGCGGCCGGTCGGCTGTACGCCGGGATCGGCGACAACACCGATCCGTTCGCCTCCAGCGGCTACACCCCGATCGACGAGCAGGCCGGGCGGGCCGCCTGGGACGCCCAGGGCACCGCCGGCAACACCAACGACCTGCGCGGCAAGATCCTCCGGATCACTCCGCAGGCGGACGGCACGTACACCATTCCCAGCGGCAACCTGTTCCCGGCCGGCACCGCGAAGACCCGCCCGGAGATCTACGCGATGGGCATGCGCAACCCGTTCCGGATCACCGTCGAACCGCAGACCAACGCGCTGCTGGTCGGCGACTACGGCCCGGACGCCCGTACCGCCGACGCCAACCGGGGTCCGGAGGGGACCGTCGAGTTCAACCGGATCACGACGGCCGGCAACTACGGCTGGCCGTACTGCGTGGGCAACAACATCCCGTTCAACGACTACAACTTCGCCACCAGCACCTCCGGGGCGAAGTTCAACTGCGCCGCGCCGGTCAACAACTCCCCCAACAACACCGGCCTGACCACTCTGCCGGCGGCGAAGTCGGCGCTGGTCTGGTACGCGTACTCCGCCTCCACCCAGTTCCCCGAGGTCGGCACCGGCGGTGGCGGACCGATGAGCGGCCCCGTCTACGACTACGACCCGGCCAACACCCGCACCACCAAGTTCCCGGAGTACTTCGAGGGCAAGTGGATCACCTACGAGTTCACCCGCAAGTGGTTCAAGACCCTCTCCATCCACAAGACCGCGCAGACCTTCACCGACCCGCGCTTCGGCCCGACCACCGTTGGCGCCCTTCAGTCGATCAACGGAATCTTCGGCAACATGAGCTGGATCCAGCCCTTCGAGGCGGAGTTCGGCCCGGACGGCTCGCTCTACGTCATCGACTTCGGCGAGGGCACCGGCAGTGGGCGCGGCGGCAGCAACGCCGGTGCCGGCATCTACCGGATCGACTACGTGGCCAACGGTCGGCCGCCGACCGCGAAGATCGTCTCCAACCCGGACAGCGGTCGCCCGCCGCTGACGGTGGCGTTCTCCTCGGCCGGGACGACCTCCGGTGACGGCTCGGCGCTCAGCTACGCCTGGGACTTCACCAACGACGGCAGCGTCGACTCCACCGCCGCCAACCCGAGCCACACCTACTCGACGGCCGGGAAATTCACCGCCCGGCTGACCGTACGCAACAGCGGTAACGGCCTGACCGCGAGCGCGGTCACCGACGTGGTGGTCGGCAACACCCGGCCCACGGTGACCATCAACGTTCCGGACGGCGGGTTCTTCGACTTCGGCGACAAGATCCCGTACACGGTGACGGTCACCGACCCGGAGGACGGCACCATCGACTGCGCGAAGGTGACCGTGCAGACCCAGCTCGGCCACGACTCGCACGCCCACCCGCTGGACGTGTACACCGGCTGCTCGGGGCTGCTGGCCACCGAGGCGGACGCCGGTGACGGGCACGGGCCCGGGCAGAACCTCTACACGCTCGTCACCGCGCAGTACACCGACAACGGCGCGGCCGGCGGCGTACCGGCCCTGACCGGCTCGACCCGGGTGCAGTTGCAACCCAAGAGCAAGGAGGCCGAGCACTTCAGCACCCAGTCCGGCCTCACCGTGAACGACCGGGCGACCGCCCGCGCCGGCAAGCGGCTCGGCGACGTCGACCACAACGACTGGGCGGCGTACGGGCCGGTGGACCTGCGCAACGTCGGCTCGGTGACGCTCGGCGTGACCAACGGCGGGCTCGGCGGTGACATCGAGCTGCGCACCGGCTCACCCACCGGCACCCTGATCGGTAAGGCCACGATCACCTCCACCGGCGGCTGGGACAACCTGGTCTCGCCCACCGTCACGTTGACCAACAAGCCCGCCGGGACCACCACCCTGTACGCGAAGTTCGTCAACGCCGCACAGGTCGGCGGCACCCCGGACCTGCTCTCGATGGACTGGCTACGGTTCAACGGTGCCGGCGTCAAGCAGGAGCCCGGCGGGTCGCTCTCGCTCGCGGCCAGCCCGGCCAGCGGAACCGCGCCGCTGAGCACCACGCTGACCGCCACCGCGACGGCCGGGTCCGGGCAGAGCATCACCGACTACGCGTGGGACTTCGGCGACAACAGCGCCGTCACGCACGGTGCCACGCTGCGGTCGACCAGCCACAGCTACGCCCGCAAGGGAACCTTCACCGCCCGGGTGACGGTCACCTACACCAGCGGCGAGACCCGCTCGGCAAACCTGACCATCACGGTCACCTGATCGCGGGCCGGCGGTGGTCGACGGGTTCAGCCCGTCGACCACCGCCGGCATCCGCGTGCGTCCGGGCCATCGGATTGCCCACAACATCCAGGACGCAGTGGCCTCAGGCGTGCGGTATGCCACTACATCCTGGATGCTGCGCGGATCAGGCACGCAGGCACGCGCGCCGTGCGGCGCCGATCAGATCAGGTCGATGCGTTCCTGGGCGATCGGGTAGCCGACCTTGGCAAAGGTGACGGCCATCGGGTGGTTGGTCTGATCGGTGCCGGCCACGATCCGGTCCACACCCTCCTCGGCGAGCAGGTGGGTGGCCTCGACGAGCAGGTCGTAGGCGTATCCCTGGCCGCGGTGCTCGGGCACCACGCCGATGTAACCGATGAGCGGGTCGCCGTGATTGCGGCAGGGGGCGCTCAGGCCGACCAGGTCCCCGTCCGGGGTGTAGGCCAGCCGCCACCAGTCGCGTGGGCTGGGCATCCAGCGCAGATAGTCCAGGTCCTCCTGGGCCGCTGCGTCCAGGCCGGACGTGGCGATGGTGCGACGTACGTGCGCGTCGAGACTGCCCTGATGAATCCGACGGAAGACGTCGAGGATCACCGCGTCATCGGGTTCGGGGCGGAACACGAGACGGCCGGGACGGTCTGGAATGCCACAGTCCGGCGTCCACCGGTATCGGTAACGTTCGACGAGCAGGGACAGGCCGGCGGCCTCCGCAGCGTCGATCCGGGCCTGGGCCTGCTGCCGGACGGCAGGATCGTCGCGCCAGCCCGGGGGCAGCTTCAGGGAGTACTGGGCCCTCAGCGGCGAGTCGCGCAGTAGCCGTACCGCGGCGTCGTGTTCGGTGAAGTCGAACCAGTCCAGCGCCAACGGTTCGGCGTCGTCCGGGCCGGCCCACCAGGCGGCGCGAGCCACGACGACGCCGTCGCGAAGGGCCACCCAGGTCCACTCGGGCCGGTATTCGCCCGCCGCCGCCATGCCGGCGTAGGTGTCGCCGAAGGCGGCGAAGCCCACCAGGCCGGGATCGGGCAGGGATTCGAAGAGTTCTGCCTCGCCCGCGACGAGCGGGCGGATGACCAGGTCGGTCACGTGGTTCCTTCCGGGTAGCGACGTGCTCCCGTCAGAACCGCGACGCCCTCGCAAGCGGGTGGGAGCACATGACAGTCATTCTGACCACGGTTCCCACCTCCTCTGTCCGTCGAGAGCGCACGCAGACGTTAGCAGCCGGATCTGTCGGCGGGCCACCGCATTAACTTCATGATCGAGTGCTCATGGGGTGGGAGGTAGTTCACGGGGATGCCGCCGCCAGAGCAGGGTGAGCGCCCCGGCCAGGGCCAGCCCGAGCAGCGGGGCGACGGCCACGCCGGCGAGGGTGCAGGCGACCGCGAGCAGCGCCGGTGGGACCCAAGACCAGACGGGCACGGTACGCGGGGCGCGACCGCGTCGACGCGCCGCCGCCTCCACGGCCATCGGCACCACCAGCACCGGCAGCGCGGCGGCCAGCAGGGTCAGCCACGGCAGGACGAGACGGTCGAAGCGGGCCACCGCCAGCACGCCCCCCAGCACCGCCACGCCGAGCATCGCCGCACGCGCCGGCACCCGCGGCGTCACCCCCCGCAGCGCCAGCGCACCGGAGTATGTCGTGGTCAACGCCGCGGCGAAGACCGCCACGGCGACGAACAGATTGGCGTACGCCGCCAGCCCCGATCCGGCGGCGAGCAGCGCGACCACGTCCGCCGAGCCGGTCCGCAGCCACAGGCCGGCACCGGCGAGCACCCCGAGCAGGGCCGGCCCGATCAGCAGCCCCACGCACCAGACGAGGTCCCGCCGCCGGGCCAGGCCGACACTGAAGTCCGGTGCGCGCAGCGCGAAGACCGCCGCGTACCCGATCAGCGCGGCGGCGTCGGCGAGCCCACCGGCGGCGAGGCGCACCGGCGCCCCCGGCGGCGGCAGCGCGGTCAGGCACCAGCCGACCAGCACCACCGCGCTGAGCGTGGTGACCACGGCGACCCGGTTGCCGAACCGGGCCGGCGCAAAGGAGACGACGAGGACCGCCACCTCCAGCAGCGCCGGTCCGGCCCAGCCTGGCAGGTGTGTCAGGGCGGCCAGCGAGGCACCGCCGAGGCCGACGTTGAACCCGTTCCAGCCGATCATCGACACGGTCAGCACGACCGCCAGGAGCAGCCGCGAGACCCGCCCCAGGTACGCGGGCAGCACCGCGGTCAGCGTCCCACCGTCGCCGAGCGGCGGGCGCAGGCCGATCCGGCCCTGCCCCCAGAGCAGCGCCGCCATCAGCACGCCGGCGACCAGCAGCCCCGCCACCGGCACCGCGCCGCCGTGCCGGGCCGCCATCGCCGCGCCGAGCACCAGGGTGGCCGCCGCGGTGCCGATGCCCAGCCACGCGCCGACCGCCGCCGGCCACCGCCGCTCGCCCGCGTTCGCCGCGATGGACGACGACGAGCGGCCGGCGGCACCCGGTCCGGAGACCGACCCGGCCCCGAGAACGCGATCAGACAACGTGGCCGAGGTAGCCGGCGATCGCCGCGTCCAGCACCTCGGCACCGGGACGTGCCCACACCTCGGCGGAGAAGACCTCCACCTCGATCGGGCCCCGGTAACCGGCCGCGTCCACCGCCTCGCGCAGCCGACGCAGCTCGATGCAGCCGTCGCCGGGCAGCGCCCGGCCGAGCAGCACCCCCTGCGGCAGCGGGGTCACCCAGTCACAGACCTGGAACGCGGCGATCCGCGCGCCGGCCCGGTCGATCTGCGCGTATACCGTGTCGTCCCACCAGATGTGGTACGCGTCCACGACCACGCCGACCACCGCCGGGTCGTACCGCTCGGCGATGTCCAGCGCCTGGCCGAGGGTGGCGATCACGCAGCGGTCGGCGGCGAACATCGGGTGCAGCGGTTCGATGGCCAGCCGGACCCCGGCCGCCGCCGCGTGCGGGGCCAACTCGCCGATCGCGTCGGCGACCCGGCGTCGGGCACCGTCGACGTCCCGGCTGCCGGCCGGCAGCCCACCGGAGACCAGCACCAGCTCGGGTGCCCCCAGGGTGGCGGCCTCCTCGATGGCCCGCAGGTTCTCCGCCCGCCAGTCGTCGGTGGAGAAGAAGCCGCCCCGGCACAGCGAGGTGACGGTGAGACCGGCGTCGCGGACCAGCTTCGCCGAACGGGCCAGGCCGTACTCGGCCACCGGCTCCCGCCACAGCCCGATGCCGGGCACCCCGGCCGCCACGCAGCCGGCCACCACGTCGGGCAGCGGCCAGTGCTGGGCGGTCGCCTGATTGAACGAGAACCGTTCCAGAGTCACTGGACGACCCCCGCCACGGTGAAGAGCGCCCGGGCGCGGGCTGCGGCCAACTCGGCGTCCGGCAGCAGCCCGGCGGCGTCGGCCAGGGTGAGCAGAGTCGCCAGGTGCGCCGGGGAACGGCCGGACTGCGCGCCGCCGACCATCGTGAAGTGGTCCTGGTGCCCGGCCAGCCAGGCCAGGAACACGATCCCCGTCTTGTAGTGCCAGGTCGGCGTCGCGAAGAGGTGCCGGGCCAGCGGCACGGTCGGAGCGAAGATCTCGTCGTACGCCGGCAGGTCCCCCCGGTCCAGTGCGGCCAGCGCCGCCGCCGCGGCCGGCGCGATGGCGGCGAACACGCCCAGCAGCGCGTCCGAGTGCCCCACCTCGTCGCCCCGGATCAGCTCCGGATAGTGGAAGTCGTCGCCGGTGTAGAGCCGAACCCCGGCCGGCAGCCGGCGGCGCAACGCCACCTCGCGACCGGCGTCGAGCAGTGACACCTTGATGCCGTCGACCTTGGACTGGTGTGCCTTGATCAGCTCCAGCACCGTGTCGGCGGCCAGGTCCAGGTCGGTAGCGCCCCAGTAGCCGGTCAACGCCGGGTCGAACATCGGCCCGAGCCAGTGCAGCACGACCGGTTCCTCGGCGGCGGTCAGCAGCTCGTCGTACACCCGTAGGTAGTCCTCCGGGCCGCGGGCCGCGGCCGCCAGGTGCCGGCTGCACATCAACACGGGCCGGGCGCCGGCCGCGCGTACGTCATCGAGCTGTTCCCGGTAGGCCGCGCGGACCGCGTCCAGGGTTGCCGGGCCGGCCGGAAGCTGGTCGGTGCCGACCCCGGCGACGATCCGCCCGCCCACCGCGCGGGCCTCGGCGGCGCTGCGCCGGATCAGCTCCCGGGTGGCCGGGTAGTCCAGCCCCATGCCCCGCTGGGCGGTGTCCATCGCCTCGGCGACACCCAGCCCGTACGACCAGAGGTGCCGCCGGAAGGCCAGCGTGGTGTCCCAGTCCACGGCCGCGGGAGCACCCGGCACGTTCTCCGCGCCCGGGTCGGCCACCACGTGCGCGGCGGCGTACGCGATCCGGCCGGTCGCCGGCGCGGCCGGGCGGGCGAACCCACTCCCCCCGGCCAGCCGATGCCGCCGTCCACCGGGCAGCACCACCTCGGGCCCGCTCACGAGTTCAGCTCCGGCACCTCGACGCGGACGCCCTCGCGGGCCGCGCGCAGCCCCAGCTCGGCGAGCTGCACACCGCGCGCGCCGGCCAGGAAGTCCCAGCGGAACGGCTCGCCGGCCACCACGTGCCGCAGGAACGCCTCCCACTGCACCTTGAAGCCGTTGTCGAACTCCTCGTTGTCGGGCACCTCGGCCCACTGGGCGCGGAAGTCCTCGGTGACCGGCAGGTCCGGGTTCCACACCGGCTTCGGGGTGACCGCCCGGTGCTGGACCCGGCAGTTGCGCAGCCCGGCGACGGCGCTGCCCTCGGTGCCGTCGACCTGGAACTCCACCAACTCGTCGCGGTACACCCGCACGGCCCAGGACGAGTTGAGTTGGGCGACCACCCCGCCGTCGAGCTCGAAGATGGCGTACGCGGCGTCGTCGGCGGTGGCCGGGTAGCTGCGGCCGTCCTCGTCGACCCGCTCCGGGACGTGCGTCGCGGTGAGGCAGGAGACGGCGTTGACCCGGCCGAACAGCTCCTCCAGCACGTAGTGCCAGTGCGGGAACATGTCGACCACGATGCCGCCGCCGTCCTCCAGCCGGTAGTTCCAGGACGGACGTTGGGCGGGCTGCCAGTCTCCCTCGAAGACCCAGTAGCCGAACTCGCCGCGCACCGAGAGGATCCGGCCGAAGAAGCCGCCGTCGATGAGCCGCTTGAGCTTACGCAGCCCGGGCAGGAAGAGCTTGTCCTGCACCACGCCGGTACGGATCCCGGCGGCGTCGGCGGCGCGGGCCAGGTCCAGCGCGCCGGCGGTGTCCTCGGCGAGGGGCTTCTCGGTGTAGATGTGCTTGCCGGCCTCGATGGCCTGCCGGATCGCCTTCTCCCGCTGCTGGGTGACCTGGGCGTCGAAGTAGATCTCGACGTCGTCGCGGGCCAGCGCCGAGGTCAGGTCGGTGGTCCACTCGGTCAGCCCGTGCCGCTCGGCGAGCTCCCGGAGCTTGGTCTCGTTACGCCCGACCAGGACCGGTTCCGGCCAGATGGTCGTGCCGTCGGCCAACGCCACACCGCCGGAGGCGCGGATGGCCAGCAGCGAGCGGACGAGGTGCTGCCGGTAGCCCATCCTTCCGGTCACGCCGTTGACGATGATGCCGATCGACCTGCGGGTCATGGTGTTCCTTCCGTCGTGCTGATCGTGCCGATCCCGCTCAGTGGTTGGCGGCCGCGCTGCCGAGCAACCCGCGCAGGTCGGTGGCTAGCCGGTCGAAGCGGGGATCCGACATCACCTGCGCGTAGTCGCGGTGCGCCGGCAGTTCGACCGGGAAGATGCGGATGATCCGGCCGGGTCGTGGGCTCATCACCACGACCCGGGTGCCGAGGAAGACCGCCTCGGCGATGGAGTGGGTGACCAGCACGACCGTGGTGCCGGTCTCCCGCCAGATCCGGTGCAGCTCGGCGTTCATCTGCTCCCGGGTCAACGCGTCCAGGGCACCGAATGGCTCGTCCATGAGCAGCACCGGCGGGGAGTGCAGCAGCGCGCGGCAGAGCGCCACCCGCTGCTGCATGCCACCGGACAACTCGTGCGGCAACGCCTTCTCGAAGCCGGTCAGGCCGGTCATCTCGATCAGCTCGTCCGCCCGGCGGGCCGCCTGTGCCCGGTCCATGCCGCGCATCTCGGCCTGGAGCAGGATGTTGGCCCGCGCGCCCCGCCACTCCAGCAGCGCCGCCTTCTGAAAGACGAAGCCGATCTCCTTCTGCGGGCCGCGTACGGGACGGTCCAGCAATGAGACGTCGCCGCTGGTGGGCTTGACCAACCCAGCGACGATCTTGAGCAGGGTGGACTTGCCGCAGCCGGACGGACCGACGATGGTGACGAACTCCCCCGGCTCGATGTCCAGGGACACGTCGTCCAGCGCGGTGGTCTGCGAACGCCGGGTGGTGAATCGGACGGTCAGCCCGGACATCCCGATGGCGGTGCCGGTCCGTACCGGCGCGGCGGTCACCGGGTCACCCCTGGGCCGCGTACGAGGCGTCCCAGTACGCGTTGGGCGCACCCGGGTTCTTCAGGTCCGCGTAGCGGGACATCAGGTCGATCGTCTCGGTCCACTGGGCCTCGGTGTTCACGCCGGGCGGGCCGTTGGCACCGATCAGCGGCACGTTGAGGGTGAGCTGCTTGGTGAGCACCTCGGGGGCGGGCTCGTTCTCGGCCAGGGCGACCATCGCGCTCACCGCGCCGGCGGGATCCCGGGCGGCCTCGGCCCAGGACTTCTGGGTGGCCCGGACGAACTTGCGGGCCAGCTCCGGGTCCTTCTGCAGGGTCTGGGTGTTGGCGATCAGGCCGGTGCCGAGCAGGTTCATCCCGTAGTCGGCGAAGAGCAGCACGTCGACCTTCTTGCCGGTCTTGCTCTCGATCGTCGGCGCCTGGTCGTGGAAGAAGCCCATGATGGCGTCGACCTTGCCCTCGGCCAGCGCGGCGATCTTGCCGGCCGCGTCCACGTTGACCACCTTGACGTCGGTCTGCTTGAGGCCGTTCTTCTCCAGCCAGGCCGGGAAGGTGGCGTAGAGGGCGTCGCCGGGCGTACCGCCGACGGTCTTGCCCTTCAGGTCGGCCGGGGTCTTGATGTTCTCCTCGGCGAAGAACTCCACCGAGGAGGGACCCTTCTCCAGGTACGCGCCGAGGCTGCGTACCGGCATCCCGCTGGCCACCGACTTGAGCAGCACCGGGCTGTCCGCCCAGCCGAAGTCGGTCTGCTTCTGGGCGACCTGCTTGACGGTGTTGCCCGAGCCGTTGCCCGGCAGGATCTTCAGGTCGATGCCCTCGGCGGAGTAGAAGCCCTTCTGGAGCCCGTAGTAGAACGGGGCGTGCTCGCCGTAGGGCACCCAGTTGAGGGTGAGCGTGACCTCCTTCTTGCCGTCGGCGCCGGTGGTGCCGGAGTCGTCCCCGCCGCAGCCGGTGGCGGCGAACAGCAGGGCGGCGGTGGCCAGGATGGTGGTGGCGGTGCGTTTCATTCGGTGCCTCCGTGATGGGGTCGGTCAGGAGGTGGTGAGTGACACGCCGGCCCGACGGCTGGCGTGCCACGGAATGAGCAGTGCCTCGGCGATCTCGACCAGGACGAACAGGACGATGCCGATGGCGGACATCAGGATCAGGTCGGCGAACAGCAGCGGGGCGTCGAGGTTGCCGTTGGCCAGCAACAGGACGTAGCCGAGCCCCTCGCTGGCGCCGACGAACTCACCGACCACGGCGCCCACCACCGCGAGGGTGACGGCCACCTTGAGGCCGGCCATCAGGTGGGGCAGCGCGTTCGGGAAGCGGATCTTGCGGAACGTCCGCCACGGGCCGGCGCCCATCGTGGCGGAGAGGTCGAGTAGTTCCGGGTCGGTGGAGCGCAGCCCGGCCACGCCGGAGATGACCACCGGGAAGAACGCGATGAGCACGGCCAGGATGATCTTCGGGGTGAGGCCGAGACCGAACCAGACCACCAGCAGCGGGGCGATGGCGATCTTCGGGATGACCTGTGCGAACAGGACGATCGGGTAGAGCGCCTTGTCCAGGGTGCGTGAGTAGGCGATGGCGACCGCGGTGGCCAGCCCCAGCGCGGCGGCCAGCACGAAGCCGATGACCGTCTCGTAGAGGGTGACCAGGGTGTGCCGGGCCAACTCGGACCACTGGTCGGTCATCGTGGTCCAGACCTGGCCGGGCGTGGGCACCAGGTAGTTGGGCACGTACTCCCGGGCGGCG
The DNA here is from genome assembly GCF_042658605.1 of Micromonospora vulcania. Taxonomy (NCBI): domain Bacteria; kingdom Bacillati; phylum Actinomycetota; class Actinomycetes; order Micromonosporales; family Micromonosporaceae; genus Micromonospora; species Micromonospora vulcania. Next base: position 144,952 of record NZ_JBHSQS010000007.1, on the reverse strand, counting down.
ACGAACCACCAGATCGCGAAGAACGCCGCCAGCACCAGTGCCGGGCGCCAGAGCGCGTCGGCGAGGGCCAGCGCGCGGCGGCCGAGCGTCGGGCGCGGTGGGCGGCCACCGCCGTCGGCCGGAGGTCTCGCCACCGTGGATGGACCGGAACCGTCGGCGTCCGGTGCACCGGGGGGCCCGGAGGCGGAAGCGGCTGACCGCCCGCCAGGCACCGTGTCGACGGGGGCCTGCCGGCCCGCCGTGTCCAAAGAGTTCTCGGTCACGCGAAACCTCCTCGGGGCCCGGCGCAGCACCCGTGGTCCAGGCCGGTCGACGGATCAGGCAAACGCTTTCCTGGAGCGTAGGCGGCGCTTCGACGCCGGGCAAGGCCTTTCCTCGATCCATTCGGCGAGCCGTCCAACCCGGACCGACGGCGATGCGCCGACCAGGTCGCCGCTGACCACCCCGACCGCAGATGGGCCGTCAGGCGGTCGCCGGGTAGGTGTCCAGCAGGCCGCACATGCCCAGCCGACCCCGCTCGACCGGCTCGTCCACCGCGTACACCCCGGCCTCGCCCAGGTGGCGGGGATCGCCTCGCTCCAGGGCGTCGAGTTGGCGACCGGTGCCGGCGGCGGCCAGCGCCGCGCCGGCCTCCCACCGCTGCCGCCACCGTGCCAGCAGCGGCTGACGCAGGGCGACCGCGGCGGCGTGGAAGGCGGCCAGCGCCGTCGGCCCGCCGGACCGCAGCGCCTGGAAGCCGGTCACCGCGAGGTCACGTCGGCGGTACGCGGCCCGCACGTCCGCGCCCGGCGCTCCCCCGTCGGGCAGTGCGGCCGCGGCGGCGTACGCGGCCGGATCGGCCAACACGTCGGGCGGGAAGGTCAGCACCGCGTCCCCGGCCTCGGGCAGGCCGCTGTTCTGCATCAGCACCACGATGCTCAGCCCGCCCCCGTTGACCAGGCGGTGCACGGTGCCCGGCTCGAACCAGACGACCGTGCCCGGCCGCAGGGGTGTCTCCCGGAAGCCGGTGGCGGTCAGGGTCTGCACGGCCCCCTCGCCGTCGGTCACCACGTACCCCTCGGTGCAGCACAGGTGCACGTGCGGTGTCCCGCCGACCAGGCCGTCCAGGGCGACGGTGTCGTAGACGCGCAGCCGGGAGACCCCGACCCCACCGGGCAGCGGGGCCGGCCGGTCAGGCATCGAAGTACTCGTCGGTGTCGTCGGCCGCTGGCAGCGACACCAGCAGCACGGTGAGGTCGCCGATGGCCCGGTGCCGGCAACCCGGCCTGATCAGGAACGCGGACATCGGCCGGGCCGGGTGGCGTACGCCGTCCAGCTCGACCTCTCCCTCGCCGGCGAGCACGACGTAGTACTCGGTGGCGATCCGGTGGTGATGGGTGACCGCGTCCTGCACCTGGAGCAGGTGCACGCTGGCCTGGCCGTCGCTTTCGGCGACGAAGCCGCGGCGGGTGGTCCCGCACGAGCAGCGTCGGGCGGGCAGTTCGTCGAGTTGGAGTACCGCGAAGCGATCGGACACGGCCGGGCCTCCCTGCGGGAAAGGGCTTTCTCTGCGGTACCGTGACGCTAGCCGGCACGGCGAAATGCCGTCAACAGACCGAGGGGGCGGGCCATGGCGACCCTGTCCGATGTGGCGCGGCGCGCGGGCGTCTCGCCCGCCACCGCCTCTCGCGTGATCAACGGCAGCAGCAAACCGGTCACCGACGAGCTGCGCGAACGGGTGCTGGCCGCCGTGGCCGAGCTCCAGTACGTGCCGAACGCCCACGCCCAGTTGCTGGCCCGCTCGCACCGCAGCGCGGTCGGCGTGATCGTGCACGACGTCTCCGACCCGTACTTCGCCGAGATCACCCGGGGCCTGCAACGGGTCGCCACCGACCAGGGCCGGTTGTTGATGATCTGCAACAGCTACCGGGACCCGGACCGTGAGTTGGAGTACGTGGAGCTGCTGCGCGGCCACCAGGTGGCGGCGCTGATCCTGGCCGGCTCGGGCTACCACGACGAGGCGTTCACCCGACAGCTCAACGAGAAGCTGGCCGCGTACGAGGCGACCGGCGGGCGGGTCGCCGTGATCGGCCGGCACGAGCACTCCGGTGACGCGGTGATGCCGGACAACCGCGCCGGTGGCTACCTCGCCGGGCGGGAGCTGTGCGAGCTGGGGCACCGGGCGATCGGCGTGGTGGCCGGCCCGCGCATCCTGACCACCACCACCGACCGGCTCGCCGGCCTCCGGCAGGCCCTCGCCGAGCAGGGCCACGACCTGCCCGAGCGGCGCATCCGGTACGCCGAGTTCGACCGCGACGGCGGTGCCGAGGCCACCGCCCGGCTGCTCGACGCCGACCCGGAGCTGACCGCGATCGTGGCGCTCAACGACTCGATGGCGATTGGTGCGCTCGCCACCCTGCGGGCCCGCGCGACGGCCGTGCCGCAGCAGGTCTCCGTGGTGGGGTTCGACGACATGCCCATCGCCCGGGACGTGACGCCGGCGCTGACCACCGTGCGGTTGCCGCTGGTCGACATGGGGGTCCGCGCGATGTCCCTGGTGCTCGGCGCGGACGCGCCGGCCCCCCGGGTCGAGGTGCTGCCCGCCGAGCTGATCCGCCGCGACACCGCCGGCCCCGCGCCGGGGCAGCGGCACGACGCCGCCGGTTCCGTTCCTCGCGCCCGCCGGGGTGACGTCACCGCGTGACCAGCCCGACCCAACGTCCCCTCACCACGAACGACGTGACGCGCCTGGTCCGCGCGTCGTTCGGACCAGGGACCCGGGTACGTGACGCGGGCCCGCTGGCCGGCGGCGGGTACGCCACGGTCTGGACGGCGCTGCTCGACGACGACCGTCGGGTGGTGTTGAAACTCGCCCCGCCGGCCGGTACGCGACTGCTGCGCTACGAGCGTGGGCTGTGTGCGGCCGAGGCGCGATACTTCCGGCTGGTCGGTGAGCGGGTGCCGCAGGTACCCGTACCACCGGTGCTGCACCACGGCACCGACCCGGCGTACGGCGAATGGCTGGTCACCGCGATGCTGCCCGGCCGGTCGCTGCGCGAGCTGGCCGAGGCGGGCGTGGCGGTGGACGACGCCCCGGCGCGGTACGACCTCGGCGCGGCCCTCGCCGCGCTGCACCGGGTGACCGGCGACCGGTTCGGTTACGACGGCGACCGGGCCAGCGGATCGACCTGGCGGACGGCGTTCACCGCGATGCTCGACGCGCTGCTCGCCGACGCGGCCGACTGGGGCGTCCGGCTGCCGGTCAGCCCGGACCGGCTCCGCACGCTGGTCGGGCGGCACGCCGCCGTGCTGGACGAGGTGCGCCGCCCGGCGCTGCTGCACTTCGACTGCTGGGACGGCAACGTGTTGGCCGCGCCCGACCCGGCCGGCCGACTGCGGCTGTGCGGGCTGGTGGACGGCGAACGGTTCCTGCACGGCGATCCGCTACTGGACCTGGTGTCGCCGCTGTTGTTCCGTCGGATCGAGGACGAGCCGGAGCATCCGCTGCTGCGCGGCTACCGCTCGGCCAGCGCCGATCCGCTGGTGCTGGACGCGTCCGCCCGTCGTCGGCTCGGTCTCTACCGGCTGCACCTGTATCTGCTGATGACCGTGGAGATGCCCAGCCGCGCCATGACCCCGCACAGCCATCCGCAGCGGCACGCCCGGCTCGCGGCGCTGCTCGACGAGGAACTCGCGGCGCTCGGCGGGTAAACCCGTTGTCCGTCCGACGGGCCGTCCGTAATCTGCCGCTCGTGCTGATTCGGGAGTTCGTGGCGCAGGACTGGTCGCAGGTCTGGCCGATCGTCGAGGAGGTGATCCGGGCCCGGGACACCTTCACCTACGACCCGACGATGACCGCCGACGCGGCGTACGCCGTCTGGGTGGAGCCGCCGCCGGGCCGGACCGTCGTCGCCGTGGACGGCGAGCGGGTGCTCGGCACCGCGAAGATGGGAACGAACAAGCCCGGCCCGGGCGCGCACGTGGCCACCGCGAGCTTCATGGTCGCCGCCGACGCCCGGGGCCGGGGTGTGGGCACGGCTCTGTGCCGGGACGCGCTGGCCTGGGCCCGCCAGCGGGAGTACGCGGGCATGCAGTTCAACGCCGTCGCGGAGAGCAACCGGTCGGCCGTCGAGCTGTACCGGCGCGAGGGCTTCGACGTGATCGGCACGGTGCCCGGCGCCTTTGCGCATCCGAGCCTCGGCCGGGTCGGCCTGCACGTGATGTACCAGGAGTTCTGACCGGTCCGGCGTGCTGGTGCCGCCGGACCGGCCCGTCGTGGTCAGCCGGCGTGTCGCCCCGCCACGCTCAGGGCCCAGGCGAGCAGCCCGAACGCGCCGGTCGAGACGACGGCCCGGACCACGTTGCCGCGTACCCAGGCCACCTCGAAGCGCTCCCGCAGGGAGCCCAGGTCGGCAATCTGGTCGACGTCACCGGCCCGGGCCAGCACGTTGTTGAGCGGCACGTTGACGACGGCGGTGACGCCGAGCACCACCAGGTACAGCGCCAGCGCGGCGAGGATCCACGGCAGCGCCGCGCGGTGCGCGGCACCCAGGTGCAGCGCCGCCGCCAGCAGTGTGCACAGCAGTGCTCCGCCGAAGCAGACCGCGAACCATCCGTTCAGGATGGACTCGTTGATCCGCTGCATGGCGAGCACCAGCGTACGGTCGTCGGTGCGGCCCAGGGCCGGCATGATCGCGTGGCTGAACACAACGAACAGTCCGGCCGTCAGGCCGGTGGTGAGAGTGGCCGCCAGCAGGCTCGCGGTACGCAGGAAACCCATGTCGTCCATTGCACCGGTCGTCGAGCGCCCTGGCCATGCTCGACAGCGTCGGGCGCATACGCGAGCGTCTCGCTCACGGTGTCGGCGCGGGAGCGAGCAGTTCGGACAGCCGGTTCAGCTGGTTCGGGTCGGTCAATGCCGAGCCGACCGCCACCACCCGTACGCCCGCGGCGAGGAACGCACCGGCGTTGCCCGCGTCGAGGCCGCCGGTGGCGACGAAACGCAGCTGCGGCAGCGGACCCGCGATGGCCCGGAACCAGGCCGGACCGAGCGAGATCGCCGGGAACGCCTTGAGCCAGGTGAGACCGTGCCGCAGGGCCTGCTGAGCCTCGGTCGGGGTGGCCACACCGGGCAGGTGCGGCAGGCCCCGCGCCGCGGCGGCGTCGGCGATCGCGAGGTCCAGACCGGGTGCGACGGTGAACGCGGCACCGGCATCGGCCGCGGCGGCGACCTGCTCGACGTCGAGCACGGTGCCGGCACCGACGATCCGGCCGCGCTCGCTGCCCGCCTCGACGGTGGCGCGCAGCGCCGCGACCGCGTCGGCGGTGGCCACCGGCACCTCCACCACGTCGATGCCGAGGTCCCAGGCACGGTTGGCGAGCCGGACGGTCTCCGCCACCGGCAGGCCGCGCAGGATCGCCATCACCCGGGCGCCGCCGAAGACGTGCTCGAAGTCCACCGTGGTCATGCTCCACTCCATCCAAGGTCGCGGGAGTTCTGCCGGGTGCTGCGCCGTACCACGCTCAAACCTCCACCTGCGCGCCGGTCAGGTCCAGTGCGGACCAGGCGTCCACGGGAGCGGCGAGCAGTCGGTCGAACCAGGCCCACGGCGGCACCGGCGCGTTGTCGCCGCTGCTGCCCAGCGCCTGCGCCGCGACCAGGTGACCGAGGCGCAGCCGGCGTACCGGGTCGAGGTCACGCAGCAGCCCGGCCAGGTAGCCGGCGGCGAACGCGTCCCCGGCGCCGACCGGCTCGACCACCGTCACCCGGGGTGTCGGGACGAAGACCGGCTCCGCGTCTCGGTGCAGCGCGGTGGCACCCACCGCGCCGTCCTTGACCACCACCGTCTGCGGACCCGGCAGCAGCCGGCGTACCGCGGCCGGGTCGGCGGTGCCCCACAGCGCGTACGCCTCGTCCTGACCGACGAAGACCAGGTCGCTGCGGTCGGCGAGGTCGCGGAGCACCGGCGCGGCCCGGTCGGCCGACCAGAGCCGGGCCCGGTGGTTGACGTCGAAGCTGACCAGGGCGCCCGGTAGCGGCCGGTCGGTCACCGCGTGCTCGACGAGCGCCCGGCAGGAGGCGGAGAGCGCCGGGGTGATCCCGGACAGGTGCAGCACCCGGGCCCCGGCCAGCCGTGGGTCGGCCAGCACGCCCGCTTCCAGCCGGGACGCGGCCGAGCCGGCCCGGTAGTAGTGCACGGCGGTGGCGTCCGGGCCCGGGTCCTTCACGTACAGGCCGGTGGGGGCGGCCGGGTCCACGGTCACCAGGTCGACCCGGACCCCGGCGGTGGCGACGTGCCGCACGACGGCCCGGCCGAAGGGGTCGTCGCCGACCCGGCTCACCCAGGCCGCCCGGTGCCCGAGTCGGGCCAGGTAACCGGCCACGTTGGACTCGGCGCCGCCGACCGCGACACCGACCTGTTCGGCGTGCTCCAGCGGCTCGCCCGGCGCGGGGCAGAGCACCACCATGGTCTCCCCCACCGTGGCCACCTCGACCGATGGGAGACCGGCCGAGGTGGTCGCGTGGTCGGGTCGGGGATCGGGCGGCATCGGCGTCCTCGCGAAAGGGGGTTCGGGGTGCCGCCGAGCCTAGGTGCGTCGCACCGGACGAGCAACCGGTCGCGCGGTGCGCAGCGGCTGTCAGGGGATCGTCAGCCCGTAGACGGCCAGCACCTCCGCTATCGGCTGGTAGTAGGTGGTGCCGCCGGAGGTGCAGTTGCCGCTGCCTCCGGAGAGGATCCCGAGGATGGTGCCGGTGGCCGCCACGTAGAGCGGGCCGCCGCTGTCGCCCGGCTCGGCGCAGATGTTGGTGCGGATCAGGCCGTAGATCACGTCGCCGCTGGCGTAGTTGACGGTCTGGTTGAGACCGGTGACCACGCCACAGCGCACCCCGGTGGTGGAGCCGCTGCGGCACACCGCCTGACCGATGTACGCGGTGCCGGGACCGTTGATCGGCACCATGCCGGGATAGGTGTAGACGGCGCTGGGATGGGCGATCCGGCCGGTGTAACGGATCACCCCGAAGTCGTTGGTGGGATAGCTGGTGCCGGCACGGGTGCCGAGCACGGTGGCCTGTGTGCTGTCGGTGTACCAGGTCGTGGCCACGTTGGTGCAGTGTCCGGCGGTGATCACGTAGTAGGTGCTGCCGCTGCGCGCGTTCGCGCCGAGCGAGCAACGGCTGCCGCCGCCGTAGATCGCCTGCCCGGCGGCGATCAGGGTGCGCAGCGTCCCGGGCTCCCGACGCAGCAGCGCGCCGGCCCGGTCGGCCACCGCCCGCAGCGCCGTCAGCTCGGAGGCCGAGACGGTGTCGTCGACGGTGATGGTCATCCGGCCGGTGGCCGGGTCGAGGCCCCAGGCGGTGCCCGCCGTGCGTACCCCGGCCAGCACGGCCGCCGGGTCGGCGGCGGTCGCGGCTGGCGCGACCCGGTCGGGGACGGCGGCCTGCGCCGCGCCGGGGGCGACGAGCAGCAGGGTGGTCAGGACGAGGGCGACGAGCGGGGAGCGGCGCATCCGAACCTCCGCGGAGATCGAGATATATGGATGCGGTCAAGCATCTCCCGACCGCTGGCGCGCCCGCAACCTCCGGCCGGTCGCGTGGGCGACAGCGCGGCGCGCGTCGGTGGGAAACGCCGATCCGGGTACGGGCCGCGACGGTGGCCCCGATAATCCTCCAGAGACGCGGCGGGAGGCCGGGCATGACCACCGGAGGCACAGCGGCGCTGGTACGCCGGCCGGACGGGTCGTCCCGGGCCACGCTGCTGGAACTGCTCTTCGACGTGGTCTTCGTGGCCGCCCTCGCGCTGATCTCGAAGCTGATCGCCGACCGCGACTCCTGGGCCGGCGCCGCACCGGTGCTGCTGATGCTGGCGGCGATCTGGTGGACCTGGTCGGTCACCTCGACCACCACCGACTTCTACGATCCGCAGCAGCGCCCGATCCAGGCCATCCTCATGGTCGCCATGCTGGGCTCGGTGGGCATGGCGGCGGCGCTGGCCACCGCCGGCCACGCGATGATCTTCGCGGTCGCGTACGTCACCGCGCACGTGGTACGCGGCGTCATCCTGGTCACCACACTGCATCGACAGCGACACCGGCCGGCCGTGATGCGGGCCAGTCGCTTCCTGTTCTGGTTCCTGGTGTCCGGTGTCTTCTGGATCACCGGCGGGCTCTCCAGCACCCTGCACTGGACGTTCTGGACCATCGCCATCGTGATCGACCTGGTCTCCGCGGCGGCCCGCTACCCGACCCCGTGGCTGGGCCGGGTGCCCCTGGACCAGTACGAGCGGACCACCGAGCACCTGGGCGAGCGGTACCAGCAGTTCGTCATCCTGGCTCTCGGCGACGTCATCCTGGTGCCCACGCTGGAGGTCAGCTCGGCCGAGTTCACCACCGCCCGGCTGATCACCCTGCTCTGCGCCTTCGTCACCATGCTGCTGCTCTGGCAGATCTATGTCTTCCGGGCCGGCGAGTTGGTACGCGGCCTCTCCGCACGGGCCCGCCGCCGGGCGTCGCGGCTGGCCCCGTACACCCATCTGGTGTTGCTGGTCGGTGTGATGTGCACGGCCGCCGCCTTCGACCTGGCCGTCGAGCGGCCGACCGGTACGACGCCGGTGCGGTGGCTGATCCTGATCGTCGGTGGCCCGGTGCTGTTCGTGCTCGGGCGCGACCTCTTCACCTGGCGGGTGTCCGGCATGGTGCCCTGGCGGCCGGCCTGGCTGCTGCTGCCGCTGCTCATCCTTCCGTGGGCCGGCGGCTGGCCCCCGGTGCTGGTCATCGTGGTCGTCGCGCTCGGGCTGGCCGGGGTCGCCCTGGGTCACCCCACCGACCGGGCGACCACCGCGGGGCTGCGGGCCCGGCAGCCGGGCAGCTGACCGAGGGCGGGTGGGGATCAGGCCAGGTGTCGCGCGGCCCAGTCGGCGAGGTCCCGGGCGCAGGCGTCCACCGACTCCCGCCAGGTCCGCACCGCGCCGTCCCCCGCCTCGTCGCTGACCTGCTTGACCAGCCGGCACGGCACGCCGGCCTGCGCCGCGGCCCAGGCCACCGCGTACCCCTCCATGTCGACCAGGTCGGCACGCTGTGCCAGGCGGTCCCGCGCGGCGTCGTCGGCCACGAACGTGTCGCCGGTGGCCAGCACCGCGCCCTCGACGGCCAGCGGCAGTGGCGCGCCGAAGGTCTGGCCGGTGAGCACGCGCAGCAGCTCGGTGTCCAGGTCGTGCTGGAGCACGGTCGCGATCTCGTGGATCCCGGTCCAGCCCGGACGCAGGGCGCCCGCCGTGCCCAGGTTGAGCAGCAGGGCGGGGTGCGGCCCGACGGCCAGCACCGTCGCCACCGCGCTGGCGGCGTTCACCTTGCCGATGCCGGTGAGCAGGACCGGCAGCTCCGGCGGCAGGTACCGGGCCTCCTCCTCGACGGCGAGCACCACCAGCGGACGATCGGCACGGACCGTACCCCGAAGAATCACCGGAGCATCGTACGGGCCGGCCTGCGGCAATGCGGTTCAGCCCCCGGCGGTGACCGTGGTGGCGGTGACCGTGCCGTCGGTCGCCGAGCCGCCCTGCACGGTGACGCTCTGTCCGGCCTTGAGAGCGGTCAACGTGCTGGCCTTGGCGGTACGGACCGCGGTGTCGTCGGTGGTGCGGACGGTGATCACGGTGCCGTCGGTGGTCTCCAGGTAGAGCGTCCCGCCGTCGACCAGCTTCACCTTTCCGCTGGTGGTCCCCGGCGCGCTCGCGCCACCGGTCGCAGCCGTGCCGCCATTCTGGCTCGCGCCGCCGTTCTGGCCGGTGCCGCCGTTCTGGCCACGCCCGGCCCCGCCGGGAAAGGCGGTGGGGAAACCGCCCGGGAAGCCGGCCCGCCCGGACCCGGCGGTGCTCGACGGCTCGCCCCAGCGTTGCTGCACCTGCACCCCGCCGAGGAAACCGGCCAGCACCAGCACCAGCGCACCGAGCACCGGGGTGGCCCGGTTCCACCAGCGGCGCGGCGCCGCAGCGGCGAGCGCCGCCGTCAGGTCCCGCTCCGGAGTCCCCGGCTCGGGAGCGTGCGCCGCGGGTCCCGCCGCCGGCTGGTCGTCGACCCGATCGAAGATCACGGTGTCGCTGCTGTCCATGTCATGTCCTCGCATGTCGGCCTACTCGTAGCGCAGGGCGTCGATGGGGCGCAGCCGGGCCGCTCGGGCCGCGGGCAGGCCGCCGAAGAACAGGCCGATCGCGACCGAGACGCCCAGGGCCAGCCCCACCGAGCTGGGCACGATCACCGGGTGGACGCCGACGATGGTGAACCGGGCACCGATCAGCGCCGTCGCCACCCCGAGCGCCCCTCCGAGCAGGCTCAGCAGGGTCGCCTCCACCAGGAACTGGGTCAGCACCGTACGGCGGCGGGCGCCGAGCGCCTTGCGGATGCCGATCTCCCTGGTCCGCTCGGTCACCGTGACCAGCATGATGTTGGTGATGCCGATGCCGCCGACCAACAGGCTGATCGCGGCCACCGCGCCCAGCAGCACGGTGAACGTGTCGGCCGTCTCGGACTGGGTCTGCAGCAGCTGCGCGGCGTTCTGGATCCGGTACGGGGTGCTGCCCGAGGTGGACGCCGGCAGGCGCTGGGCGAGCACGGTGGAGATCTGTCCCTGCGCGGCTGACACCCGGTCCGGGTCGGTCGCCTCCACCAGGATCGAGCTGAGCGGCCCGTACCCGGTGAGCACCTCGCGTACCGCCCGCAGTGGGGCGATGGCGGTGTCGTTGGCGTCCTGGAAACCGGTGGAGGACCTGGCCGCCAGCACCCCGACCACGGTGAACAGCGCACCGCCGACGGTGACCTGCCGGCCCACCGGGTCCACCCCGGCGAACAGCTCGTCGGCCACCGTCCGGCCGAGCACCACCACCCGGCGACCCTGCGCCTCGTCGTCGGCGCTGAACGCGGCACCGCTGGCCACCGGCGAGTTGGCCGCGGTGAACCAGCTCGGTCGGGTGCCGACGAACTGCGGCACCTCGTGGTCGGTGCCGTCGACGGTCAGGGTGGCGCTGGTGGTGGCGAGCGGGGAGACCGACCGTACGTCGGGCGCGAGCACCGGGTCGGCGAGCGCGTCGGCCACCTGGAGGGTCAGCCCGCCACCGCCACCACCCCGGTTGGTGCCGGTCACCGTCAGCGTGTTGGTGCCCAGGGCCTCGATCCGGTCGGTGATCGCCTGGGCGGAGCCGTTGCCGACCGCGACCAGCAGGATCACCGCGGCGACACCGATCAGGATGCCCAGCATGGTCAGCGCCGAGCGGAGCTTGTTGGCGGCGACGCCGCGCAGCGCGAACCGGACGGTCTCGGCGAGGTTCATCGCCCCACCCCCGCCGCCGCGTGCCGCCCGCCCTGCCGGACGTCGGAGCGGACCTGCCCGTCGAGCAGCCTGATGAGGCGCCCGGCCCGGGCACCCACCTCCGGTTCGTGGGTGATCAGGACGATGGTCCGGCCCTGCGCGTTGAGCTGGTCGAAGACGGCCAGGATGTCCTCGGTCGAGCGGCTGTCCAGGTTGCCGGTCGGCTCGTCGGCGAGCACCAGCGCCGGCTCGGTGACCAGCGCCCGGGCCACCGCGACCCGCTGCTGCTGGCCGCCGGAGAGCTGGTTGGGCTGGTGGTCGGCGCGGTCGGCCAGCCCCACGGCGTCCAGCGCGGCGAGCGCCCGCCGCCGCCGCTGGCCCGCCCGCACCCCGGCGTACGCCAGTGGCAGCTCCACATTGGCCAGCGCGGTGGTCCGCGGGATCAGGTTGAACGCCTGGAAGACGAAGCCGATGAGCCGGTTGCGGACCAGGGCGAGCTGGCGGTCGGCGAGCCGACCCACGTCCACCCCGTCCAGCAGGTACTGCCCGTCCGACGGCACGTCGAGACAGCCGAGGATGTTCATCAGTGTCGACTTGCCCGAGCCGGAGGAGCCCATGATCGCCACGTAGTCGCCGGCGGCGACGGCGAGCGAGACCCCGCGCAGGGCGTGCACCGCGGCGGGACCCTCGCCGTACACCTTGGTCAACGCGCGGACGTCCAGGACCGGTCGACGTGCCGCGTTCCCCGTGGTCATCAGCGGGTGCCGTTCCCGCCTCGGGCACCGCCACCGGAGAAGCCGCCACCGCCGGGGAAGCCACCACCTGGAAGGCCACCGCCGCCCGACAGGCCGCCCCCGCCGGGGAGACCGCCCCCGGTGCTGCCCGTGCCGCTGCTCTGGGGCAGGACCACCCGCTCCCCCTCGGTCAGCCCCTCGGTGACCTCGTACGCCTGGTCGCCGGCGAGACCCACGGTGACCCGCCGGCTCTCCTGCCCGGTCTCGGTGACCACCGTGACGGTGTGCCGGTCGCCGGTGCCGGTGACCGCCGCCGAGTTGACCAGCAGCACGTCCTTGGCGGTACCGGTGACCACACTGACCCGCACGGTCTGGCCGGGCTTCGCGCCGGTCGGCAGCTTGGCCACGCTGACCGTGACGACGTACGTGACGACGTTGTTGGTGGTGCTGGCCTGCGGATCGACCGCGACCACCGCGCCGGCGGCCTGCGCGCCCTGCAACGCGTTCCAGGTGATGGTGGCGGCCTGACCATCCTTGAGCCGGGTCGCGTCCGCCTCGGCGAAGCCGGCGGTGACCTGGAGCTTCGTCAGGTCGGCCAGCTCGACGAACCCACCGGTGGACCCGGAGCCGGAGCCGGTCGAGCCGCTGCCGCTCTGCTGCCCGCCCGAGGAACCGCCGGAGGAGCCTCCGGTCGAGCCGCCGGAGGAGCCGTTGCCGGCGGACCCGCTGGCGGAACTGCCGACGGTGCCGTTGACCGCGACCACCGTGCCGGCCATCGGCGCGGTCAGTCGGGTGCCGGTCACCCCGGCCTGTGCCTCGTCCACCGCCAGCTCGGCCTGGGTCACCGAATTCTCCGCCGACGAGGTGTCCGAATCGCCCTCCTCGGCGCGGTCCAGCGCGTCCCGCGCGGCGGTCAGGTTCGCCTTCGCCATATCGAGGTCACGCTGCGCGGCGGCCGGGTCGACGGTGGCCAGCAGTTGGCCCTTCTTCACCAGGTCGCCGACCCGCACCGGAATCGCGGTGACGGTGCCGGCCGTGGCGAAGCTGGCGCTGGCCGTCGAGGCGCTGCGTACCGAGCCGTCGGCCGTGACGGTGGCGGTCACCGTCCCCCGGGACACGCTGACGGTCCGGGTGCCGGTGGGCCGGCCGGCCTCCGCCGAGTCCCCGCGTACCGACAGCCAGGCCCAGGCGCCGCCGCCGGCCAGCAGCAGGACCAGGGCGGCGTTGACCGCGACGGGAGGCCGGCGCAGGACGGCCGGCAGGCGCACTCGCATGCCGGTCAGCCTCGCCGGCACGCCTGGGAGGATCTTCGACGCAAGCTCAGAGCTGGCTCGGAATCGATGCCGCCGGGTCGTCGCGCGGCGCAGGCGTCTCCGGGGGTACGGCGGGCAGCAGCACCCGGAACGTCGTCCCCGCGCCGGCCGCAGTCTCCAACTCGATCCAGCCGCCGTGCGCGTGCACGATCGACGCGGCGATCGACAACCCGAGCCCGGAACCACCGCCGCCGCCCCGGCCCCGGCTCGGGTCGGCCCGGTACAGCCGTTCGAAGACCCGACCGGCGTGCTCGGCGGGTACGCCCGGCCCGTCGTCGTGCACCTCCAGCACCGCGTACCCGTCGGGGGCAGACGCGGGCACCGGCCCGGAGCGGACCAGCGGCCCGGCCGACGGGGTGGCCAGCCGACCGACCCGTACGGTCACCCGGGTCGTCGGCCCGGTGTGCTGCACCGCGTTCCCGACCAGGTTCGCGGCGACCTGGCGCAGCCGATGCTCGTCGCCGAGCACGGTCGGCGTCTCGAAGGTCGGGTCGTGCTCGGCGAGCGTGCTGAGCCGCACCGGCCGACCGGGCGTACGCGCGTGCGCGTCGCGGATGGTGTCCGCGACGATCTCCAGCAGGTCCACCGGACGCAGCGTGGGCGTACGCTGCCGGTCCAGTCGGGCGAGCAACAACAGGTCCTCCACCAGCACGCCCATCCGGGCGGCCTCGCTCTCGATCCGGCCCATCGTCTCGTCCAGCGCGGGGCCGGCCGGGGCGCCGCCGCGCCGGTACAGCTCGGCGAAGCCGCGGATCGACGTGAGCGGCGTCCGTAGCTCGTGCGAGGCGTCCGCGACGAACTGCCGCAGCCGGCGCTCCGAGGCCGCACGGGCGCTCATCTCGGTGCCGATCCGGTCCAGCATCAGGTTCACCGCGGCACCCAGTCGCCCCGGCTCGGTGTGCGGGTCGGTGTCGTCCACCCGGTGGGCCAGGTCACCGCCGGTGATGCCGGCGACCACCCGCTCCATCCGGGTCAGCGGGCGCAGCCCGAGCCGCACCACCGAGGCGGCCAGCAGGCCGAGGCCGAGCAGCACCCCGCCGGTGACCGCGACGTCGATGAGCAGCAGCCGATCGGCGGTCTGGCTCGCCTCGGCCAGCGAGGCGCCGACCACCACGACCGCGCCGGTCCCGCCCGCCGGCACGGCGTACAGCCGCCAGTCCGCGCCCCCGTCGCCGCCGGGGACGGTGTACGGCCGACCGGCGCGGGCGCGGGCGGTCACCTCGGCCAGCGAGCCCGGGTCGGGTGCCGCCGCGCTGGGGGTGCTGCTGTGCTCGGCGTCGCGGGTGCCGTCGGCCCGGTAGTACAGGAACAGCTGGTCCGGCCCGAGCCGGGCGAGCCGGCCGGGCGGGCCGCTGCCCGGCCAGGGCCCCGCCGGGGCCGGCGGGGTTGGCGCCGGAGTCGGCACGGCCGAGGGGTTGGCGCTGGCGGGTGCCAGGCCGGGGCGGGGCCCGCCGGTGAACGGGCGGACCTGACCGGCGAGCTGTTCGTCGACCCGGTCCACCAGATAGCTGCGCAGCAACAGCAGACCGGCGGTGTTCGCCCCGATCAGGGCCAGCGTGGCGAGCGCCCCGACGACCAGGACCAGCCGGGACCGCAGCGTCCAGTGCGGCCACGGACGCGGCCGGGGCAACCGGCTCACTCGTCGCCGCGCGGCAGCCGCAGCGTGTAGCCGACCCCACGCACCGTGTGGATCAGCGGCGGACCGGACCGGTCCACCTTGCGCCGCAGGTAGTAGACGTACGACTCGACGATCCGCCCGTCGCCACCGAAGTCGTAGTTCCAGACCCGGTCCAGGATCTGCGCCTTGCTCACCACCCGACCCGCGTTGACCAGCAGGTAGCGCAGCAGCCGGAACTCGGTGGGCGACAGGTCGACCGGTCGACCGCCCCGGCGTACCTCGTGGGCGTCGTCGTCCAACTCCAGGTCGGCGTAGCGCAGCAGCCGGGTGTCCGGAGGCGGCGGCAGCTCCGATCGGGTACGCCGCAGGATGGCCCGGATCCGCAGCACCACCTCCTCCAGGCTGAACGGCTTGGCCACGTAGTCGTCCGCACCCGCCACCAGGCCGGCGACCCGGTCCTCCACGGTGTCCCGGGCGGTGAGGAACAGCACCGGCACCGGCCGCCCGGCGGCCCGCAGTCGGCGGGCCACCTCGAAGCCGTCCAGGTCGGGCAGCATCACGTCCAGGATGACCAGGTCCGGGTCGAACTCCTGCACGGCGGTCAGCGCGGCCCGCCCGGACCCGGCCACCCGCACGTCGTACGCGACCAGCCGCAGGGTGGCGGCCAGCAGGGTGGAAATGTTCGGCTCGTCGTCGACCACCAGCAGGCGGGCGTGAGCGGGTGCGCCGTCGGCGGTCGGCGTGGGGCCGGCCGTGGGCGGCCGGAGGATGTCGGTGTGCACCCGAACTGCGTACCGGGCCATCCTCCACGCTGACTGTGCCGAACCTGTGCGCCGGCTGTCACCAGGAGCGCAGCACCAGCTCACCGGGCGCGAGGCCGGAGGTGATCTCGGTGTACTGGCCACCGCGCAGCCCGATCGTGACGACGCGGGCCGGCCCGCCGTCGGCCGGCTGCACGGTGCCGGTACGGTCCGCGCCGTCGTGCACGGCGGTGGACGGCACCCGCAGCGCGTCCGGCACGGCACCGGTCCGGACCGTCACCGCGGCGCTCTGCCCGACGAGCAGGTTCTCCGGTGCGGTGGTGAACGACAGCACCACGCCGTAGCGGACCATCGTGCCGTCGACGGCACCGACCGGGTCGACCTGCACCACGGTCGCCGCGAACGTCTGCTCCGGCCGGTCGGCCAGGGCCAGCGTCGCGCTCTGCCCGACCGCGAGCGCCCCGGCGTCGGCCTCCGGGAACTTCGCCGACACCTGCATGGCGTACGTGTCGGCCAGCGTGATGAAGGTGGCCCCGCGGGCGACCTGGCTGCCCACCGGTCCCGCGACGCTGAGCACGGTGCCGGCCATCGGCGCGGTGATCGTGGTGCCCGCGAACGCCTCGCGCGCCTCGGTGAGGGTCGCCTCGGCCTGGTTGACCCGGCGCTGGGCGGTCAGGATCTGGTCCGTACCCCGGGTGGCGGCTCCGCCGGCGCAGCCCGCGCCGCTCGGCCCCGGAGCGCCCGGCGTCCGGGGTGCGCCGGTGGCACTCGGCGCGGGACGGCCAGGCGTGCGGGTCGGCGGGGCGGAGCTCGCGGTAGGTCGGGACGTCGGGCTGGCGCTGGCGGTGGGCGTGGCGGTCGTCGGCGTCGCGCCGGGCGTGCCGGTGGGCTGCGGCCAACGCCACGCCACCGGCCGCACCCCGGTGCCGGTCGGGCAGCTCGCCGCCGGGTCGTCGCTGGATTCCCGGGCCTTGGTCAGCGCGTCCCGGGCCTCGTCGAGGTCGTCCTCGGCGTCCTGGACGGCGTCCGCCGCACCGGCGGCGTCGGCGTCGGCGACCGAGGCGAGCCGCTGGCCCACCTTCACCACGCTGCCCGGCCGGACGTCGACCGTCTGCACGGTGCCCGCGACGGTGAAGCCGAGGCTGCGGGTCGTGGCCGGCGCAACGGTGCCCGAGGTGGCCACCTCGACCACGACCTGCCCCCGGTCGACGGCCACCGTCACCGGCCGGGCCGGCGCGTCCGCGGCGTCGGCGGACCAGGCGTACACGCCAGCCCCACCGAGCAGCAGCACGCCGACGGCGCCGGCCGCCCACCATCGGGCCCGCCGGGTACGCCAGCGTCGCTTCAGGCCGATCCCCATGGTCGGGCAGTCTGCGCACCGCGCCTCGTCGGCGGCTCGACCCCACCTCAGAGTTGGCTCGGAACCGGGCGCTCCGAGGGAACTCCGAGCCGGGTCCGAGCCGCCGACGAGGTACGACCGGTTCGCTGAGCAGGTCCCGGAGCAGGCTTGAGGAGTACCCGTGCCGTTGACGCAAAGACGCCGCCTGGCGGCCGTACTGACCACTGCCGCCTCGGCCGTGCTGCTGCTGGCGGCCTGCGGCGGCGGGTCGGACGACAGTGCCGCGCCGAGCGACGCGGGTGGGGCGGGGAACGCGTTCGCCGCGTACCAGGACTGCCTGCGGGACAACGGTGTGGCGCTGCCGACCATGGACCCGTCCCGGTTCCCCGGCGGCGCGCGCGGCACCGCCCGCCCGTCCGGCTTCCCGACCGCCCGACCGTCCGGCTTTCCCACCGCCCGGCCGTCCGGCTTTCCGACCACCCGACCGTCGGGTAGCGCCGACCCGTCGCGCGGCGCGGGGCGGGGTTTCCCGGGGGGCGGCCGGCCGGCCGGGGTCGACGAGCAGACCTGGGAGAAGGCGCAGCAGGCGTGCGCGTCGGTGCGGCCCAGTGGCCGGCCGGGCGGCTTCGGAGGCCCGGACGCGTCCGGTGCGCCGGGGACCCGACCGGGCGGGTCGGGCGACGGACGGGCCACCGCGTACCGCACCTGCCTGAGCAACCGCGGTCTGGACCCGGACCACCCGGACAGCGGCGACCCGAAGACCAAGGAGGCGCTGACCGCCTGCGCGGTGCTCAGCCCCTCCCCCCGACCCTCTTCGTGACGGAGGTTGGCGTCCAGCCAACGTTCAGCTCGGTCGCATCGCGCGTCCAGCCAGGTGCGGCAGGCTGATCCGGCGAGCCACCGGACCCGTCCGGATGCGCCGACGCCCGACGGAGAGGTGACCAGGATGTACGACGGGCAGGAGTTCCTCCGCGACGACCGCTGGTGCCTGAGCCGACGCGCCCTGCTGACCGGAGTCGGCGCGGTCGGGGCGGTCGGACTGCTGAGCGCCTGCGGCGCCACCGGCACCCCGGCGGGCGGGGCGGTCGCCACGGCCGGCACCGTGCTGGCCCGCACCGCCGACGTCCCGGTCGGCGGTGGCACGGTGGCCAACGGCGTACTCGTCGTCCAGCCCGAGGCCGGCACCTTCAAGGCGTACGACGCGACCTGCCCCCACCAGGGCGTACGCGTCGGCGCACCGCGCGACGGGGTGATCACCTGCCCCGCGCACGGCTCCACCTTCGCAGTCGCCGACGGCACCCGCCTGGGCGGGCCCGCCCCGAAGGGCCTGACCGAGGTCCCGGTCCGGATCGACGGCACGGACATCATCCGAGCCTGACCGGGCGGCCCCTCGGGTCAGTCCTCGGACAGGCGGTACAGCACGAAGTCCTTGTCCGCCCCGCAGGCCAGCACCCGCGTGTTCCAGGAGCAGGACGCGCTGCGGATGTCCTGGAGCTGGCCCAGTTCGTCGACCTTCCCCGACTCGGCCCACACGCCGGCCACGCTCCGGTCGCCCGGCACCGTGCTGGTCTGCTCGGCGAAGACCAGCAGGTTGCCCTCGTCCAGCCGGACCGCCACGCCGTCCCGGTCGCGCAGCACCGGCTTGCCGGCGGCGTCGAAGAGGGTGACCTTCGGTTCCGGATAGTCCCGCTGCGCGAGCAACTGCTCGCTGAGCGGAACCAGGTCGGTCACGCCGGGCGCCGGCCAGTGGATCGCCGCCTCGCCCTCGGTCACCGCCACCACCTCGGTACGGGCGGCCTCGCCGTTCGGCACGTCCAGTAGGCATACTCGCTGCTTGCCGCAGGCCACCAGCTCCTTCGGCCGGTGCTGGTCGTCCGCTGCCCGGTAGAGGACGCGGGGCTCCGCGCCGGACCCCAGGTCGTACGCCAGCAGTTGGTACCCGCCGTCGCTGTTGGCCACGAAGAGCCGGTCCTCGTGCGCCACCACCAGGTCGTCCAGGTCGGCGACGTTGCCCCACTGACGTACCAGG
The DNA here is from genome assembly GCF_042658605.1 of Micromonospora vulcania. NCBI lineage: Bacteria > Bacillati > Actinomycetota > Actinomycetes > Micromonosporales > Micromonosporaceae > Micromonospora > Micromonospora vulcania. The sequence continues at coordinate 125,880 of NZ_JBHSQS010000007.1, read as the reverse complement.
TCGCCGGAGGCCATGTCGATCAGCCGGACCGACCGGTCCGCGCCGACCTGCACCAGCCGCCGCCCCTTCGCCGCCCACGGGTCGCGCGGCGTGCCGTCGAGGAAGGCCGGCCCGCCGGCCGCCTCGGCGCTGCCCACCGGCCGGACGACGGTACGGCTACCGCCGTACTGATCGCGGGGGTTGGACTTGTTCCACGCCTCGTTGCCGTTGCTCAGCTTCAGGCCGACCAGCCGCCCGGCGGTACGGTCCACCAGCACCGCCGTGTCGTCGGCGAAGTAGACGTCGTCGTCACCGTGGATGGCCCGGTTCCAGCGCTGCGTGCCCGACTGCCCGTCGAGCACGGCCAGCGCTCGCGGCGTGCTGTCGCCCGGCGCGTCGGCGAGGACCGCGACCGCCCCCGGGACGGCGACCAGCCCCGTCCAGCTGTCGGCGGTGACGCCGGTCTGTTTGCGCCACAATTCGTCGCCGGTGCCGGAGTCGACGGCCACCACCTCGAGCCGGTCGTCCGGCAGCGGGTAACCGAGGTAGGCCCGGTCGCCGAGGACCGCCGTGAACGTGTCGGTCGGCCGCTCGGCGCCGGCCTTCACCCGGGTCGGCCCGCTCAGCGCGAACTCCAGGTCCGGGTAGCGGTCGCGGGTGAGATAGAGCGTGCCGGCGGTGGCGACCCCGGCCAGGGCGAGCACGGCGGCGAGCACCACCCAGCGGGCCCGCCGCCACCGCGTACCGCCGGGTGGGACGGGCGTCGGCGGCGCGGTGGTGCCGGACCCGCCGACCAGGGTGGACGGTACGCCCGGCGGGCCGGGCGCGGGCAGCGCGGGCGGCGGTCCGGCCGGCGGGGTCGGCGCGGGCAGCGCGGGCGGCGGTCCGGCCGGCGGGGTCGACACCGGCGGTCCGGCCGGCAGGGTCGACACCGGCGGCGCGGGTGCGTGCGCCGGGGCGATGGCCGGTCCGGCGTAGGCGGGCGCGGATACCGGGCGGTGCAGCGGCAGATCGGTCAACGCGCCCTCGGCCACCGGCAGCTCCGGCTGGTCCAGCACCGTCGGTGCCACTCCCAGCTCGGCGTGCAGCATCCGGGCCACCAGCGGGATTCGCGACGAGCCACCGACCAGGAACAGTCCGGCGAGCTGGTCGGGGCTGAGCCCGGCGGCGGCGATCACCTCCCGGGCCCGGTCCACCGCGCGGCGCAGCAGTGGCGTGGCCACCCGCTCCACGTCCGCCCGGGTCAGTTGCACCGCATCGGCAACCCCGGGTACGGCGACGGGAGCCACCGTGGACCGGGACAGCGTCTCCTTGGCGCCCCGGACCTCGTCCCACAGCCGGACCTGATCGCGGCGCTGTGCCGGATCAGACGGCCGGATCAGACGGGCCCACTGGGCGGCGTGCCGATCGCCGACCAGCTCGCCGACCCGCTGCACCAACGCCGCGTCGAGGTCCAACCCGCCGAGGTCGGGCAGGCCACCGTCGGCGACCACGCTGAAGCCGGAGTCACCCCACGGATCGGCACCCTCGTTGCGCAGCACCGCCACATCGAGCGTCCCGCCGCCGAAGTCGAACACGGCGATCGAGCCGCCGACCGGCACCGGCCGGTGCAGCACCTGGGTGTAGTAGCGGGCGGCGGCCACCGGCTCACGCAGCAACCGGGTGCCCGGCGGAGTCGGCCCGGCGAGGGTGTGCTCGGCCGCCTGCGGCCAGCCGGCCCGCAACAGCGCGTCGGCGAGCACCTGACGCCGCGTCCCGTCCCAGGCCGCCGGGCAGGTGAGCACGGCCGGCGGCAGGAAGCCGACCGCGCCGACCGCGGCTCGCGCGACCGCCGCCAGCACCGCGGCGAGCAGCTCCGCTGGCGGGTACGAGCGGTCACCGAGCAGTACGGCCGGCTCGTCGACCCGACGCTTCGGGTTCGCCTCGAACCGGGCCGGGTCGGCCTGCGCCAGCCGCCGCGCGTCCCAGCCGACGTGCAGCCGGCCGTCCGGGTCGGCGTACACCGCCGACGGGCTGACCGGCTGACCGTCCACCAGCAGCGGACGGGTCCGCCCGTCCGGCCAGCGCAGCACGGCGACCGTGTTGGACGTACCGAGGTCGACGCCGAGGGCGAACCCCTCGTGCTGGCCTGCCATGTGCCCGATACCTCCGCCGCGACGAGGGGAACTCAGCCCCGCATCGTACGCAGCCGGCACCTCCCCGCTGATCACTCGGTCAGGGATGTGGCGCTGCTGGCGATCAGCTCCACCCGTCGGTTCACGGCCCGGTTGGCCGCCGTGGTGTCGGGGACCTTGAGACGCGTCTCCCCGTACCCGTTGGCGCTCAACCGATCGGCGGTGATGCCCTGGCCGGCCAGGAAGGCGTGCACCGCCTCGGCCCGAGCACGGCTCAGGATGAGGTTCGACTCGGCCGGACCGGTGGCGTCGGTGTGACCCTCGATGCGAAGGTGGGTGCTCGGGTTGGCTTTGAGCAGCTGGGCCACCTCGACGAGACTCGCCTCGGAGGTGGAGGTCAGTGCGTCGCCGCCGGAGGCGAAGGTGAGCTGCGGCAGGTCCCGCAGCTGCCGCTGAACGTCCGGCACCTCGATCTGGTCGACCACCCTCGCACCGGTTGCGCGTGCCGCCGCCAGCACCGCGTCGTGGTGCGCCTCGGATGAGACCCGACCGGTCAGGGTCAGCGCGCCGCCGTCGAGTTGCACGGTCGTACCGTCCGAGTCGCGACCGAAGGCCCGCAGCACGTCCGCCAGGCCGGTGAGCGCGGTGTCGGTCACGCCGGCATCGACGGTGAGGCGGTCCTCGACGCTCTCCGCACCAAGGGCGCCCGCCGCGGCGACCAGCGCGGCGCGAGAACCGTCGGTGGGCACGGTGCCACTGACCGAAGCCGTGCCGTGGCCCATCGCCACCAGGGCCGACGGGAGTACGGGCACAGCGGCCTGCACCACCGCAGGCACCTGCGCCTCGGCGTCGCGTACGCCCTCCAAAGGCCGGACGACGTCCAGGGCCCGATCGGCCTCGGCGGACGAGCCGGCGGTGAGCCGTCCATCGCGGCCGGTGAAGGTGACCTGCACATCGGAGAGACCCGCCGACTGCAGCGCCTGCGTCGAACGCTGGGTCAGATCGGCCTCCATCCGGTGCCGGTTCGGGATCTGCTGCGCCGCCATCAGGACGGTCAGACCAAGCACGGCCACGATCAGCCCGACCAGCGAACGTCGCTTGCCGGTCGACGTGTTCGGCTTCTTGGTCTTGTTCAGCTTGTTCAGCTTGTTCGACATCAGGCCCGCCCCGTGTCCCGGCCGGCCACCAGCAGCTCGGTGAGTTCGGCGAACCCGGTTTCGTCGCCGTCGGCGAGCAGTTGTGCCTGGCGACCCCACGTGACGAGGCTGGGAGCGAAGGTGAGACCGGCCGCCTCGATGGCCGCGCGCCGCGTGCTGTCATCGGCCTCGGCGAGCTGACGGAAGCTCCGGATGCCGGCCGCTCGTAGGGCGTTCGCCATCTTCGGCCCGATGCCCTCGATGCGTTCCAGTTCGTCGTCGCGGCTCTCGGCGGGTACGACCTCCGCGACGACGGGTTCGACCGACGCAGCGGGGCCTTCGGGGGTCGGTTGCGGACCGCGGGCCTCGACCGCTCTCGCCCCGTCGTCCACGACGACCGGTCGGGTTTCCTGGTCGCTTTCGATCGTTCGGGCGTCACGCGCGGCGGTCACCCGGTGTGCGAGGACCGCTTCGGAGTGCCTGGTCGGCGCCACCACGTCCTCATCCGCGACCAGCAGGTCGGCAGACGCGTCGCCGGTCGAGGGCGGCGAGGATTTCCGGTTTCCCCACACGAGCCAACCAACGAGCAACCCCAACAGAAACGCTGCCAGGATAATGAGAAACGACTGGTTGATAAACCAGGCCACGTGAGGCCTCCAAAGTGAGCGTACAAGGATGCATTACCGAATGCCTGCGCACAGGCCGCCCTTGATCCTATGTGGACAACGGTGTTTGAGGTAGCGTCGGGAGTCCGGATGAAATCACAATTTCGTCTCGAATGTTTGCGCACCGGCAAGGCTTCATTGCGTGATATTCGAGTCACCTTGTGAAGTGACTATCCAATCGTCACCAACGCGTTCCTGCGCGCACACGAGGCACCGGCTGCCCACCCATCCACCCAGGTCAGATACTCCAGAGGGCGACCAACGTCCAGCACGTCGCGATCAGGACCGGACGGTCAAATGTCCATGACTCCCGACGGCTTCGCCACTCAGAGAACATGCATGGAAGCTCTCCGGAAAACGCCTCGGGCGGCAGTATTACCGGCAACGAGTTCTTATCGATCACGGGTGGCGGCCTCCCGATCCGGAACGCCACCAAAAGCACGATCGGCGGCAGAACCAGAGCCCCGCCTCAGCCTTGAACTGACGCCGCCGGCAAATCGATTAGCAGCAGGTCCATGGGCGTCCCGTCCGGCAGCGCCGACCGTGCGACCTGCCGCCACCCGGCCCGCTCGTACATCCGACGCGCAGCGGCCCGGGGATCGGATGCCAGGGTGGCGTACCGCTCGGACCGCCCGTCGAGCAGCCGCCGCAACAGTCTGGAGCCGATACCTTCGCCACGCCGGTCGGGAGCGACGATCCACTCCATCACGGCGAACTTCTCCGCGACGAGCACGTGGCCGGGTGGTTCCTGGTCGGCGCGCGACCACCAACCGCCTACGGACATCGTCCAGCCATACGCGACCCCGATCAGTGAGCCGCCGTCCTGCGCCGCGACGAGGGTGAACCCGGGCCGGGTCGCCTCAGCCGGCAGACCGCGGGCAAACCGTTCCACCTGCTCCGGCCCTTCCTCGTATGGGGGTTCCGCGTAGACGTTCGAGTACAGCTCGATGAGTGGAGAGAACAGCGGCGCGGCTGTGGTGCCGTTGTGGACCGTGTAGGTGACGAGCACCCCCGGATGCTAGGCGGCGAGCCGCTCCACGATCTCGCCATAAACGGAACGGCGCCGTTCAGCTTCGGGCACCAGGTCCGCTACCTGACGGGCGACGGACCGCAGCAGCGTGTTGTGCTGGTCCACCGGTAGGCCGTCCAGCAGGTCCGCTGCCAGCCTGAGCCCGTCGGGGATGTGTCCGCCCCGGACGAGGTCAGAAAGTTGCCGCACCGTCGCAATCGCCTCCGCGTGCCGGCCGGCGAGGGACAAGACCTGTGCCCGCCCGGCCAGCAGCCCGCAGGTCGCCGAGGTGGCCTGCCCATGCAGCAGTGGCAGCACCTGATCCGACAACGCCACCACCTCGGTCGGGGAGCGGCCGTCGTAGCAGCCGTTAACGACGTCCCACGCTCGTACCAATACCGGCGCGTCCAGATCACCGGATTCGTCGGCAGCCCGCTGCGCGGTCCGCCACCAGCGCCGAGCCATTGTTGCCTGTCCTGAAGCGACCAGACCGAGCGCGACGATCACGGACAGGCAACCGGCCGCGCGCAGTAGTTGAAGGCGGCGGGCACCTGTGTCGACGGCGATCTGGTGTTGCAGGACGGTGAGGTCACCGAGCAGCTTGTCCCTCACGACCTCGGCGGGCTGGCGGTACTAGCTGGCGAAAAGCCTCAGCCGCCACTACCTGCGAGGGCGTCGAACATGATCGAGCTGGACGTGCCCCGCGGCACCCGTCTCCTCCTGCTTGCCAACGAGATCCGCCCCAACCCGACTGCGCGCGACGAGCTGGTGTGGGCAGTGGCCGTTTACCCCGGCGTCAGTGGTGGGATGGTGCTGATGCATGGCCACTTGTGCAGCGCTGAGGGTGATTGCGCGCGGGGCTGGTGCTTCGAGGCGCGGGTACTGGTGGCGGCGATTCGTGCAAATCTGAACGGTGCCCGATGAGCGCCCCCGGTTCAATGGAGGTGGCCGGATGGTGGCGGTGGGACCAGACCGCCAGCCCGACGCCGACGCACCCCGGCGCATGGAACCGCTAATGGGTGAGAGCGATATGACTCAGAGGTATAAATATGCCTCTGAGTCATACCGCTCACTGCCGACACCGCCCCCGCCCGCTGCCCAACCGCCCGAGCGCTCGGGGTAGGGGTCAGGGGACTTCGGGGCAGCGGGTGGAGAGGGCGTAGCGGAGGAGGACCACGTCGCCGATCTGGCGTACCTCGGCCAGTTTGGCTCGGTGGCCGGGGTTCCAGGGGTACGCGCCCTCGCTTGCGAACCGGGGCGCGCGGGCGTCGCCCACGAAGAACGGGGCGATTACCAGGTGCAATTCGTCGGCGAGGCCGGCGTTGAGGAACTGGGCGTGCACCGTTGCGCCGCCCTCCACCATCAGTCGCCGTACGCCCCGGGCGGCCAGGTCACCCAGTAGCCAGCCGGGGTCGACCTGCTCCCCCGCGTCGACCACCGTGGCCAGTCGGCCGACCCGCTCGCGGGCCTTCTCCAGCGAGCCCGAGGCGCAGTAGACGAGCCGGCCTGGCGCACCGCCCCGGCTCGGCTCACCGGCGGTGAAGAACCGGGCGCTCGGGTCGAGGTCCCCCCGGGTGGTCAGGGTGACCTTGATGGGTGAGGCGGGTCGTCCGCACGCCAACCGCTCGGCCCGGCGCTGCGCCGAGCGCACCAGCAGCCGGGGATCGTCGTGTCGTATTGTGCTCGCGCCGACCAGGATGGCGTCGCAACTGGCCCGCACGGCGTCGACCCGGTCCAGGTCGTCCGCGTTGGACAGCAGCAGCCGCTGGTCCGAGGCGTCGTCGATGTACCCGTCGATCGAGGTGGCGCAGCTCAGCAGCACGTACGGCCGCTCCGGCGCCGGCCCGGCACTCACGGGCTGACCGGCAGGTCGGCGGCGGACGAAGCAGCCTTGGCCGCCTTCGCCGCGAGGTAGTCGGCGTTGGCCGCGGAGAGGAAGACGCCGGTGGGGACCCGCTCGGCGACGTCCACGCCCAACCGGGTCAGCTGTTCGGACTTGTCCGGGTTGCTGCTGAGCAGCCGGATCCGCGGCACGCCCAGCGTCGCCAGCATCTGCGCGGCGACGGTGTAGTCCCGCTCGTCCTCACCTCGGCCGAGCGCGAGGTTGGCCTGGTAGGTGTCCAAACCGGCGTCCTGCAGGGCGTACGCGTCGAGCTTGGCGTACAGGCCGATGCCGCGACCCTCCTGGCGCAGGTAGAGAAGGAACCCGCCGACCTCGGCGATCCGCTGCACCGCCTCGCGCAACTGCGGCCCGCAGTCGCAGCGCTGGCTGCCGAACACGTCGCCGGTCAGGCACTCGCTGTGCGGGCGGACCAGCGGGGGTTCACCTCGGGCGGCCAGTCGATCCAGCGCACCCGCCCAGTCGCCGAGGCCGAGGGCGAGGTGTTCCCGACCGTCCACCAGGCCCTTGAACGAGAACACCCGAGCGGTCGTGTCGTACCCGTCGGGAAACGTCAGCGGAACCGTGACCTGTGTGCGGACCGTGGCGACCGGCAGTGCTTCGGGCATGGGACTCCTTTGTGCGGCGCCACCATCGTGTGGCGGCGCGTACCGTCTCACCATCGATCAACAGTCGCCGGTCGATGCGGCTTCCCGACCCGGGGTGGGAATCCGGGTCCGCCGGGCGAGCAGCACCGCGGCGCCGGGCAGGCTGGCCACCAGCACCAGTGCTCCGTAGACGGTGGCGGTTGCGACGCCCTCGGCGGCGCTGAGACCGGCCGCGCCGAACGCCCAGGCGGCCACCCCCTCGCGTGGGCCGAAGCCGGCGATGTTCAGGGGCAACCCCATGGCGAGCAGCGCCAGCAGGGTCAGCGGCAGGAGCCGGGACAGCGGGGCGTCCGAGCCGGCGGTACGCGCCGCCACCAGGAAGGTGGCCAGGTGACCGGCGACCATCACGGCGGAGGCGAGCAGTACACCGAACCAGGTCCGCCGGGCCAGCAGCCCCGCACGCACGTCCGCCACCGCGGTGCGCAGCGCCCGCGCCCACCGCGAGCGACCGGCGTACGGCAGGACCCGTGCCAGCAGCAGCCCGGCCAGGCCGGCGGCGGTCAGCAGCACGGCGGCGATGGGCAGGTACGGCCGCACCGGGGACGGGAAGGCGGCCAGCACGACCAGGGCGACGGCCACCTGGACCACCTGGCCGGCGGTGCGCTCCCAGTCGACCGCGCGGATGCCCCGGCCGAGGTCGCCGGCGTCCCGGCCGTGGCGTACCGCCCGGTGTACGTCGCCGAGCACCCCGCCGGGCAGGGTGGCGTTGAGGAACACCGCCCGGTAGCAGTGCGCGACCGCGGTCGCCATCGGCAGTCGCACGCCCAGGCCGCCGGCGACCAGACTCCACCGCCACGCCGCGCAGACCGTCGTGAGTACGCCGATGAACAGCGCCGCCGCCAGCGCGGGCGCGTCGATCAGACGTACGCCGGCCAGGAACGGGCCGCTGCCCACCTGCCACAGCAGGACAGCGAGCAGACCCGCCCCGCCGACCGCTCGTGCCCAGGCCCAGAACATCGGCGCCGTCCTCCCTGGAGATCGTCCACCTGCCCTAGTGCACGTACCGGGAGGGCGAGAGGTTCAAATGCCGGCGAGCAGGTCCCGGTGCTCGACCACCACGGCGAGTCGGCCGGCCGCAGCGTCGGCCAGTCGACGGCGGGCGTACGCCTGGGCCGGGCCGGCCAGGTCCGGCCGCTGCTCACAGGCCGCCCCGAGCCAGCCCCGGAACCATTCGGCGGCCAGTTCGGCCTGCTCCGGGCCGAGCCGCCACGGGCTGGGACGTTCCCGCACGGAAACACCCCGCCGGGCGAACGCGGCGGCGGTGGCGGCGACGGCGTCCGGGCCGAGCAGACCCCGGCCGTCGACGGTACGGCGTTGGTGGTCGTTGAACGCGGCCTCGATCGCCGGGTCCAGTGGGTCGGCCGGGGTGAGGTGGACCCGCCCGGTCACCGAGATCGCGAACAGGGTGGGAACGCCGGCGTCGGCGCAGGCGGCGACCACCCGCTCGACCTCCTCGCCGGTCAGCATGTCCAGCAACGCCGACGCGGTGACCAGCGCGCCGTCGGCCAGATCGGCGGTGGTCAGCCGGGTGAGGTCGCCCTGGCGGGTACGCACCGTGACCGGTGCGCCGTCGGCGGCGGTCACCCCGATCATCGCCTCGGCGGCCCGGTCCAGCAGGTCGGCGTCCCGGTCGTGCAGCACCCAGTGCTGCGGGCCGGGCAGCCGTGCCGCCATCCAGCGGCTCATCGAACCGGTGCCGCTGCCCAGGTCGTGGATCACCGTCGGGGCGTCGCCGGTCAGCCGGGGACGTACCGCGTCCAGCAGGTCCTCGGCGCGGGCCGCCGCGTCGGCGGGTTCGCGCAGCCGCAGCCAGTCGGCGAACGACAGGGTCTCCTCGACGGTCATGCCGCCACCTCCTCCAGTACGGCGGCCAGCAGCGCGGTGGTCACCGGCCAGCCGGTCAGGGCGTCCCGTCGGGCGTGGGCGGCGAGCCGCAGCCGGGCACGCAGGTCCGCGTCTCGCAGCCAGCGGGTCAGCGCGCCGGCCAGAGCGGCCGGGTCGTCCACCGGGACCAGCAGCCCGGGCCGCGCACCGTCGGGGGCGTGGCCGAGCGCCTCCGGCAGGCCGCCGACGTCGGTGCCGAGCACCGGCAGGCCGCGGGCCAGCGCCTCGGTGACCACCATGCCGTACGTCTCGCCCCGCGACGGCAGCACCAGCAGGTCGGCGGCGGCGTACGCGTCGTCCAGCGCCGCGCCGGTCAACGGGCCGGCCAGCCGGACCCGGTCGGCGAGGCCCGCGGCGGCGAGTTGCCCCCGCAGCCGGTGCACCAGCTCGGGTTCCCGGCTCAGGGTGCCGGCGCAGACCAGCGTCCAGGGCAGCTCGGCCAGCCTGGACAACGCGTCGACGAGCACGTCGTGTCCCTTGTGGCGGGTGACCGCCGCGACGCAGAGCAGCCGCGCGCCGGCGGCCGAGCCGGACGCCGACGGCGCGGGCAGCACCCCGGGGGGCGCGGCCCGGACCCGCTGGGTGGGCAGCGGGTGGCGGGCCAGCAGTCGACGGCGGGTCCACTCGCTGGTGGTGATGACGGCCCGGGCGCTGGCCAGCGCCCGACTCTCGGCCTCGTCGTCCAGCGGCAGGTGTACCAGGACGACCAGGCGCAGCCGCCGGGCGTGTGGGGCCAGCAGATCCGGGACGGTCGAGGCGATCAGGCCGTCGAGCAGCATCACGGCGTCGTTCGGCGCGGCAGCGAGCAGCCGGGCCAGCGCCGCCCGGGAGGCCGGTTCGGGGTCTGGCCAGGACCCGGGGACCGCGTGCTCGTACACCGACCAGCCCGCTTCGCCGAGCCCGCGGCAGATCCGCCGGTCGTAGGTGTTGCCGCCGCTGGGGGTGGCCGGATCGTCGATGTCCCCGGGCAGGACGACGTGCACCACGCGACCGGTCGCGCCGGGCCGCTCGGCCGACACCGCCCGGCCCGCCTCGATCACAGCGACCGCTCGTAGCTGGCCCAGGCCACGTGCGACTCGTGCAGGGTGACGGTGATGCCGGCCAGCTCCCGCGCCCCGGCGCCCAACTCGCCGGCGTGCACCCGCTCGACGAGCCGGTCGGCGACCGTACGGGCCAGCACCTCGGTGGTGGTGTTCACCCCGGCGAACGCGGCCTCGTCGTCGAGGTTGCGGTAGGTCAGCTCGCCGAGCACGGCCCGCAGTTGCTCGGTGGCCAGGCCGATGTCGACGACGATGCCGTCGGCATCCAGGTCCGCCCGGCGGAACGACGCGTCCACCACGAAGGTCGCGCCGTGCAGACGCTGGGCCGGGCCGAACACCTCGCCCCGGAAACTGTGGGCGATCATCATGTGGTCCCGAACGGTCACGCTGAACACGGTCACTCTCCGTCGTCGTAGGTGATGAGGTGGCAGAGCGCGGGCAGGTCGCCCGCGGTCAGTCGGGCGAGCACGTCGGGCAGCTCCGCGAACCGGGACGCGCCGGTGATCAGCGCGTCGAAGGCGGGATCGTCGAGCAGGTCCAGGGCGAGCGCCAGCCGGTCGGTGTAGCTGCGCCGGCCGCGCCGGGCGGGCGAGACCATGCCGACCTGGCTGCTGCGGATGGTCAACCGGCCAGAATGGAACGCGCCACCCAGTGACACCTGCACCGGACGGTCGCCGTACCAGCTCAGCTCGACCACCGTGCCCTCCGGGGCGAGCAGGTCCAGCGCGCGTTGCAGCCCGGCCGCGGTGGCGCTGGCGTGCACCACGAGGTCCCGGTCGCCGGCCGCGTCCTGCGGGCGGGCGAACCCGACACCGAGGGCGCCGGCCACCCCCGCGCGGCGCGCGTCGGTGTCGACCAACTCGACGTGTACGCCGGGGAAGCGGGCGAGCAGCGCGGCGACGCAGCATCCCACCATGCCGGCGCCCACCACACTGACCCGGTCGCCGACCAGTGGCGCGGCGTCCCACAGCGCGTTGACCGCTGTCTCCACCGTGCCGGCGAGCACGGCTCGGGCGGGCGGCACCCCGTCCGGCACCGGCACCACGGCGGTGGCCGGCACCACGTACGCGCTCTGGTGCGGGTGCAGGCAGAACACCGTGCGCCCGAGCAGCTCCGGCGGACCCTGCTCGACCACGCCGACGCTGAGGTAGCCGTACTTCACCGGACCCGGAAAGTCACCCTCCTGGAACGGCGCACGCATCGCGGCGTGCTGGTCGGCGGGTACCCGGCCGGCGAAGACCAGGGTCTCGGTGCCCCGGCTCACCCCGGAGTAGCGCGCCCGGACCAGCACCTCGTCCGGGCCCGGGACCGGCAGTGACACCGGCCGGATCTCCGCCGCGCCGGGCTCGCGCACCCAGCAGGCGTACGCCTCGCGGATCACTGTCGCGCACCTCACCTCTGCTCCGGCCGAACCGAACGGCCACATTTCGCGTATTTCCTGTCGGGGTCGTCGATCATAGACACGGAGGTACGGTGCCCACGGTTCGAAGTGGTCCGATGATCGGGATGGGCGCGCAACTGGTCGTGCTGGCGGCGCTGGCGGCAACGGTGGGGCTGGGCAGCGCTGGTTGGCTGGCCGGTGCCGGCTACGCGGTGGTCACCTGCCTCGCGTTGAGCCGAGGCCTGCACCGAGCCGGCTCGGTGCGGCTCGGTCCGGCGGACCGGGTGACACTGACCCGGGCCGTCCTGGTCGGTGCGGTCACCGCGCTGGTGGTGGACTCGTTCGCCCGGCCCGCGCCGGTGGGGTTGCTGGTCGCGGTGAGCGCGGTCGCGCTGCTGCTGGACGCGGTGGACGGCCGGGTGGCACGGCGTACCGGCACGGCCAGCGAATTGGGCGCCCGCTTCGACATGGAGGTCGACGCGTTCCTCATCCTGGTGCTCAGCGTCTACGTCGCGCCGGCGACCGGTGGGTGGGTGCTGGCCATCGGCGCGATGCGGTACGCGTTCGTCGCGGCGAGCGTGGTGCTGCCCTGGCTGAGCGGGTCGTTGCCGCCGCGCTACTGGCGCAAGGTGGTGGCCGCCGCGCAAGGGGTGCTGCTGACGGTGGCCGCGGCGCAGGTGCTGCCGGGACCGTGGACCATGTTGGTGCTGGTGGCGGCACTGGCACTGCTGGTCGAGTCGTTCGGTCGGGACGTGGCCTGGCTGTGGCGCCGCCGCCCGGGGCACCGTGCACCGCGCCCGGTCGCCGTGCCGGCCCGCCCGGTCGCCGTGCCGGCCCGCCCGGCCGCCGTGCCGATCCGCCCGGTCAACGTGCCACCGCTGGTACCGGTACTACCGGTGCACGCTCCGGCGATGGCGGCCCGCTCAAGCGGTACCGTCCACTCCGACTGGAGGCTGTGATGACCCTTCCCGCTTGGGCGCACCGGATCGGCGGCAGGCTCCGCCCGCGCCGTCCGGTGGCGGACGAGTCGTCGGCGCGTACTCCCGGCGTGTCGGCCGCGGCAGGGCGCGGCCCGGCGCGGCGGGTCGCGGGGTGGGTGGGCAGCGTGCTGGCCGTGCTGCTGGTGTTCGCCGTCCTGGTCGGCCCGGACCGGCTCGGCCTGCTCACGCCCCGGGCCTTCCTGCGCATACCGCTGGAGGGGCTGCTCGTCGCCGCGCTGCTGCTGGCCCTGCCGACGCGACCCCGGCGGGTGGTGGTGGCGGTGGTCGGGCCGCTGCTCGGCCTGCTGGCCATCGTGAAGCTCGCCGACCTGGGCTTCCGCGCCGCGCTCGACCGGCCGTTCGATCTGGTGCTGGACTGGCTGCTGCTGGACGACGCGTTCGGGTTCGTCCGCGACTCGGCGGGTCGGGCCGGCGCGATCGGCGCTGCCGTCGGCGTCCTGCTGCTGGTCGGCGCGCTGCTGCTGGTGCTGACGCTGGCGCTGCGGCGGCTGGCGTCGCTGCTGGTCCGGCACGAGCGGACGGCGACCCGGACGGTGGCGGCGCTGACCGTCGCCTGGGTCGCCTGCGCCGTCGTCGGGGTACGCGTCGCCCCGGGCGCGCCGGTCGCCGACGCGGGTGTCACCGCGCTGGTCGGCGCGCACGCCGGGCAGGTGGACGAGCGGCTACGCGACCGGGAGGCGTTCACCGCCCAGGTCGCCGCCGACCCGTTCCGTGACGTCCCGGGCGACCAACTGCTGACCGGGCTGCGAGGCAAGGACGTCATCATCGCGTTCGTGGAGAGCTACGGCCGGGACGCGGTGCAGGACCCGGAGTTGGCACCCCAGGTCAACGCCGTTCTGGACGCGGGAACCCAGCAGTTGCGCGCCGCCGGGTACGGCGCCCGCAGCGGCTTTCTCACCTCGCCCACCTTCGGCGGTGGCAGTTGGTTGGCGCACGACACGCTGCTGTCCGGGCTGTGGACGGACAACGAGCAGCGGCACCGCACCCTGCTCGCCAGTGACCGGCTCACTCTCAACGGCGCGTTCCGCCGGGCCGGCTGGCAGACCGTCGGGGTGCTGCCGGCGGCCACCCAACCGTGGCCGGAGAAGGGGTTCTTCGACTACGAGCGTTACTACGACGCGGAGGCGCTCGACTACCGGGGGCCCTCGTTCAGCTACGCGCCGATGCCCGACCAGTACACGTTGTCGTTCTTCCAGCGGCAGGTCCGGGCGGGCGCGGGCCGTCCGCTGCTGGCGGAGATCCCGCTGGTCTCCAGCCACTCGCCGTGGACCGCGGTGCCGAACATGATCGGCTGGGATCAGGTCGGCGACGGCTCGATCTATCACGGCGCGGCGGCCGGCCATGCGGACAGCGGCGACGCCGACGACCGGGACACCGGCCGGATCCGGGCCGGTTACCGACGGGCCATCGGTTACTCGCTGCAGACCCTGATCTCCTACGTGCAGACCTACGGCGACGACGACCTGGTGGTGGTCTTCCTCGGTGACCACCAGCCGGCGCCGGTGGTCACCGGCGAGGGGGCCAGCCGGGACGTGCCGATCACCATCGTCGCCCGCGACCCGGCGGTGCTGAACCGGGTGGCGGGCTGGGGTTGGCAGGACGGCCTGCGGCCCGGCCCGCAGGCGCCGGTGTGGCCGATGGACACGTTCCGGGACCGGTTCCTGACCACCTTCGGGCCGTCGACGCCACCGCTCGCCGCACCGCGCTGACCCCGACTATTCGGACAAACCCCCCACACAGCATCAATTGCCTCGTTACGCTCCCGGAGCACATCTGACACACGGGGGCGTGATGAGAATTTTTTCGTGGATCAACCGTCGGCCACGGACGGCCGCACTGGTGGCGGTCGGCGGCGTGCTGGCGGTGAACGGTCTGCTGGCACCGATGCCCGCCGCGTCCCCGCCCACGAACCGGGTCCTGGCCGCGGTCGACGGATCGATCGGGCCGATCAACCCGGTGGCCCCGGCGCAGAGTTTCGGGGTGATGACCGAGGGCAACGCCAACGTGGTCACCAACGAGAACGAGGGCACGATGGCCGTTGGCGGTGACCTCAGCTTCGGCAACTATCAGCTCGCCAACAACACCGCCGGCTCGTTCGTGGTCCCGGGTGACGCGAACCCAACCGCCCTGGTCGTGGGTGGACGGGTGAACTTCGCCGGCAGCGTCCCCGGCAGCCGCCTCCAGGTGCTCTCCAACGGGTACGCCAAGATCGGCAACCTGACCGGCACCGTCGTCCGCAACACCGACAACAACGGCGCCCAGGTCAACACCCGGATCCTGCCGAACAACAACTACGACGCCTACCCCCGCGTCGAGTTGGTCACCCGGCAGCCGGTCGACAGCGTCGGGCCCGCCTCGCCGATCAACTTCGGCGCCGCGTTCGCGTCCTTCCGGGACACCACCGCCGGCCTGGCCACCTGCGACAACACCGTGGTCCTGCGTACGCCCAACGGTGACGTGCTGCCCCGGCCGATCCCGGCGGGCAGCAACGCCGTGGTGACGCTGACCCCGGGCGTGACCAACGTGCTGAACCTGAGCGCGAGCGACCTGAACAACATCCAGACGCTGACCTTCGCCAGCCAGCCCACCGCCAGCACGCCGCTGCTGGTCAACGTGGACACCAGCGGCGTCGGCAACACCTTCGCCTGGAACGTCCCGAACTTCTCCGGTATCGGCGGCACGCAGGCCCAGTACGTTCTGATCAACTTCCCGACGGCCACCGCGATCACCCTCACCGCCAACTCGGCCACCGTCGAGGGGACCATCTACGCGCCGAACGCCAGCCTCACCGACCTGTCGTCCAGCAACACCGAGGGCAGCGTCATCACCCGTACGCTGGACCACCAGGGCGGCGAGATCCACTACTTCCCGTTCAGCACCACACTCGCCTGCGAGGGAGCGACCCCGGCCAGCATCGCGTTGATGAAGTCGTCGACCACCGCGGTGATCACCAGCGTCGGCCAGCAGGTGCCGTACTCGTTCTTCGTGGTCAACACCGGTGGCGTGACCCTGACCAACATCGTGGTCACCGACACGCAGACCCCGCCCTCGTCGAACGCGAACCTCGGGCCGATCACCTGCCCGGTCACGATCCTCGCACCCGGCGCGAACACCACCTGCACGGCCACCTACACCGTCACCCAGGCCGACCTGGACAACGACGAGGTCACCAACTCCGCGACCGTCCAGGGCAGCCCACCGACCGGTGGCCCGGTGATCTCGGAGCCGGCCACCCTCACGATCCCGACGGAGGTACCCACCGCCGCCATCACGGTGGTGAAGTCGTCCACCACCGTGGCCATCACCACGGTCGGGCAGCAGGTGCCCTACCGCTACCTGGTCCTCAACAGCGGCGGCCTGACCCTGACCAACATCGCCATCACCGACGTGCAGACGCCGCCGTCGTCGAACGCGAACCTCGGGCCGATCACCTGCCCGGTCACCACCCTCGCACCCGGCGCCACCACCGCCTGCACCGCGACCTACACGGTGACGCAGGCCGATCTGGACAACGACGGCGTCACCGATACCGCCACCGCCCAGGGCACCCCGCCCGGTGGCGGCACCCCGGTCACCTCGCCGCCCTCGACGCTGACCATCCCCGAGGCGGGACTGGTCGCCTCGATCGCGGTGACCAAGACCTCCACCACCGCGTCGATCACCACCGTCGGGCAGCAGGTGCCGTACCGCTTCCACGTGGTCAACAACGGTGGCCTCACCCTGACCGGTGTCAACGTGACCGACGTGCAGGCGCCGCCGTCGTCGAACGCGAACCTCGGCCCGATCACCTGCCCGGTCACCACCCTCGCACCCGGTGCGACCACCATCTGCACGGCCACCTACACGGTGACCCAGGCCGACCTGGACAACGACGGAGTCACCAACACCGGCACCGCGCACGGCACCCCGCCCGGCGGCGGCGCACCAATCGACTCACCGCCCTCGACGCTGACCATTCCGGAGACCGGCCTGGTCGCCTCGATCGACATCACGAAGACCTCCACCACCGCCACGATCAGCACGGTCGGGCAGCAGGTGCCGTACGTGTTCCACGTGGTGAACACCGGCGGGTTCACGCTCACCGGCGTGACCGTCACCGACACGCAGACCCCGCCGTCGTCGAACGCCAACCTCGGCCCGATCACCTGCGCGACGACCACCCTCGCTCCGGGCATCAACACCACCTGCACCGCCACGTACACGGTCACCCAGGCCGACCTGGACTTCGGCTCGCTCAACGACAGCGCGACCGCGCAGGGCACCCCGCCCGGCGGGCGTCCGCCGGTGCAGTCGCCGCCGGCGACGTTGACGATCCCGGCCGGTGAGGTCGTCTCGGCCATCTCGGTGGTAAAGTCCTCCACCACGCCGACGATCGCCACCGTGGGCCAGCAGGTGCCCTACCAGTTCCTGGTCGTCAACACCGGCGGCACCACGCTGAGCAACGTCAACGTGACGGACGTCCAGGCGCCGCCGTCGTCGAACGCGAACCTCGGCCCGATCACCTGCCCGCAGGTCACCCTCGCGCCGGGTGAGTCGACCGCCTGCACCGCCACGTACACCGTGACGCAGGCCGACCTGGACAACGACGAGGTGACCGACACCGCCACCGCGCACGGCACCCCGCCGAACAGTGACACCCCGATCGACTCGACACCGTCGACCCTGGTCATCCCGGCGGCCGACCTCACGCCGTCGATCTCGGTGGTGAAGACGTCCACCACGCCGATCATCAACTCGGTGGGCCAGCAGGTGCCGTACCGGTTCCTGGTCGTCAACACCGGCAACGTGACGTTGAACGGCGTCAATGTCACCGACGTGCAGACCCCGCCGTCGTCGAACGCGAACCTCGGCCCGATCACCTGCCCGGTCACGACCCTGGCACCGGGCGCGTCCACGACCTGTACGGCGACGTACACCGTGACCCAGGCCGACCTGGACAACGACGGGGTCACCGACGTCGCCACCGCCCACGGCACCCCACCCGGAGGCGGCACGCCGGTCGACTCGGCACCCTCCACGCTGGTCATCCCCGAGGCGGGGCTGATCGCCGCGATCACGGTGGTCAAGGTCTCGGAGACGGTCGCGATCAATATGGTTGGCCAGCAGGTGCCGTACCGGTTCCACGTGGTCAACACCGGTGGGCTCACCCTGACCAACGTCAACGTCACCGACGTGCAGACCCCGCCGTCGTCCAACGCCAACCTCGGGCCGATCACCTGTGTCGCCACCGTCCTCGCGCCCGGCGCCCAGACCGCCTGCACGGCGACGTACACCGTGACCCAGGCTGACCTGGACAACGACGGGGTCACCGACGTCGCCACCGCCCACGGCACCCCACCCGGAGGTGGCACGCCGGTGGACTCCCCGCCGTCGACCCTGACCATCCCGGAGGTCGGAGTCATCGCCAGCATCGACGTGGTCAAGGCGTCGACGACGGTGGTTATCACTGCCCCGGGCCAGGAGGTGCCGTACACCTTCCTGGTGGCCAATAACGGTGGTCTCACACTGACCGGGGTGACCGTCAACGACACCGTGCTGCCGCCGTCCATTCCTGACTCGCTCGGCCCGATCACGTGCGGCCCGCAGAACGTTCCCAACGGCCAGGTGACCCTGGCACCGGGCGCATCCATCCAGTGCCGGGCGACCTATACGGTGAGCGAGGCGGACTTCGCTGGCGCCTCGCTGAACAACGCCGCCTCGGCGACCGGCACACCGCCGTTCGGTCCGCCGCCAGTCTCCCCGCCGTCGCCGCTGGACATCCCGATCCCGCACCCGGCGATCGCCATCACCAAGTCGGTCACGCCGACCACGGTGTCCGCGACCGGTGATGTGATCACCTACGAGTTCGTCGTGAGCAACACCGGCACCACCGCGTTGAGTGCGGTGACGGTCGACGAGACGGAGTTCTCCGGCACCGGTACGCCCGGTGCGATCACCTGCGGCACCCCGCCGGTGGCCAACGGCAGCGTCACGCTGGCGATCGGGGCGAACACCACCTGCACGTCGACCTACACGGTGACCGCGGCCGACATCGAGGCCGGTCGGATCACCAACACGGCCGTCGCCGCCGGTACGCCGCCGACCTTCCCCGGCGAGCAACCGCCGAGCCCGGTGCGCTCCGGACCGGCCACCGCCGAGGTGACCGCCACCCGGGGTGCGGCGATCACGGTGGTGAAGTCCAGCAGCACCGACAAGATCACCCGGCCGGGCCAGCACGTGCCGTTCCAGTTCGTGGTCACCAACACCGGGCAGGTGACGCTGACCGACGTGACGATCACCGACACCCTGACCGCGCCAGCGTCCTCGGCGAACCTCGGGCCGATCACCTGCGGCCCGGGCCAGACCGCCAACGGCTCCGTCACCCTGGCGGCGGGCGCCGCCGTCACCTGCACCGCGACGTACACGGTCAGCAAGGCCGACTACCACCACGGGTCGGTACGCAACACCGCGACCGTGACCGGCACGCCGCCCTCCGGGCCCGCGCCGGTGTCACCGGGGTCGACCATCACCATCCCGGTGCGGGGCAAGCTGCCGGTGACCGGTGAGTCGTACCCGCTGACCTGGATGGGTGCTGGCGCTCTGGCCGTACTGCTCGGCGCCGCACTGCTGCTGGTCGCCCGGCAACGCAGGACGCGCGCCTAGCGCGAACGGGGCACGGGGGTCGCGTCGGCTGACAGCCGGCGCGCCCCCGGCCCCGCGCTGCGGGCCGACGGTCAGGAGACCGCGGCCCGCACCAGCTCGACGACCCTCTTCTCCACCGCCGGGCTCCACTTCTGCAGCGCGTACGCGACCGGCCACAGATCGCCGTCGTCCAGGTTGGCCGTGTCCTGGAAGCCCAGGGTCGAGTACCGGTAGTTGAACTTGCCGGAGTCCTGGAAGAAGACGACGATCTTCCCCTCGGCGTTCGCGTAGGCGGGCATCCCGTACCAGGTCTTCGGCGACAGCTCCGGGGCCGCGGCGGACACCGTCACGTGCACACGCTCGGCGAGCGCACGATCGTCCGGCGCCATCTGCGCGATCCGGTCGAGGACCGCCTGCAGCCCGTCGGCCTGCTTGGCACCCTTCTTGCCCTCGGCGCGCAGCTCGGCGGCGCGCTCCTTCATCGCGGCGCGCTCCTCGGTGCTGAAGCCGTCGGACACCGGCGGGGAAGTCTTCGCGGACATTCTCGGGCTCCCTCTCGTTTCAAGGTCCGGCATCATGCCGGCCACCTGGGAAAAGGCTAGGCCCGACGGCACTCGCGACGCTTCTCGAATCCTGATCGATCGCCGCCTGCGATCACCGGCCGGCGGGACGGGCGCGGACGTGCAGCCGCTCACCCTGCGGCCCGAAGAGGGTGAGGATCTCGGCGGTGCCCGGTCCGGGATTGACCATCAGGTGCGGCAGGCGGGTGTCGAACTCGACCACCTCGCCCGGCGTCAGCGTCAGCTCGCGCTCGCCCAGCAGCAGGCGCAGTCGGCCGGAGAGCACGTACAGCCACTCATAGCCCTCGTGGGTCTGCTGCGTCCGGTCTCCGGTGGGTGTGTTCGGCGGAAGGATCTGCTTGAACGCCTGCAAACCGCCCGGCCGGCGGGTCAGCGGCAGGAACGTCACACCGTGGTGCACGATCGGTTTGGGGTGCACCCGCGGGTCGCCGGTCGTCGGGGCGTCCACCAGCTCGTCCAGGGGCACCCGGTGGGCGCGGGCCAACGGGAGCAGCAGTTCCAGGGTGGGCCGCCGGCCGCCGGACTCCAGCCGGGACAGGGTGCTCACCGAGATGCCGGTCAGCTCGGCGAGCTGGGCCAGCGTGGTGCCGCGCTGCTGGCGCAGGGTGCGCAGCCGTGGGCCGACCGCGGCGAGCGCCGCACTGTCGTCGTTTGCCATAACGGCAAGGATAGTTGCCGCCTGCTCGGTCCCGGCGGATGGTGGGCGCAGCGACGAGCGGAGGGTGACACCCAGTGGACGAGACGTACGACGTGGTGGTGGTTGGCGGCGGCGCCGCCGGTCTGAGCGGGGCGCTGGCACTGACGCGGGCACGGCGGTCGGTGCTGGTGATCGACTCAGGCGAGCCGCGCAACGCCCCGGCCGGGCACGTGCACAACTACCTGACCCGCGACGGCACACCGCCGGCCGAGCTGCTGGCGACCGGCCGCACCGAGGTGGCCGGCTACGGCGGGCAGTTCCGGACCGGCCGGGTGGACGCGGCGAGCCGGGACGACGAGGGCTTCAAGCTCAGCCTCGACGACGGGAGCACCCTCCGGGCCCGGCGGCTGCTGGTCACCACCGGGCTGACCGACGAGCTGCCCGACGTGCCCGGAGTGGCGCAGCGGTGGGGCCGCGACGTGCTGCACTGCCCGTACTGCCACGGCTGGGAGGTTCGGGACCGGCGGATCGGCGTGCTGGCCACCGGGCCGCTGGCCCTGCACCAGGCGGAGATGTGGCGGCAGTGGAGTTCGGACGTGCTGCTCCTGCTGCACGACGCCCCGGCTCCGGACGAGGCGGCGGCCGAACGGCTCGCCGCCCGGGGCATCGCCGTGGTGCCGGGTCCGGTGGCCGGACTGGAGGTCAGCGGCGACGCGTTGACCGGCGTCCGGCTCGCCTCGGGCCGGGTGGTGGCGCTGGACGCGGTGGTGGTCGCGACCCGGATGGTCCCCCGCGCCGGCCTGCTGGTGGGGCTGGGTCTGGCTCCGGAGGAGGTGACGATGGGCGAGTACGTGATCGGCACCCAGATCCCGGCCGACCCCTCGGGGGCGACGAGCGTCCCGGGCGTCTGGGTGGCCGGTAACGCGGCCGACCTGCGCAGCCAGGTGATCTCCGCCGCCGCGGCCGGGCTCAATGCCGGCGCGGCGATCAACGCCGACCTGATCGCCGCGGACACCGAGGCCGCGCTGACCGCGTACCGGCAGATGCTGGCCACCGCCTTCGAGGCGCCGGCCTGGGAGGAGCGCTACCGGTCCCGGCCGACGGTATGGAGCGGTCGGCCGAACCCCCAGCTGGTCACCGAGGCCGCCGACCTCAAGCCGGGGCGGGCGCTGGACGTGGGCAGCGGCGAGGGCGCCGACGCGGTGTGGTTGGCCGAGCGCGGGTGGCGGGTGACCGCCGTGGACATCTCCACCACCGCGCTGGGCCGGGCCGCCGGGCACGCCGACGCCGCCGGCGTCGGCGACCTCATCGAGTGGACGCACGCCGACCTACGCGAGACGCCGCCGGCGCAGGAGGCGTACGACCTGGTGTCCGCCCAGTTCATGCACCTGCCTCCGGAGCAGCGGCGGGAGTTGTTCACCCGGCTGGCCGCCGCCGTGGCACCGGGCGGCACCCTGCTGATCGTCGGGCACCACCCGTTCGACCTGTGGACGTCGGCGCACCGGCTGCACGTACCGGACATGATGTTCACCGGTGAGGAGGTGGCTGACTCCCTCGACCCGGCCCGGTGGGAGGTGCTGTCCGCCGAGGCGCGGCCCCGGACGGGCCACGACCCGGAGGGCCAGGAAATCACCCTGCACGACGCGGTGCTGCTCGCCCGTCGGCGCTGAGCACGGGGTGCCGTGGCGGCCGGAGGCGGGAGCGGTCGGTGCAACGAGCGGTATACCTCAGAGTCATATTTATGCCTCTGAGGTATACCGCCCGATCGCCAGATGCCCGCGGCGCGAGGTGACGCTGCGTAGTGCAATGTCACTGTCGCGTCAGCCGTCCGCCACCTGATTCACCCCGGCCGGACGCGCGGGCTGTGCAGGCTGCCCAGCGTGACAGCTCCGACCCTGCTCGCGGC
Organism: Micromonospora vulcania; assembly: GCF_042658605.1. Taxonomy (NCBI): domain Bacteria; kingdom Bacillati; phylum Actinomycetota; class Actinomycetes; order Micromonosporales; family Micromonosporaceae; genus Micromonospora; species Micromonospora vulcania. The sequence continues at coordinate 103,379 of NZ_JBHSQS010000007.1, read as the reverse complement.
GAACCCCGCCGCGCGTACCGACCGGCCGCCCGGCCGAAGCCGCCGGGGCGCCGCCCCGGCGCGAACCCGGGAAACGGCACTCGGCCTGCTCTTCGTCCTTCCCGGCCTGGCCGGCCTCGGCGTCTTCGTGATCTTCCCGCTGTTCCAGGCGGTGTTCCTGGCCACCCGGGGTAACGACATCCTGGGCAACCCGACCCGGTCGGTGGGGTTGGCGCACTTCCACGAGCTGCTCACGCCGGAATTCGGCACGGTGCTCTGGCAGACGCTGGTCTTCACCGTCCTGGTGGTGGTGCCCGGCGTGCTGCTGCCGCTCGCGCTCGCCGCGCCGATGACCCAGCGCCTGCCCGGCATGCGGGTCTTCCGGACCGCCTTCGCCCTGCCGTTCGCCTACTCGGTCTCGGCGGCCAGCGTGGTCTGGCTGATCATGTTGAATCCCGGCATCTCGCCGGTGAACTGGGCGCTGGGTCTGATCGGCGTTCCCGCGCCGAACTGGACCACCGAGCCGGGCTGGGCGATGGCCACGGTCGTCGGCGTCACCGTGTGGATGGTCTCCGGATTCAACCTGCTCGTCCTCGCCGCCGGCCTGGCCGGCGTGGACGAGGAGGTGTTGGAGGCGGCCCGGATGGACGGCGCCACCGGCCCCCGGCAGTTCGTCAGCATCGTGTTGCCGATGATCTCGCCGAGCCTCTTCTTCGCCGTGGTGACCACCACGCTGGCCGCGCTCCAGGCGCTCGGCCAGGTGCAGATCATGACCGACGGCGGGCCGAACGGGCACACCCGCACGCTGGTCTATTCGATCTTCGACAACGCGTTCCACAACAACAACAGCAACTTCGGGCTGGCCAGCGCGCAGGGTCTGGTGCTGTTGGTGATCGGCGTACTGATCGCCGTGGTGCAGTTCGGCGTCCTGGAGAGGCGGGTGCACTACCGGTGAGCAGAAGCGTGAACCGACCCGGTCCGGTACCGACCGTCCTGACCTACCTCTGGCTGGGCATCGCCGCGGTGGTGCTGCTCTTCCCGGTGCTGCTCACCGTGCTCGGTGGCTTCCTGCCGTCAAGCGCACTGCTGCACCAGCCGCCGCAGCTCTTCGGCGGCAGTTGGACGCTGGAGAACTACCGGGCGGCCTGGCGACAGCCGGTGGTGCCACTGGCCCCGGCCTTCATGAACTCGCTCTTCGTCGGGCTGAGCGTGATGCTCGGGCACCTGGTCACGTCGTGCCTGGCCGCGTACGCCCTGGTCTTCCTGCGCAGTCCGCTGCGCCGGCCGATCTTCTGGCTGTTCCTGGCCACGATCATGGTGCCGTACGAGTCGATCGTGGTGCCGAACGCGCTGTTCATCCGGTCGATGGGCATCAACGACAACCGACTCAGCCTGATCCTGCCGTTCCTGGCCAGCGGCTTCGGCGTGTTCATGCTGCGCCAGGCGTTCGCCCAGTTTCCCCGGGAGCTGCGCGAGGCCGCCGTCATCGACGGCTGCGGCCACCTGCGGTTCCTGGTCACCATCCTGCTGCCGGCCAGCCGGCCGGCTCTGATCGGCATCGCCGTGTGGTCGTTCCTACAGGGCTGGAACATGTACTTCTGGCCCTTGATCATCTCGTCCAGCAACAACTCGCTGAACACCCTGCAGACCGCGGTCTTCGCCCTCAAGGACAACGAGGGCGGCAGCCCCGCCGTGCTCCTGGCCGGCATCACCATCACGTTGGTGCCGACGCTGCTGCTGGTCATCTTCGGCCAGCGCTGGCTCGTCCGGGGCTTCACGGCCGGCGCGGTCAAGTAATTCCCTCACCCCAGTAGTAGGAGGAAACAGTGCGTACCACTCTGCGCCGGATGGCGGTCGGGCTCTCGCTCGCCGCCCTCACGGCCACCGCCGCGGCCTGCGGTTCGGCCACGTCGAACAGCAGCAACGCCAGCAGCAGCACGGACGCCCCGGCGGCGAGCGCGCTGGACGGCAAGGGTGAGGTGTCGATCGACTTCTGGCACGCGATGAGCGGCAAGAACGGCGAGGCGCTCAAGCAGCTCACCGACCAGTTCAACGCGAAGAACAAGGGTCGCGTCAAGGTCAACCTTCAGTTCAAGAACACCTACGACGACACCCTGTCGGCGTACAAGGCCGCGCTGAACAGCGGGCAGGCGCCGGACGTGGTGCAGGTGTACGACATCGGCACCCGCTTCATGATCGACTCGAAGTCGATCGTGCCGGTGCAGTCCTTCGTGGACGCCGACAAGACCAACACCTCCGACATCCAGCCGAACATCGCCGGCTACTACTCGGTCGACAACAAGCTCTACTCGATGCCGTTCAACACCTCGATGCCGCTGCTCTACCTGAACAAGACGGCGTTCACCAAGGCCGGTCTCGACCCGGCGAACCCGCCGAAGACGCTCGACGAGATCACCGCCGCCGCCCGCAAGCTCACCGTCAAGGACGCCAACGGCCGGGTCACCCAGTACGGCTTCGGCGCGGCGCTCTACGGCTGGTTCCTCGAGCAGTGGACCGCCTCGGGCAACCAGGAGTACTGCGACCAGGGCAACGGCCGCGACGGCCGGGGCACCACCGTCAAGCTGGCCACCGACGACCACATCAAGCTGCTCGCCTGGTGGAAGAAGATGGTGGACGAGGGCCTGGCGCCCAAGCTGGACAGCAACACCACGACGGCCGACAACGCGTTCACCGCCGGCACCGTGGCGATGACCCTGGAGTCGACCGGCTCGCTGGGCGGCTTCCTCAAGAGCGCCGAGGGCAAGTTCGACATCGCCACCGGCAACTACCCGAAGATCAACGCGACCGACGCGGGCGGCCCGATCATCGGCGGCGCATCGCTCTGGGTCGTCGGCAAGGGCAAGGACGACGCGCACAAGCGCGCCGCCTGGGAGTTCGTGAAGTCTCTGTCCGACAAGGACACCCAGGCCACCTGGCACACCTCGACCGGGTACTTCCCGATCAGCAAGGGCGCGCTGGAGACCGACGTCGACAAGCAGTGGGTGGCGCAGCGGCCGCAGTTCCAGACCGCCATCACCCAGCTGCAGAACACCCCGTTGAGCAAGGCCACCCAGGGCTGCCTGCTCGGCGCGATGCCGCAGGCCCGCAAGGCCGCGGAGCAGGCCATGCAGGCGGCGGTGCTCAGCGGCACCGACCCGCGCGCCGCGTTGGAGCAGCAGGAGCAGGCCCTCACCACCCCCATCAAGGACTACAACCAGTCCGTCGCGGGCTGACCCACGCCCCAACCACGCTGGCCGGTCGCCCACCCGCGACCGGCCAGCGTCGCTTTCCCGACCCTCCCCCCTTACTCCTTCCCCACCCCAGGGCCTACGCTCGGCGCGGGCTCGGCGGTAGCGTTGCGCCACACTCACGGCCCGCGGGGCGGTCGACCGCCGACCCTGGCGCCTCGATCGTATGGAGGATGGTGCATGTCCATCGGCGCTGAGCCGCTCGCAGGACGCGACGATGCGGCCTCGCGGCCGAGCTTCGAGCTCACGCTGCGCGGCTACGACAAACGCCAGGTCGACCGGCACCTGGAGGAGCTCGACGGTCAGCTCGCCATGCTGAGCGGCGAGCACGGACGCTCCGCCGTCCGGGTCCGTGAGCTGACCGCCGAGGTGCAACGGCTGCGCGCCGAGTTGGCCGAGCTGCACGAGCAGCCGGCGCAGGTGGACCGCGCGTCGTTCCACGATCTGGGCCCGATGGTCGGCGAGATCATGGCCCTGGCCGAGAAGCAGGCCGCACTGATCACCGATTCGGCCACCGACCGGGCGAACGAGCTGCGGACCGAGACGGAACGGATCCTCGCCGACACCCGGGAGCGGGCTGCGCAGGCCCGCCAGGACCTGGCCGAGGAGCTGGCCTCCCGGCGCGCCGAGCAGGAGCAGGCGCACGAGGAGCGGCGCAGCATGGCCGAGGCCGAGCTCACCGCCATCCGCGAGCACGCCGAGCAGCTGCGCGCCGACGGTGAGGCCGCGCACGATCGCGCGCAGCACGAGGCTAAGCGGATCACCGAGCAGAGTGCGCAGCAGCTCAACCAGACCCGGGTCGCCGCCGACGCGCTGATGAAGTCGGCCCGCACCCAGATCCAGCAGGAGCTTCAGGCCGCCCGGTCCAAGAACCAGCAGGAGATGGCCCAGTGGCAGGCCGGGGTGGAACGCGAGATCAACGAGCGTCGGACCGTCGCCGAGCAGGAGGTCGCCGAGCAGCAGGCGGCCGCGGAGCGGGAGCTGGCCGAGCAACGCAGCGCGACCGAGCAGCAGATCGCCGCGCTGCTGGCCGAGGCGCAGCAGCACGTCACCGAGCTGCGTAACCGGTCCGACGAGCAGGCCGCCGCCCACCAGGAGCAGCTCACCGCCCTGCAGCAGGAGATCGAGGAGCGCCGGCAGGAGTCTGCCCAGCTGCACGCCGAGTTGGAGACCGCCAGCCAGCAGCTCGCCGAGATCCGCCAGGAGGGCGAGACCCTGGAGAACGAGCTGACCCGCGTGCAGCAGCGGCTGAACGAGGTCCGCCGCGACCTCACCGCCGAGAGCACTCGGTTGGAGGAGGCCCGGCGAGCCGGCGATTCCGCCGAGCGGCACGCCAAGGAGGTCCGGGCCCGGGTGCAGCGGGAGGCGAAGCGGGTGGCCGACCTGGCCGCCGCCGCGGTCATGGCCGCAGCGGCCGGCGGTTCGGAGACCGCCGAGTACCCGATGGTGGGTGCCCGGTCCGTGGACCGGACGGGCGTCGACCGGATCAGCGTCGAGCGCGCCGACACCGACCGACCCAGCGCCGGCCCGTCCGGCGATGACCAGCCCGGCCACGAGCAGAGCGGCCACGAGCAGAGCGGCCACGACCAGTCCGGCCACACGCAGTCCGGCCACGACCAGTCCGGCCACACGCAGTCCGGCCACACGCTGCCCGGCCACGAACAGAGCGGCCACGACCAGCCCGGCCACACGCTGCCCGGCCACGACCAGCCCGGCCACGAGCGGGACGGCGGACCGGCCCTCGCGGACGACCCGGCCGTGTCCGCCGACCGTGCCGTCGTCCCGGAGCGGCCCGACACCGACACCGACACCGACACCGACCTCGGGCGGCACGGCGGCGTCGGCGACCCCGTCCTCCGGCGGCACGTCGGCGACCCGGCTCCCGTACCGTTCCTGCCCTTTGGACAGCCGGTCAGCGAGAACGGTGCCGCCCGGGGCTGACGCCACGACGATCGAAACGGGTCCGGGGCGGATCTGCACCGAATCTGCACAACGTCTTCGCGGTACGCCCGCGACGCTGTGTTTGGGTGGGTGGATGAGCCAGCTCACGGCGGCGACCGCCGCTCCGGACCAAATCGCCTACCTGGACACGGCCGCTGCCACCGCGGTCGGCATCGCGTACAAGCAGCGGTTTGTCGACGCCCTCGACGTGCGGCCCGGTCATGCCGTGGTGGACATCGGCTGCGGCCCGGGAACCGATCTCGGGCGACTGGCCGACGCCGCTCAGCCCGGCGGCCTGGTCGTCGGAGTCGACCGCGAGTCGCGGATGCTGGCCGAGGCCGGTCGGCGGCTGGCCGACAGACCGACCGTCGAGCTGCGCGAAGGCGATGCGCACGCACTCCCGCTGGCCGACGCCAGCGTGGATCGGGCCAGGGTGGATCGCGTGCTGATGCACGTCGAGGATCCCGCGACGGTGCTGGCCGAGGTTCGTCGGGTGCTGCGCCCCGATGGCGTGTTCGCGATGGCCGAGCCGGACTGGGACACTCTGGCGGTCGCCGACGAGGACGTGCGGACGAGTCGCCGCTTCGCCCGGTTCGTCGCGGGGCGGGTGCGCAATCCGACGATCGGCCGGGAGCTGGTCCGGCTGTCGGCTCAGGCCGGCCTGCGGGTGCGCTCGGTCGAGGCCGTCGCCGTGGTCTTTCGGGATTTCGACACGGCCGACCAGATTCTGGGCCTACGGCGCAACTCCGCTCGCGCGGTGGCGGCCGGGGAGTTGACGGAGGCGGACGCTCAGCCGTGGCTTCAGCGTCTGATGGCCGGCCCCATGCTGGCGGGTTTTACGTTCTACCTGGTCACCGCTGCCCGCCCGTAACGGCCTTCGCAGCGGTTCCGGCCAGCCGACCAGTCCGGACAGCTGCCGGCCGCTATTCGGGCTGGTCGGCGATCTCGGCACGGACCCGGTGTTGGAAGGCGCGGGCCTGCGCGCCGGTGGGTGGCGGCCCGCCGTGCCGTGCGGCGATCGACTGGCGGATCACCTCGGCCTGTTCGCCGGTGTCGAGGAGCCGTCGACCGGCCGCGATCTTGGCCAGCCAGACGCCGTCACGGTGTCGCACCAGGGATCGGCAGGCGCCGAGCACCGCATCCTGGGCACCGGGCGCGGGCCGGTCGTCCGGAGGCGTCGGCAGGGCAAGCCACCAGGACAGCGCCTCGATCAGCAGGTGGCGCAGGTCGGCCGGCGACAGGTCGGCGAAGGCCTCCCCCGCCGGAGGTCCGAGCAGTGGCAGTCCACTCTGGTGCAGGATGCTGCGGTCCAGTCCGTACCAGAATCGGCCGTCGGTCGGCGGGCGGTCCGCCGGGTCGAGGGTGCACCGGAACGGCATCTCGGCCCCGGTGTTCAGCTCGACCTCGAAGCCCGGCGCCGGGTTACCGGCGGCGGCCACCGACCGCTGGTAGGCGACCAGCTCCAGTCCACGCGCGGGGCAGGGCAGCGCCTCGTGCCGCAGCCGCGCCACCAGTGTGCGCTTGGCGGTCTCGGTCAGCGGCCCGGCGCAGACCAGCGCCACGTCCACGTCGCTGCGGCCGGGCTGGTACGCGCCGAGCCCCACCGAGCCGGCGGCGTACGCGCCCACCAGGTCGTCACCCAGCACGTCGCGGGCGGTCGCGACCAACTCGTCGAGGTAGCGGCGAAGATCGGAGTCCACGCCCCATCCTGACAAGTGGCGCGTACCGCCCCGGATCCGGGTGCGTCAGCCGGCGTAGAGCAGCAGCAGACCGGCGACGGTGTAGGCGACCATCAGCGCCAGCAGTGGGAGCTGGCCGGCCACCGCTCGGGCTCGGGGGAACAGGTACAGGGCGCGGTCGTGAGCGAGCAGCGTTCCGAGCAGGTGCCCGAGGATGATGACGGTGATCTGGAGGCTGGCCACCCCGGACGGGGTGACCAGGGCGGTGTGCGTCTGCCAGTCGGCGGTGCCGAGCCAGTTGGCGCCGGTGTCCAGAGGGTCGGAGAGCAGCGCGACGGTGCGCTGACCCTCCAGGATCAGCAGCGAGTAGTAGTGCGCCACCAGGTAGCCCGCCGCGATCGGCACGATCGAGTGGGCGAGCTCGCCGGGCAGTCGGCGGGCCGAGGCGTCCTCGGTCGCGCTCGCACGCCCGATCCGGGCGGCTGCCCCGGTGGCGACGAGGTACGCGACCGCGACGGCGGCGATGACCAGGATCAGCCCGCCGCTTCCGGTGACCGCCGGGGGCAGCCCGTTCTCCTGCGCGAAGCGCAGCCAGGCCGGGGCGTTGGAGAGGCTGTCGAACATGGTCGAGCCGAGCAGCACGACCACCACGGCGACCAGCCCGGGCTGGGGCCGTAGCCCGGCGATCCCGTCGAGCGGGTTACGCCATACGAGCACGCCGTCCGCGGCCCTGCCGATCGGGGCGAGTCGGCCGATCAGCTCGCTGTACACCTCGAACGGGTCGGCCCGGTCGAACCAGCCTGCGCCGAACAGCGCGGCCCCGGCCAGCATGACCACCACGTACCCGGCCAGCCAGGCGGTGATGACCGGCAGGGTGGCCCGGTCGGGCGCGACCAGTTCGAGCCAGACGAACGCGAACAGGGTGGCGGCGGCCGGCCAGAGCCCCAGGCCGGCGGGCAGTTCGCGGGCACCGCGCGCCGGGTCCCGCCGGGCCGCCAGTGCGGCGAGCAGGTGCACGGTACGCAGCGGATTGACCGCCCGCCAAACCGGTCCGAGCAGCAGCGACACCGGCACCAACCCGACCCACAGCAGCACGTAGAGCGCGCCGGCCGTCGGGTTGTCCGGAGTGTCCGGTCCGGCCAGCAAACCCAGGCAGAACCAGCCGGCGGCGAGCAGACCGAGCCCGCGCAGCACCCACCGGAACGACGGCGCGTCGAGGATCCGGGCCAGACGCTGCGGTACCGGTCGACCACCGGTGGCGTCCCGGTCCAGCCGCGGCTCGCGCCACAGCAGGCCCAGCGCGAGGAACGTGACGACCAGGGTCAGAGCCGCGGCGACGACGAGCTGCGGCAGCGTGATCGGGAGATCCTGCCGGCCACCGACGCCGTGCGCCAGCACCTCGGGAGCGCCGGTCACCATGGTCAGCGGACGACGAGCTGGAACAGCACCAGCTCGGTCTCGTGCGTCTCCACCTCGAACAGCCCGGTCTTGTCGGCGCGGAACTCCACCGACGCGGCCTTGCCGGCCGGCAGCCGCGCGCCCAGGTCGTAGCCGTGCACGTGCAGCTCGTCGGCGACGTCCGAGGTGACCGTGATCCGGACCAGCTGACCCTTACCCACGGTGACCCGCCCGGTCGGCGGGTCGACCCGGCGCTTCGCGATCGTCACGGTGATCTGCCGGTCCACCGCCGGCGTGCTGGCCGCGGCGCTCGGCGTGGGGCTGGCCGACGGCGTCGGCGTGGTCGCGACGGTCGGCGGCGCAGTGCTGGTCGGGGGTGTCGAGGGGGTGTCCGTGGACGGCTCGGCATCCGCACCGCACCCGGCGGCGAGCAGGGCGGTGAGGACGCCGACGGCGACGACGGCGGGTACGCGGGGACCGATGGCACGAAGGGGCACGGCGGACTCCGAACGACGCGAGGGGACGGGGCGGCGATGATCGTCGGGGAGGTGAACTCTACGTCTTGTTCCGCGGCGGGGAAATGACCATCATGAACGAATGCGATCGAGGCTGGTCACTGCGCGTCACGTCCTGAGCCGTACCGTGGCGGCGCTCGCCGCGGCGCTGGCGGTCTCGCTGCTGCTGCCCGCCGCTCCGGCGTCGGCGCACGGCCAGTTGGCGACCTCCACCCCGCTCACCGGGACGGTGGTGCGCGATGCGCTGACGCAGGTGGGGTTGTACTTCACCGAGAAGCCGGCCTCCAACGCGCACTTCACGGTCACCGCGCCGAACGGGTCCAGGGTGGACAACGGCTGGTCGTACGGCGAACCGAAGCGGTTGGACAAGCCGGTCCAGGAATACTTCATGGTCAACGGCGTGTTCGAGCCCCGGCTTTACCACACCGGCTTTCCGGCCATGGTGTCCGTCGCGCACTGGCCGGCGAAGGGAAAATACACGGCCACCTACCTCTCGGCCGCCTCCGACGGTGAGGCGGTGCGGGGCAGCGTCACCTTCGACTACCAGGGCCCCAGCACGGCGGCGCCGGCCGGTTGGACGGTGCCCACGGACGGGCCGGCGCCCACGCTGCTCGCGCTGATCGACGGCACGCCGTCGCCGGGCAGTGGCCAGGCCGGCACCAGCCCCAGCGCGACGGGCGTGATCGGCGCCCCCACCGACCAGCCCGCCGGGGCCACGCCGAAGCAGCAGGACGGCGGGTTCCCTGCCTGGCTGCTGCCCGCCCTGCTCGTCGTGGTGGTCGCCGCGGTCGTGCTGGTGGCCTCCCGCCGTCGCCCCGCCACCCCCGCACGCCGCACCACCACCTCGGCCCGTCGGCCCGCCACCCCGGCGCGCAAGACCGCCACCTCGGCCGGCAAGCCCGGCAACCGGGCCGGTGGGCCGGCGCGGCGCGGGGGGCGTCGGTAGGTCGCGGCACCTCCTACACCGGGGCATTTCTCGCGTACGCCGCGAACTTTCGCACGAACATCGGGAACTTTTGATGTATCGATGCAAAGGCATGGACACCCTGATCGAAACCCCTTAATGTCTCGACCCATCAACCCGGTGTTTCCGAATCGTCACTCGTCGGCGTCGAGGGCGTTACGGAGCCGGGCCCGACGGCCACCACCCCACCACTGCGCCACGCCGGCCGTCGGACACTCCTACCCTCGATGGAGGAACGATGGGCACACGGCTGCCACGCCGATTCCGCAGTCCTGTCCTGGGTGCGCTGGCACTCGTCCTCGCCGCCGGCTTCTGGGCCGACCCGGCCGGCGCCGCCCCGGCACAGGAACCGGGCGTCACGCTGCGCGTCTACGACGTGCAGGTGCCGCTCTCCGAGATCTGTACGCTCAAGCCCGCACAGACCCCGAACGTGGACAAGCTCATGCCCACGATCAACTGGTCGTCGGCGGCGGACTTCGGCTTCGAGGACAACTTCGTCTCGCAGGTGCTCGGCAACATCACCACCCAGGCCGGCAGCTACGCGTTCCGGCTGAGCAGCGACGACGGGTCCAAGCTCACGATCGACAACACCGTGGTGATCAACCACGACGGGCTGCACGGCGCCACCCCGCCCAAGGAGGGCACCGTCACCCTCACCGCCGGGCTGCACCCGCTGCGGATCGACCACTTCGAGCGTGCCGGTGGCCAGCAGATCACCCTGGAGTGGAAGCCGCCCGGCACCTCGTCGTTCGTGGTCGTCCCCAACTCGGCGCTGAGCACCGACGCCGGGGTGGTCCGGGTGACCGCTCCGGGACGCAAGGAGTGCGAGGGGGTCGCCGACTCCCCCGGCGACGGCCTGCCGCTCACCGGCGTACACCCCGGCTACACGCTGACCAACCTGCGGCCCAACGGCTTCCAACCGAAGGTCACCGGGATGGACTGGTTGCCCGACGGCCGGCTGGTGATCTCCACCTGGGGCGGCAGCGACCAGTCCGGCACCTCCGTGGACGGTGAGGTGTACATCATGGGCAACACCGGCGGCGCGACCGGGCCGGGCAACGTGACCACCAAGAAGATCGCCGGTGGCCTCAAGGAGCCGATGGGCCTCAAGGTCGTCGACGGGGTGGTCTACGTGTCGGAGAAGCAGCGGCTGACCCGGCTGGTGGACACCAACGGCGACGAGGTGGCCGACCGCTTCGACACCGTCGCCACCTGGCCGTACGGCGGCAAGTTCCACGAGTTCGCGTTCGGTCTGCTCTACCAGAGCGGGTCCTTCTACGTGAACCTGTCGGTGTCGATCGACTACGGCGGCGCGACCACGGTCCCGCAGCCCGCCGTCAACCGGGGTACCGCCATCCGGGTCAACAAGGACACCGGCGCGATCAGCTACATCGCCGGTGGGCTACGTACCCCGCACGGCATCGGCTGGGGTCCGGAGGGTGGCATCTTCGTCACCGACAACCAGGGCGGCTGGCTGCCCGCGTCGAAGCTGGTGCACATCAAGCAGGGCCGGTTCTTCAACCACTACACGACCCCGGCGGGCCCGTTCGACAACAGCCCGGTCACCGCACCGGTGCTGTGGATGCCGCAGAACGAGATCGCCAACTCGCCCAGCACGCCGCTGTACCTGACCAGCGGCCGGTACGCCGGCCAGTTCGTCATCGGCGACGTGACCTACGGCGGCCTGCAGAGGGCCTCGGTGGAGAAGGTCAACGGCGAGTACCAGGGCGCCCTGTTCCGGCTCACCCAGGGCCTGGAGGCGGGCGTCTCGGAGGTCAACATCGGCCCGGACGGCGCGATCTACGTCGGTGGGCTCGGCGCGGGCGGCAACTGGGGTCAGGCCGGCAAGCTGACGTACGGGCTGCAGAAGCTCACCCCGAACAGCGCCACCACCTTCGAGATGCTGGCCATGCGGGCCACCGCCGCAGGCTTCGAGGTGGAGTACACCCAGCCGGTCTCGGCGGAGACCGCCGCCAACCTGGCCGCGCACTACAAGGTCAAGCAGTGGCGGTACCAGCCGACGTCCAGCTACGGCGGCCCGAAGATCGACGAGGAGACGTTGACCGTCACCTCGGCGACCCTCTCCGCCGACGGTAAGAAGGTCACCCTGGCCATCAGCGGCCTCAAGGCCGGCCGGGTGGTCTACCTGCGCTCGCCGCGCCCGTTCACCTCGACCAGCGGCCAGTCGCTGTGGAGCACCGAGGCGTGGTACACGCTCAACGCCATACCGGGCAGCACCCCGCCGCCGACCGGCGGGCGCATCACCGGCGTCGGCGGCAAGTGCCTGGACATCGACAACGCCGGCACCGCGGACGGCACGAAGATCCAGCTCTGGACCTGCAACGGCACCGGCGCGCAGACGTGGAGCCGGGTCGGCGAGACCTACCGGGCCCTCGGCAAGTGCCTCGACGTGGACAACGGCGGCACGGCCAACGGCACCAAGGTCCAGCTCTGGACCTGCAACGGCACCGGCGCGCAGGTCTGGCAGCCACAGGCTGACGGGTCGATCCGCAACCCGCAGTCGGGCAAGGTGCTGGAGGCCGCCGGTGGCGCCACCGCCGACGGCACCCAGATCCAGCTCGGCACGTACTCCGGTGCCGCCTATCAGAAGTGGGTGGTCAGCGCCGGTTAGCACCCGGTGGGGCGCGGTCTGACCGACGACCGGTCGGACCGCGCTCCGCTCGGCGCCCGCTCAGCGGAACAGCACCGGCCGGTTCCCCCGCGCGCCAACCAGGTGGTTTCGAACGTTGATGTCCTCGATCCAGTCGGTCACCAGCAGGCCCCGGGTGGTCAGGTCGGTCATCACCCCATTGCGCCAGAGGAACGGGTGCCACTGGTCGACGGTGCTGCTGTACCCCACCACCACGCCCCGATCGTTGATCGCGGTGGCCCGGCTCCAGTCGCCGCCGAGGGTACCCAGGTCGGTCAGCGTCCCGTTGCGCCAGCGGAACGCCCGCCCGTTCGCCGCGCCCACCACCTGGCCCCGGTTGTTGATCCCGACGGCCTCGCTGCCGATCTGGGTGAGCGCCCCGTCGTGCAGCAGGCCGCCGACGCAGGTGCAGGGGTAGTCCTGCGGCGGGACGTTGAACCCGCCCACCACGTCACCCCGATTGTTGAGGTCGCTGGTGAACTCGTAGAAGTACTCCCGGCCCAGGTCGGTGAAGACGCCGTTGCGCCACAGGAACCGGTGCGGCATGTCGCCGCCCGGTTCGCTGGTGCCGAGCACCTGTCGCCGGTCGTTGACGCCGATCGCCACGCTGTTCTCGCCGCCCAGGGTGCCCAGGTCGATGAGCCGACCGTCGCGCCAGAGCACCGCGCGGGTCAGGTAGTCCGCGCCGTACGAGGTGATCGCCACGTCCCCGAACTCGTTGACGTCCACGGCGGCGGAATTCGTGTCGCCGGGCAACACCCCGAGGTCGGTGATGACGCCGCGACGCCAGAGCACGGCGTGGCGGGAACCGTCGGCGACAGTGCTCCAACCGACGATGTCGCCACGGTCGTTCATCGCCGTCGCGGCGCCGTCCCCGCCACTCAGGGCGCCCAGGTCGACGACCCGGTAGGTGCGCGGGGACGCGGCGGCGGGGGCGGGGGCAGCGGTGGTCAGCGCGACGACGGTCGCCGCCGCGGCAGTCAGCAGGGCGCGCGGGGACACCATGAACCTCAAGGGGACGCTCCTCGGCTCGGAGCGGCGAGGGCCCGGCAGACGGGCGCGGCCGGCCACCACCACTGCGCGTTCGATCGGTCACGCACAGTAGATACGGCACCGTTACGGCACGCCAGCGACCGAACGGCCATCGATACCTGGGCGTCCGGTGGTGGAGGCGAGGTCGGTCAGGGGCCGTGCGGCAGCGGCTGCGCCAGCGCTCGCAGGTCCGCCGGCAGTTGGGACATCGCGTCCTCGAACTCCCGATGCCCGACGACCCGGTGCATCGTCTGGAGCACTGCCCGCGCTCCCCGTTCAGCGGCGGGACGGTCCGTTCCGGCGCGGTCCGCCACCCGGCGCAGGAACTCGTCGTAGCCGAACGCCTCCGGCGGCTCGACGGCCTTGACCAACAGCGGACTCAACTCGTCGGCCACGTGGGGTGCCAGCGCGGCGGCCTCGCCGCCGCTCAGCCGTTCGGTGAGGGTCCGCAGGACGGCCTCGATCAACGAACGCGCCTGCGCCGGTGGGACACCCGCCCGTGCGGCAACCTTGTCGACGAACGCCAGCTCGGCCATTGCCCCGCCCTTCCCGTTCCGGAGACGCGTGGCTACCCGGGCCCACCGGCGGCAAACCCGGCACCGATCCCCCGATCTGCGGTTCTCCGGTTGGTCCGCGCGGTGCCGGCACGGTCTCGTACGGTGGGATCGAACGGGGATTCTCGCGGCGGCCCGGCGGTGGCCCACGGCGCAGGAGGAGCAGATGGCGGTCGACCTGCCCGAGGTGATCGACCGATACTTCCAGGCTGCTCAGGCCGACGACCTGGACGCCTTCGTCGCCTGCTTCGCGGACACCGCGAGCGTGGCCGACGAGGACCGGGTGCACGAGGGGCGGCCCGCGATCCGGGCCTGGCGACAGCGGACGATGGCGGACACGTCGTACACGGCCGAGCCCCTGGCGGCCACGCCGCAGGCGGGCGACTCGTACCTGGTGCGCACCCGGGTCTCCGGCAGCTTTCCGGGCAGCCCCATCGAGCTGCGGTACCGGTTCACGCTGCGCGACGACCTCATCGGGGCCCTGAACATCCGCTCGTAGCAGGAGGCAACGTGTCCCGAGTCTGGCTCATCACCGGCAGCTCACGAGGGCTCGGCCGCGCCCTCGCCGAGGCTGTGCTGGCCGACGGTGACCAACTGATCGCCACCGCCCGCAACCAGGCGCAGCTCGACGACCTGACCGACCGGTACGGCGACCAGGTCCGGGCGGTCGCGCTCGACGTCACCGATCCCGCCGCCGGCCGCGCCGCGGTGCGCAGCGCGGTGGACGCGTTCGGAAGCCTGGACATCCTGGTCAACAATGCCGGGTACGCCGACGTCGCCGCGATCGAGGACATGCCGGAGGACGACTTCCGGGCGCAGATCGAGGCCAACTTCTACGGTGTGGTCAACCTGAGCCGGGCCGCCCTGCCGGTGATGCGGGAGCAGGGGCGGGGGCACATCGTCCAGATCTCCAGCGTCGGTAGCCGGGTGGCCAGCACCGGTCTGGGCGCGTACCAGTCCGCCAAGTGGGCGGTCGCCGGATTCTCGGCGGTCCTCGCCAAGGAGGTCGCGACCTTCGGGATCCGGATCACCAGCGTCGAGCCGGGCGCGCTACGGACCGACTGGGCCGGTTCCTCGATGCAGATGCTCCCGGTCAGCGAGCCGTACCGGCCGGTCATCGAACCAGCCCGCGAACGACTGCGCGGGGCCAACGGCAGCCAGCCGGGCGATCCGGTCCGGGCCGCCCAGGCGATCATCCGAATCACCCGGGTCGACGATCCGCCCGGCCGGCTGCTGCTCGGCTCTGACGCCGTGGCGGGCGCCGGGGCTGCCGCCGAGGCTCTCGCCACGTCGGACGCCCGGTGGCGCGAGCTGAGCGAGTCCATCGGCTTCGACGCGGCCTCCTGACCGGACGACCCCGATCACCGCCGAACGGACGACACGGTCAGTGAGCCCGCAGGTGACATGATGTGCCGGCACGGCTGTCGCTTCGAGGAAGGGTGCTGCTGCCCTGATGCCGGACACCATGGCGTACCAGGTGGCGACCGACCTGCGGGCGCTGCGCGCCTTCGTCAGCGCCCGGGCCCTGGCCCGGGGTATGCCACCGCACCGGGTGGAGTTGCTGGCGCTGGCGGTCAGCGAGTTGGCCACCAACACGTTGCAACACGCCACCGGCGGGGGCCGGGTCCACCTGTGGGCCGAGGCGGACCAGCTGATCTGCGACGTCATCGATCAGGGAGCGGGGCGGGCCTTCGGCCGGGACATGCCGGCGGCCGACGCCGCGCGGGGGCGGGGCCTGGCCATCGTCGAGCAGATCTGCGACGAGGTCGCCGTGCTCGACGGGCCGGAGGAGACCGTGGTACGGATCCGGCTGGGCCTGTAGAACCCGGCCGGGGGTGATCGAGCTTGCGGCCACCGGGCCGATCCGCACCCGTTCGAGCCGCGCCGGCTGCCACAATGCGGTAGCACCGACGGACGTGGCACCGGGCGGACGGATCAGGAGGACGGCACCATGCCGGACAGCGAACGCGAGGCGGAGTTGCTCGACGCCGAGCGCACTCTGCAGGCCGCGCAGCGGGCCGGGGACGTGGCGGCCCTCGACCAGTTGCTCGTCGACCAGCTGATCGCCATCGGCCCGGACGGCGGCAAACACACCAAGCGGGACGACCTGGCCGCGCACCGGGACCGGACCTCGGTCATCGACGAGCTGGTCGAGGAGGAGCTGGACCTGCTCGTCGTCGGGTCGACCGGGGTGACGTTCTTCCTGGGCCGGGTCACCGGGGTGTTCGATGGCGCGGCGTTCTCGGCGCGGCTGCGCTACACCCGCACCTGGGTGCACGACGACCCGCATGGCTGGCGGATTCTCGCCGCGCACATCAGCCCGGTCTGAGCGGGCCGGCCGTCGGGCGCGAGCGGCTCAGTCGAGCAGGCCCTGCTCGTCGAGGAAGGCGTACCAGCGGTCGGCGGCGGGGGTCAGCTCGGCGTACCCCGGGCCGAGCAGGTAGTAGTGCACGAACGAGGCCAGGTCGGGGGCGATCTCCTCGAAGGTGTCGGACATCGCCCACTCGGTGCCGGTCGGCGGGAAGTACCAGATGGCGCCGGTGCCGCGCTCCAGGAAGATCGGCTCGTCGCTGCGGGTGCCGATCACCAACCAACCCGCCCGGTCCGCCGGGATGGGTGACCAGTCCGGTGCGGAGTCGAGGTAGTACTGGATGTCGGCGAGGGTCGAGGTGGACCGCAACTCGATCCGCCCGGCACGCAGCCCGTCGGCGACCAGCAGGAGGTCCCGCAGTCCGGTCGGGGTGCCGGCCGGCACGGCCTCGGCGGCCGCGCCGTCGCCGAACTGGGCGTACCCCAGGCTCGCCGGTTGGTCCTCGGCCAGGTCGGCCCGCAGCTCTTCGACGAGCTCGCGCAGCTCGGGGGTCACGCCACCACCTCCAGTCACCGTCGCACCATTGTGGACCTTGATGGCCACCGCGCGATCGCCCGGCCGACACTATGGCGCGGGTACCCGCTGCACCGTCACCTCGACCGGGCCGATGCGCAGTACACCGTCGTTGAGCGGCGTGCAGCGGATGCCGCCCGTGGTGCGCAGCGCCTTCCACGCCCCCGGGCCCACCGTGACGTCCATCCACGCGCACGGCCGGGCCGCCCGATTGACCCGCAGGCTGACCGGGCCGTCGCCGGAGTCCAGGACCAGCACCTTGCCGATCAACTCGTCGACGGCGATGCCGGTGGTGAGCACGTTGCGCCGGACCTGCGCCAGGCCGACACCGGGTGGCAACGACTCCTGGGCGATCACCGTCACGCTGGCGTCGCGGTGCGCCGGCTGCCCGAAGTACCGGTCGCCGACGATGCCGAGGTCGGCCCGGATCCGCACCACGTCGACCAGTTCCCCGGGCGGGGCCGGCGCCGGACCGTCGGCGGGCCGGCCCAGGAAGCGGTGCACGGGCGAGGCCAGCAACTCGACGATCCGCGACATGGCAGCGATTCTACGAACCGAATGGCACCCTCCGGGCCAGCTCAGCGGCCCGGGCACCGGACAGCGGTGGGGACGGCGGCACGGGTGCCGCCGTCCCCACCCCCACGAGCGTCAGGCCGGCGTACCGGTGACGGTCAGATTTCGTACGCGGCCGACGTTGTCGAACGAGCCGAAGCCCACCCGCCCGGAGCCGAAGGTGGTGTCCTTCGCGGTCAGCAGCGGGTCCTTGTGCCCGTCGACGTACACCGCGATCTCTCCGGTGGCCGGCAGGTGCACGACCCGTACGCGGTGCCAGGCGGCGTCGGTGATCGCCGGGTTGGCCCCACGGGACCGGCCGTTCCACTGGTGGTCGAGGCGTTCCCGGTCGGCGTTGTTGACCTTGAAGATGCCGTTGTGCGGATAGATCGTGTTGTCGGTGGAGAGGTGGGCGTAGTAGAACTCGGTGTCCGAGCGCCAGCCGAAGACGATGATCACGTCCCGGTTGGTGACCTCCACCGGCGTGTCGAGTCGTACCTGTGCCTCGATCTCGACCGACGACCACGCCGGCCCGGCGGTCAGCACGGCGTACTCGAAGGGCCGGCGCGGGCCCGGCCGGCTCTCCCCGGCCTCGGCGAGGATCACCTCGTCGCGGGTGAACTGCCACTTGGCCGGGGTGACCGGCGCCCAGTTCTGCGCCCCGGCGGTGCGGCGCAGGGTGGTGCAGCCGACGTCGCCGCTGGCGAACTCCCGGGTGCCGGTGACCTTCCAGATCTTCCCGTTGGCCTTG
Source organism: Micromonospora vulcania (assembly GCF_042658605.1). Classification (NCBI taxonomy): domain Bacteria; kingdom Bacillati; phylum Actinomycetota; class Actinomycetes; order Micromonosporales; family Micromonosporaceae; genus Micromonospora; species Micromonospora vulcania. The sequence goes on along the minus strand of NZ_JBHSQS010000007.1, from coordinate 85,232 downwards.
GCGACCACATAGAGCTCGCCGGCCGCGTCGGTGCCGAAGCGCAGGTCGACCCGGTTGGGATCGCCCGGAGCGCCGGGGCCGGAGAGGTCGCGCATCCGCACCGGGACGCCCGCGGCGTCGAACAGGGCGAGCTGGTGGATCGGGGCCAGGCCCCGGCCCCGGCGCATCTCGCTGGCCTCGGTGTAGAGGACCTGGCCGTCGACCAGGTCACCGAAGACGTACTTCCCGCGCAGCGCCGGCAGGGCACGTCCCCGGTAGACGAACCCGCCGGCCACCGCGACGCCGACGTCGTCGGTGCAGTTCCAGCCGGCGGCGGGGTCGTGGTCGTACGCGGCGACCGGGTACGTGTAGCCGTACCGGTCGTCGTCGGCGGGCAGCGGGTAGAGCCGGTCGCAGGGGTTGGTGGCCGTCTTGTCGAAGACGAACGAGCCCTCGCGCTCGCTCCAGCCGAAGTTGTCACCGGCGCGGACCTCGTAGATCGCCTCGACGGCGTGCTCGCCGATGTGCCCGAGGTACATCCGCCCGGTCGAGCGGTCCCAGCTGAACCGGTGCGGGTCACGGAAGCCGACCGCGTAGATCTCGCCGAGCGCGCCGGCCTGCCCGACGAACGGGTTCCGGAGTGGGATGCCGTACCGCCCGTTGGCGGAGTTGGTGCCCCGGGGGTCGATCCGCAGCAGCTTGCCGTGCGGCAGGCCCAGGTTCTGCGGGTCGGTGTTGCGGGCGCCCTGGCCGCCGTCGCCGACCGCGAGGTACAGCAGCCCGTAGTCAGCGCCGTGGCGCTTCGCGGTGGGATTGAAGTTGATCTCCTGAATGCCGTGCACCTGACCGCCGAAGCCGATGCGCAGCACCTCCCGCCGGGTGCCGGCGAAGGTGTCGGCGGCCGGGTCGGTCGCCGTCCACTCGGTGATCACACCGTGGTAGATGGTGTTGGGCTGGGCGTAGTCCGGAGTGCTCGTCGCCACCGTCGCCAGCTCGGTGTGGATGGTGTAGAACCGGCCGTTGGTGCCGAACTCCGGGTGGAAGGCCACGTACCCGAAGCCCTGGCCGAGGCCACGGCCGGAGAAGAACTTCGGTGCGAACGTCGTGGCCACGTCCAGGTAGACGTGCGGTACGCCGTCCTCGACCAGGTAGAGGCTGCCGTTCAGGTCCGGCACGGCACGCCGGCCGGAGCCGTCGGGCAGCTCCATGATGGTGTTGATCCGGGCGGTACGCATGAGCCGCTGGTCGGTCGGGGCCGGTGTGGGCTGTGACTGCGGGAAGCTGGCGTACTCGCTGAGGACCAGCCCGATCCGGGACTGGATCGGCATCTCGGGGATCGGGTCGTAGACCGCGCCGGCGGCCTGGGCGGGTGTCGCGACCAGGGTGGACAGGGCCAGCACGACGGCGGTCAGACCGGCCGTCAGCACGGATCTGCGGATGCCGTGGACGCGGTGGTGGAGGGTGCGCACGCGTGTCTCCTTCTCGGTGGAACGGTGCCGAGGGTGGTCAGCGGGCCAGGTGGCGGTACTGCCTCCGTACGTCGCTCGCGGAGACCACGCTGTCGAGGAACATCAGGCCGTCCATGCGGCAGTCGCACGGGTTGCGCTCCAGCGTGTCCTGGGGGAAGCTTCCGCCGATCTTGATGCCCCGGGGGTCGGAGGCGGTCGTCACGTGCGGGCCGGGCCCCGACACGAGCCACGGGTCGTCGGTACGGGTGTAGAAGCCGTCCACCGGTTCGCCGTTGCGGTAGAGGGCGAGAGCGCCGGTGCCGAAGTCGAAGGTGGCGGCGAGGTGCACCCACTCCCCCGCCGGCAACAGGGCCCGCCAGTCCTGGCTGGCGGCGAACGTCTGCGAGTTGCCGCCGTCGAGCCGCCGGCCGAGTGCGACCAGCCGCAACTCACCGTCGACGTCGATCAGCTCCAGCAGGGCCCGGACGCCGTGGCCGTCGGAGTCGCCGGTCAGCACGCCGGCCAGGCCGATCGCGTTGTACCGGTCGGTCGGGTCGGCGGTGGTGGAGTTGGGCAGCGGCGCGTCCATCTGCAGCTTGAACCAACCCATCACGGTGGTGCCCGCGGTGGCGCTGAAGGCGCGCAGGGTACGCACCCCGCTGGCCGACCAGGTGCCGGCCTTCCAGTCGTCGTTGCCGGCCACCGCCGGGTCGATCTGCCGGGTCTGCACGGCGTTGCCGCTGCCCCGGTAGGCGTGGTCCCGTACGCGCATCGCGGCGCCGCCGTTGAGCAACTCGATCTCGGTGCCGGAGCGGCCCTGGTCGCGTTCGAGCGCGGGGTCGCCCGGCACCGGGTGGTCGAAGTCGTAGGCGGCGACCAGGTGCGCCCGCAGGGCCGGGTGGACGTCGGAGGGTTGGTCCCGACCGGCCTGGGCAGGTGGCGCCCCGGTGCCGGTGAGCACGCCGACAGCCAGTAGGGAGACGGTTGCGACGGCGGCTCTCCTGGCCCTGGACATCGCGTTCACCTCATTTCGCGGCACGCCGGTGCCGGTCACGTAAGCGCTTACGTAAGCGCTTCCGTACCCTAAGCTCGGCCCAACGTCACGTGCAATAGATCAGGTGACATGAATGTTTCCGGGGAGTTGCGGATGCCCAGGCCTGGCCAACGGCTGCGCCTCGTGGACGTGGCCGAACGCGCCGGCGTCTCGCTGGCGACCGCGTCCCGCGCCCTCGCCGGCCGCGAGGGCGTCAGCGCCGAGGTGGCCGACCGGGTCCGTCGGGTCGCCCGCGAGCTGGGTTACGTCGCCAACCCGTACGCCCGCACCCTCGCCGGCGGCGCCAGCTCCACCGTGGGTCTGGTCGTCCACCAGGTCGACGACCCCTATTTCTCCGAGATCGCCGGCGGGGTCATCCAGCTCGCCGCCGAGCAGGGGCTGCTGGTGCAGATCTGCCAGTCCGGCCGGGACCCGGCGTACGAGCTGCAACAGCTGCGGCACCTGATCGCCCAGCGGGTCGGCGTCATCCTGATCAGCGGCTCAGGGTACGACGATCCACGGGTGGAGGCCGAGGCCCGGGCCGAGCTGGCGGCGTTCCAGGAGCACGGTGGCCGGGTCGCCGCGATCGGACGCCACGCGCTCGGCGTCGACGCCGTCCTCCCGGACAACGAGGCCGGCGGCCGGGCGCTCGCCCAACACCTGGTGGACCTCGGCCACCGCCGGATCGCGGTCGCCGCCGGCAGCGCCGGGCTCACCACGGTCGCCGACCGACTCGCCGGCGTGTCGACGGCCCTGCGCGAGCGCGGGTTGGCCCCCACCGACCTCGCCGTCGTGCACGGCGACTTCACCCGTGGCGGCGGTCGGGCGGCCACCGAGCAGATCCTGCACGAGCACCCCGAGACGACCGCGATCATCGCGCTCAACGACGCGATGGCGATCGGGGTGCTGTCCACGCTGCGGGCCCGCCGCGTGCCGGTGCCCTCCCGGATGTCGGTCGTCGGCTTCGACGACGTGTCCTTGGCCGCCGACCTCGCGCCCAGCCTCACCACCATCCGGCTGCCGATGACCGAAATGGGCCGCACCGCGCTCACCCTCGCGCTCAAGCCCCGCTCGACGCGTCCCCGCCGCCGCGCCACCGGGCACCTGCTGGTCGTCCGCGACTCGACCGGCCCGGCGCCGGTGGCCTGACTCCCGCCGACAACCGCTGTTCACCCACTGGCAGGTCGGCGGACGGTTCGCGTACCACTCGGTGATCTTGAATCGGTGCGGCCGGCACCACCATCGGGGAGCAGATCATCACCGTCACCTGGCCGTCGCCCCGCGCCGACGTCACCACCGTCCCGTCCGTTGTCCCCGCCGCGCCGACCAGGGAACCACACCAGCCATGGCCGGATCGTGCCCGAGCGGTGGCCCGGCTGGCGCAGTGGACAGGACCAGCACTGGTGGCGGCACTCCTCGGGCTGTGGCGGCTGACCGGACCGGCACTGTGGGCCGACGAGTTGGCCACCTGGGGAGCGGTACGGCTCTCCTGGTCACAGTTGTGGCAGCTCGCCGGGTCGGTGGACGCGGTGCTCACCCCGTACTACGCGGTGCTGAAGCTCTACACCGCCGTGGCGGGCACCTCCACGACTGCGCTGCGGTTGCCCTCGGTCGCCGCGATCGTCGGTGCCACGCTGGTGGTGACCGCACTCGGGCGGCGGGTCAGTGGCCCGTGGACCGGTGTCAGCGCGGGGCTGATCTTCGCCATCCTGCCCGTGACGTCGCGCTACGCACAGGAGTCCCGGTCGTACGCCCTGGTGATCCTCGGTGCCGCGGTGGCACTGCTCGGCCTGGTCCGCCTGCTGGAGAACCCCTCGCCCGGCAGACTCGCCGGTTACAGCGCCGCCACCGCTCTCGTCGGTCTCTTCCACCCGCTCAACGGACTGCTCATGGTCACCGGACACGCCGTCGCGGTCGGTGTCTGGCAGCTCCAACAGCGGACCGGTGGCTGGCGGGCCGCAGCACGATGGATGGTGGCGGCCGGCGTGGGCTCGCTGCCGGCGGTGGCCCTCTCGGTCTGGGGGGCCGGTCAGACCGCCCAGGTCTCCTGGATCCCGTTGGTCGACCTCAGCGCGCTACAGGCGTTCCCGGAACGGCTCTTCCACTCGGCGGCCGTCGGCGGGCTCGTCCTCGCCCTCGCCGTCGTCGGACTGCGCCGCAGTCCGCCGTACGTCTGCCTGGCCGGCGCGGCGTTCGTTCCGTTGGTCCTGCTCCTGCTCGCCGGCACCCAGCTGCACGTCTGGGTGGCCCGATACGTCCTCGTGGTGCTGCCCGCCCTCGCCGTGCTGGCCGCCTCCGCCCTGACCCGCCTCGGCGGCCCCCGTACGCTCATCGTCGTCGGCCTGACCGCCGTGCTGGCCTACCCGGCTCACGTCACCGTCCGCGCCTCGTTCGGCCACACCCAGGACTCGTTCCGCATCGCGACGGTCATCAGCCCGCGTTACCGCCCGGGCGACGTCGTCGTGTTTCCCGACACCCACCCGAGCATCCCCTGGTCGCCGCGGGACATCTATGAGCGGTACCTGCCGGTGCCCCGCCCGGCGGACGTGTTGCGGACGGCGGCCCAGCGCACCGACGGCCGCTTCCTGGCCCGGGAGTGCCCCGACGCCAACTGCCTGGGCAGCCCACCGAGGATCTGGGTGGTCCGCGCGGACAGCTCTGTCGACCCGCTGCGCGACATGGCGCAGGGTAAGCAGCAACGGATCCGGACCGGGTACCGGACCGTGCAGCGCTGGCAGTACCCCCTGCTCGGCATCGCCCTGCTGGAGCGCCTCCCGGCGTGAGCCGCACCGAGGGCACCTAACGCTCAGTGGCCGGGGCTGGTGAGGATGACGAGTTGCTGGGTCGCGCGGGTCATCGCGACGTAGCGGTCGACCGCCCCTTCGATGCCGGTGCCGAACGACTCGGGGTCGACCAGGACGACCAGGTCGAACTCCAGCCCCTTGGACAGCTCCGGGGTCAGCGACCGGACGCGGGACGTCGGCTGGAAGGTGGGATCGCCGATGACGCAGGCGATCCCCTCGGCGTGCGCGGCGAGCCAGGCGTCCAGCACCGAACCCAGATCAACGGCGTTTCCGTGTACGACGGGCACGCCGGTGCCCCGGATCGAGGTCGGCACGTTGGCATCCGGGAGTACGGCCCGGATGACCGGCTCGGCCTCCGTCATGATCTCCTCGGGCGTCCGGTAGTTGATGCTCAGCGAGGCCAACGTGATCCGGTCCAGCCCGATCCGTTCGAGCCGTTCCTGCCACGACTCGGTGAACCCGTGCCGGGCCTGAGCGCGGTCCCCGACGATGGTGAAGCTCCGGGACGGGCAGCGCAGCAGCAACATCTGCCACTCCGCGTCGGTCAACTCCTGCGCCTCGTCGACGACGATGTGCGCGAACGGGCCGGCGAGCAGGTCCGGGTCGCCTCCGGGCGGAGCGGTCTCGTCGGCCAGGGCGGCCTGGACGTCCCGTCGTAGGTTCACCATCGGTTCCCGGCTGTCCTCGGCTTGGAGCAGGTCGTCGACGACCTTGTCCATGTGCGCGCGTTCGGCGGCGACCGCGGCCCGGTGCTGGCGCTGACGTCGGGACGCCTGCGGGTCGCCGAGCCGCTGCCGTGCCGCGTCCAGCAGCGGCAGGTCGGACACCGTCCAGGCCGTGGCGTCCGCGCGTTGGAGCTTGCGCACGTCCGCGGGGCTGAGCCAGGGAGCGCACCTGCGCAGGTAGGCGGGTACCGACCACAGGTCGCCGACGAGGTCCGCCGCTTCGAGCAGCGGCCAGGTGCGGTTGAAGGTCGTCCGCAGTTCCCTGTTCCGCACCAGCGACCCGCGCAGCAGTTGGGCCGGTTCGTCGCCGTCGTACTTGTCGATCAGGATCGTCAGCAGCGCCTCCCAGATCTGGTCGCGCGCCTCGTTGTGCGGGGTGCCGGAGTCGGGCGCGTCCAGGGCCTCGGCCCAGTCGTCGGCGCTCAGCCAGATCTCGGACGACTCGGTCGTGACCGTCATCGGCGTGCTGGGCGGCTCCTCGTAGAACCGGACGGCCGCCTCGATCGCGTTCACCAGGTTCGCCGACGACTTCAGACGGGCGACGTCCGGGTCGGTCTCGACCGTCGCCGTGGCTCCCTCGGGCACGAGGTCGCGCAGGGTGCAGGTCTGCACGTCGTCCTCACCGAGGCTGGGCAGGACGTCGGCGACGTACGCCAAATAGGGCTGGTGCGGACCGACGAACAGCACGCCGCCCCGGCGGTGCCCGAGTCGGGGGTCGGAGTAGAGCAGGTACGCGGTGCGGTGCAGCGCGACGACGGTCTTGCCGGTACCCGGACCGCCGTCGACGACGAGAGCGCCGCGGGATCCCGCCCGGATGATGGCGTCCTGGTCGGCCTGGATGGTGCCGAGCACGTCCCGCATCCGGCCCGACCGGTCGCCGCCCAGGCTGGCGATGAAGGCGGACTGGTCGTCGAGCGCGGCGTGCCCCGCGAACCCGTCCGCGGTGAACACCTCGTCCCAGTAGTCGGAGATCCGGCCGCGGGTCCAGCGGTACCTGCGGCGGCTCGACAGTCCCATCGGGTTGGCGTGGGTCGCGCCGAAGAACGGCTCGGCCGCGGCGGAACGCCAGTCGAGCAACAGCCGCCGGCCCGTGCTGTCCGTGAGGCCCAGCCGTCCGACGTACACGGGCTCGGTATCGTCCGCGCCGACCATCCGCCCGAGGCACAGGTCCACACCGAAGCGGCGCAGCGTACGCAGGCGGGCGGTCAGCCGGTGGATCTCCAGGTCCCGATCCATCACCTGCTGGCCGATGCCACCCGGGGCCCTGCGTTCGGCCGCGAGGCGGTCGGACAGTTCGGCCGACAACTCCTCCAGGCTCTCCGCCAGGGCCGCGAAGTGCTGCTCGTCGAGGGCGATCAGCGCCGGGTCGGCCTTCGCGGCGAGGCGCTCGGGAAGGTCGAACACACTGGTGGTCAGGGGCACGTCGTCAGCTCCGATCCGCGGCTTCGCGCGCACGGCGCTCCTCGCCGGTGAGGGTGGACAGCGGCTTCTCCTTGATGAAGAGCACCGCGAGCACGGCGAGGAACCCGATCGGCGCGGCCACCAGGAACAGGTCCGAGGTCGCCGTACCGTAGATGTCGCGGATCACGGCCAGGACCGGCGCGGGCAGCGTTTCGAGGTCGGGCACCTTGGCGCTGCCACCCCCGGTCGCCGACGTACCGAAATGGTCGACGAAGAGCGAGGTCACCCGGTTGGTGAGCACCGCGCCCAGCGCGCTCACCCCGATCGCGCCGCCCATGCTCCGGAAGAAGGTCAGCGTCGAGGTGGCCGCGCCCAGCTCGGCGGCGGGTACGTCGTTCTGCGCGGCGAGCACGAGGTTCTGCATGAGCATGCCGACCCCGACCCCGAGCACCACCATGTAGATCGCCAGCCGTACCACGCCGGTCCTCGCGTCGATCGTGCTGAGCAACAGGAACCCGCCGGTCATCACGATCGAACCGGCCACCAGGTACGCCTTCCAGCGTCCGAACCGCGTGATGAGTTGTCCGGCGACCGTCGAGGACACCAGCAGACCGAGGATCATCGGCAGGCTCATCAGGCCGGCCACCGTCGGGGACTTGCCGAGCGACACCTGGAAGTACTGGGACAGGAACACCGTGCCGCCGAACAGCGCCACGCCGACCAGCGTGCTGGCCACCACGGTCAGCGTGACCGTACGGTTGCGGAAGATGCCGAGCGGGATGATCGGCTCCGCGACCCGCGACTCGGTCCACACCGCGAGGGCGAGCAGGAGTACGCCCCCGCAGACGAACGCCCCGGTCTGCCACGAGCCCCAGGCGAAGTGGTGACCGGCCAGGCTGGACCAGATCAGCAGCGTACAGACGCCCGCCATGATCAATAGTGCGCCCAGCCAGTCGATCTGCACGGTCCGGCGGACGACCGGCAGGTGCAGCGTCCTCTGCAACAGCGCGATCGCGGCCAACGAGAACGGGACACCGATGAAGAAGCACCAGCGCCAGCCCAGCCACGAGGTGTCCACCAGCACGCCGCCGATCAACGGGCCGGCGATCGTGGCCACGCCGAACACCGCGCCGAAGATGCCGGAGTAGCGGCCCAGCTCACGGGGCGGGATCATCGCGGCCATCACGATCATCGCGAGCGCGCCCATGCCGCCGGCGCCGACGCCCTGTGCGATGCGGCTGATCAGCAGCACCGTGACGTTCGGCGCGAAGCCGGCGATCAGCGAGCCGACCACGAACAGGCTCAGGGAGAGTTGGATCAGCAACTTCTTGCTGTACAGGTCGGCCATCTTGCCCCAGAGCGGCACGGTCGCGGTCATCGACAGCAGTTCGGTGGTGACCACCCAGGTGTAGACCGACTGGGTGCCGCCGAGATCGGCGATGATGCGCGGCAACGCGTTGGAGACGATCGTCGAGGCCAGGATCGTGACGAAGATGCCGAGCATGAGGCCGGACAGCGCCTGGATCACCTCGGCGTGCGACATCCGCCCGGCCTGCTGGGCCGGTACCTCGTCGGGTGCCGCAACGGCCGCCTCGGGGCGTGTCGGCGCGGCAGCCTCGGCGGGTACGGGCACGCCGGCGACGGCCAGGTCGTCCGGTGGGATGGCCCCCGGGGCCCCCGCCGTGGCGGGCTCGGGTTGCACGGTCATCAACTTCTCCTCGGTGGTTCGGTGTGGCCAGGCCGGCGGCGAGCACCTGGTCGGCGAACGAGGCCGCGACGTCGCGCAGCGCGAGGTCACCGTGCCGCGCGTGGCACCCCGTTACGCATGCTGGAGCGCCTGTCGATCGGCGCGCTACCGCCCCGGGTGGGCGATGCCCGCGGACGGTGGCTCCACGCGACGGCATGGGCGGACGGCTCGCGCCGGCCAGTTCGGGACTCCCGTTTCCGCAGGTTATGGCCTTCGGCCGGCAATTCTGCGGCATAACCCGGGTCTTGCCGCAAGGCCCCCCATGCGGTATATGTTAGAAGTGGCAGGGATTGAGTGCTTCCCTCTCCCTCACACTTTGATCATCACCGCGCACACGCAGTGGTGAGTACCCGTGCCCATTCCCGGGTGGGCGTCGCGCGGGGGATGATCGCCCGATGACGGCGACGAGGGGTACGCGCGCACTGCTCGGTGCTCTGTTCCTGACGGCGGCCACGGTCGGGGTGTGGTTGCTGTGGCTGGGCTGGGACACCGAGTACACAGTGGATCCACAGACCGGCGCGAGCAGCGGCCCGTACGAAGCGTGGCAGGTCGTCGGTTGCGTGTTGACCCTCGCGCTGCTCGCCGCCCTCGCCGGCGCGCGACTCAGCCCGTGGCTGGTGGCGCCGGTCATGACGGTCGCCTTCACGGTGGCCTGGTCGTGGCAGGCCGCGTCGACCGACGACAGCGGGTTGTGGGCCGTCGGAGCGATCCTGGTGCTGGTCGCAATGGCGGTCGGCAGCACCGCGGTGAGCCTCGCCGCGCAGCGGATCAGCCGACGCCCGGCGCGCCGACCCAGTTAGGGCACAGCGTTGAGGTACTGCCGCAGGACCAACGCGGAGGAGACCGCCAGCGAACGGGCCAGCACCTCGTCCCGTGGGACGAACACCATGGCCTGGCCCTCGCCGAGCACCACGTCCTCCTGCCCCGCCAACGTCGTGCCGCCATAGACGTGCACCGTGACGTCGTGCGGGAAGCCCTCCTCGTACGGGCGCGGGTCACTCCACAGTGGGCGCAGCTCGCTCGCCGTCAGTCCCGTCTCCTCGCGCAACTCACGGCGGGCAGCCTCCTCGGGCGTCTCGCCGGCCTCGATGCGGCCACCCGGCAGGCTCCACTGGTTCGGCGAGACGCTCGTGTTGCCGTCGCGGTGTTGCAGCAGCACCGCGCCCGACGGGTCCACCAGCAGCACGAGCGCGACCTCGTAGGTAGCCATCGCTAGATCATGTCAGGTCGCGGAGGGTGACCGATCAGCGCGCCGGAGCGGGCGCCGGTGATCCGGCGAAGGGGATGTCGACGTGCACCGCCGCTTCCGGCTGGCCGTCGGGGTGCCGCCACAAACCACGCTCGCGCAATATCGGCAGTACGCCCTCGCCGAACCAGTACGCCTCCTCCAGGTGCGGATAGCCGGAGAGGATGAACTCGTCGATGCCGAGCGCGTGGTACTCGGCGATCCGGTCGGCGATCTCGGTGTGGCTGCCGACGAGGGCGGTGCCGGCCCCGCCACGGACCAACCCGACCCCGGCCCACAGGTTGGGTGCGACCTCGAGGCCGTCGCGGGAGCCGCCGTGCAGGTCGAGCATCCGGCGCTGCCCCTCGGACTCGCTGCGGCGCAGGCCGTCCTGCACCGCTTGGACGTCCGCCTCGGCGACGCCGTCGAGCAGGCGGCGGGCCTGTGCCCAGGCCTGCTCGGCGGTGTCCCGGGCGATGACGTGCAGCCGGATGCCGAAGCGAAGCTGCCGCCCGGCCTCGGCGGCGAGTGCCCGGACCCGGTCCAGCTTGTCGGCGACCTGGGCCGGCGGCTCCCCCCAGGTCAGGTAGACGTCGCTGTGCCGTACCGCCACCGGAAGGGCGGCCGCCGACGAGCCACCGAAGTAGACCGGTGGGACCGGGTCGGGCAGCCGGTGCAGCCGCGCCTGCTCGACCCGCAGGTGGGCGCCGGTGTGGTCGACGGTCTCACCGCGCCACAGCGCGTGCACCACGTGCAGGAACTCGTCGGCGCGCGCGTACCGGGAGTCCTTGTCGAGGAAGTCGCCGTACGCTCGCTGCTCCTGTGACTCGCCACCGGTGACCACGTTGAGCAGCAGCCGACCCCGGGACAGCCGCTGGAAGGTCGACGCCATCTGGGCGGCCAGCGTGGGCGCCAGCAGCCCGGGCCGGAAGGCGACCAAAAACTTGAGGCGTTCGGTCACCTCGGTGAGCATCGCCGTGCTCAACCAGGCGTCCTCGCACCAGGCGCCGGTCGGGGTGAGCGCGCCGACGAAGCCGAGCTGCTCGGCGGTGCGGGCGATCTGCCCCAGGTAGGCCACGCTGGCCGGGCGGGCGGCCCCCGCGGTGCCGGTCGGCACCCCGTGCCCACCGCCGACGATGTCCCGGCTGTCACCGTTGGTGGGCAGGAACCAGTGGAAGGTGAGGGTCATCGCGGCTCTTTCCTCCAGTGCGCGGCGGGAGCGGGTGCGGCGGCGCACGCGGCGAGGGCGGGCACCTCCTGAGGGGTGGGACGATCCCGCCGACAGCCTACCCATAAAACCTATCGGGTTAGTAGGCTACCGCCCACGCCGACCACGCCGGTCGATGCGTACGGACCCGCATGTCCAACCTCAAGGAGCCGCCATGCGTACCCTCTGGACGAACCGTCCCCCACACCGCCGCCTGCTGACGGCCGTGCTCGCCACGGTTGCCCTGCTCGTCACGGCCGGCGTGAGCGCCTGCGGCGAGTCGGCCGACGCCGGGGGCGACAGGGGCGCGCTGCGGATCGGCTACCAGCGCTTCGGCGGCCTGAGCCTGGTCAAGGCACGCGGTGCCACACCGGGCGTCACGTGGTCGCTGTTCGAGAGCGGTCCCGCCCTCACCGAAGCCCTCAAGGCCGGAGCCATCGACATCGGACAGGTCGGCGAGGCGCCGCCCGTCTTCGCCGCCGCCGGCAAGATCCCGTTCTCCATCATCGGCACCTCGGTGCCGATCCCGCAGGGCGAGGCGGTCCTGGTGAAGGCGGACAGCCCCTACCGCACCTTCGCCGATCTCAAGGGGAAGACGGTCGCCCTCAACAAGGGCTCCAACGTGCACTGGCTGCTGGTACGGCTGCTGGAGGCGAACCACCTGACGTTGAAGGACATCCAGGTCAAGTACCTCAAACCCGCCGAGGGGCGGCCCGCGTTCGACAGCGGGCAGGTCGACGCCTGGGTGATCTGGGACCCGTACTTCGCCCTGGCCGAGCAGCCCGGGGTCCGGGTGCTCGCCGACGCGACCGGCCTGGCCAGCAACCGCGAGTACGTCCTGGCCGCGCCCGGCGCGGTCGCCCAGCGCACCGACGACGTCCGGGCGTTCCTGCAGAGGTACCGCGAGGTGACCGACTGGGGCATCGCACACCCCGAGGAGCGGGCCAGCACCCTCGCGCCGGAGCTGAAGATCCCGCAGGACGTGACCAGCCGCGCCCTGGCCCGCAGCGCCCGGCCGCTCGCCCCGGTCACCCCGGCCATCGGCGACGAACTCCAGGCGATCACCGACAGCTTCATCGCCCTGGAACTCATTCCGGGCCCGGTCGACATCCGATCCCGGGTGGACGACCGGTTCAGCGAGGTGTTCCGGTGACTCGTACGACGCTCGCCGAGGCCCCCACCGAGGTCGTCGCCGCCGCACCGGCGCCGTCCCGACGCCAGCGGCCGGCGCGACGCTGGCGGCTGGTCAGCCCGGTCGTGCTGGTGCTCGGCTGGGAGCTGGCCGCGCGGACCGGACTGCTGGCGCCGGAGAAGCTGCCGGCACCGAGCGACGTGCTCGCCGCCGGTTGGCGGCTGGCCCGCGACGGTACGCTCGCCACCCACCTGCTGGACTCGCTCACCCGTGCCGGGGCGGGGCTGTTGATCGGCGGTCTGCTGGCCCTGCTCCTGGGCACCGTGGCGGGCCTGCTCCGGCTCGGCGACGACCTGGTCGATCCTCCGGTGCAGATGGCCCGGATGCTGCCACACCTGGGTCTGGTGCCGTTGCTGATCATCTGGGTCGGCATCGGCGAACCACTCAAGATCAGTCTGGTCGCGTTGGGCGCCTTCTTCCCGATCTACTTCAACACCTACGCCGGCATCCGGGACATCGACGAACGGCTGGTGGAGGCGGCCCGTACCTGCGGGCTGGGACAGGCCGCCCGGCTGCGCCACGTGGTGCTGCCCGGCGCGCTGCCGTCCCTCTTCCTCGGCCTGCGACTGGCGATCGGGGCCGCCTGGCTCAGCCTGGTGGTTGGCGAGCAGGTCAACGCGCAGACCGGGATCGGTTTTCTGATGATGGAGGCGCGGGAGTTCAGCCAGACCGACGTGGTGGTGCTCGGCCTGCTCGTCTACGCGCTGCTCGGGCTGATATCCGACGTTGCGCTGCGGGTCCTGGAGAGGAGGATGTTGACATGGCGTCGCGGACTGCGGGCGACCTGACCGGCCCGCCGGCGGTGCTGACCGCCCGCGCGGTGCGTCGGTCGTTCGGGCCGACGGTCGTGTTGGCCGGGGTCGATCTGACCATCGCGCGGGGCGAGGTGGTCGCCCTGCTCGGAGGCAGCGGTTCCGGCAAGAGCACCCTCCTGCGGATTCTCGCCGGGCTGGACGGCGAGGCCAATGGCGAGATCATCGTGCACGGCACCGCCGCCGTGGTCTTTCAGGAACACCGGTTGCTGCCCTGGAAGCGGGTCGCCGACAACGTCGGGCTCGGCCTCTCCGGCGCGGACACGAGCGGGCGGATCCGCCGGGCGCTGGCCGAGGTCGGGCTGGCCGAGCGGGACCGCGCCTGGCCGGCCGAGCTGTCCGGCGGGCAGGCGCAGCGCGTCGCCGTCGCGCGAGCCCTGGTCCGCGAGCCCGACCTGCTGTTACTCGACGAGCCGTTCGGCGCCCTGGACGCGCTCACCCGGCTCCGAATGCAGGTGCTGCTACGCCGGCTACGCGCCGAGCACGGCTTCGCCGCCCTCCTGGTCACTCACGACGTGGAGGAGGCGCTGCTGCTCGCCGACCGGATCCTGCTCCTGGACGAGGGCCGCATCGTCGCGGACCTGCCCGTCGACCTCGCACCCACCCGTACGCCGGACGAGCCGGCCTTCGGCGCGCTGCGCCGCCACCTCCTCGATCGACTCGGCGTTCCCACCACCTGACGAGCGGAGACCCGATGACCCGCTGGACCCCCGATCCCACGTTCTATCCCTCCCCCTCCGAGGCCGTGACCGCGCCGGCCGAGAAGCTCGCCTACGTGGCGGCCTTCGACCGTACGGCCAGGCGTCCGGACGCCATCGTGGTGCTGGACACCGACCCGGACTCCCCCGACTACGGGCGGGTCGTCGGCTGGACCGACCTGCCCCACCTCGGCGACGAGTTGCACCACTTCGGGTGGAACGCGTGCAGCAGTGCGCTCTGCCCGACCGCTCCGCACCCGCACGTCGAGCGGCGCTACCTGATCGTGCCGGGCCTGCGCTCGTCCCGGATCCACGTCCTGGACACCCAGCCGGACCCACGCCAGCCGCAGGTGACCAAGGTGATCGGCCCGGAGGAGCTGGCGAAGCGGGCCGGCTACTCCCGGCCGCACACCGTGCACTGTGGCCCGGACGGCATCTATCTCTCCGCGCTCGGTGGCGCGGACGGTGCCGAGGGACCGGGTGGCATCGCCATCCTGGACCACACCACGTTCGAGGTCCGCGGGGCGTGGGAGGCCGACCGGGGCCCGCAGTTCCTCGCGTACGACCTCTGGTGGCACCTCACCCAGGACGTCCTGGTCACCAGCGAGTGGGGCACCCCGTCGATGATCGAGGACGGCATCATCGGTGAGCTGCTGCTGGGCCGGCGGTACGGGCACGCCATCCACTTCTGGGACCTCGCGAAGCGCCGGCACGTGCAGCGCGTCGACCTCGGCGACCAGTACCAGATGCCACTCGAACTGCGTCCGGCGCACGACCCGACGAAGTCGTACGGGTTCGTCGGGGTGGTGATCAGCGTCGAGGACCTGTCCGCCTCGGTCTGGATGTGGCACCGCGACGGCGACGCCTGGGCGGTCACCAAGGTGATCGACATCCCGGCCGAGCCGGCCGACCCGGCGGACCTGCCCGACCTGCTCAAGCCGTTCGGCGCGGTGCCGCCGCTGGTGACCGACATCGACCTCTCGGTCGACGACCGGTTCCTCTACGTCTCCTGTTGGGGCACCGGGGAGCTACGGCAGTACGACGTCAGCGACCCGCTGCACCCGGTGCAGACCGGCTCGGTGCACCTCGGTGGGATCGTCCGTCGCACCGCGCACCCGTCGGCGCCGGACGAGGCGCTGGCCGGCGGCCCGCAGATGGTCGAGGTGAGCCGGGACGGCCGGCGGGTCTACGTCAGCAACTCCCTCTACGGCGCGTGGGACGACCAGTTCTACCCCGACGGGGTGGGTGCCTGGCTGGCCAAGCTCGACGTCGACGGGGACGCCGGTGGCCTCACCCCGGACCCGCGGTTCTTTCCGCACGGCGACGAGTTCCGGGGCCTGCGGGTGCACCAGACCCGGTTGCAGGGCGGCGACGCGTCCTCCGACTCGTACTGTTTCCCGTGACCGTCGCCACCTGGGCGACGCTCGCCGCGCTCGGCGCGTTCCACGGCCTGAACCCGGCCATGGGCTGGCTGTTCGCGGTGGCCCGCGGTCTGCAGGAGCGCAGTCGGTCGGCCCTGCTGCGGGCGCTGCCGCCGATCGCGGCCGGGCATCTCGCCTCGGTGGGAATCGTCGCGGCGCTGGTCACCGCGACCCGGTCGGTGACGGCGAGCACCGCGCTGGCGGTGGTCGGCGGCGTGCTGCTGGTCGGCTTCGGGCTGTGGCGGCTGCTGTCGGAGCGGCACTTCCGTTGGGCCGGGATGCGGCTGTCGCCGGCACAACTCGCCGGCTGGTCGTTCCTCATGTCCTCGGCGCACGGCGCGGGTCTGATGCTGCTGCCGGTGCTGATCAACGAGCAGGTGCCCGGAGGCCACTCCGGGCACCTGACGGCCGCGCCGGTGGGCGCGTTGCCCGGTCTGGCGGCGGCCGGCGTGCACACCGTGGCGATGTTCGGCACGGCGCTGGTCATCGCGGTGCTGGTCTACCAGGTGCTCGGGGTCGGAGTGCTGCGTCGGGCCTGGTTCAACGTCGATCGACTGTGGGCCGGAGTGTTGGTGGCGGCCGGGCTGGTCACGCTGATCCGGGCATGATCGCCGGACACACACGACACCCGGCCCCGGTGCGAACCGTGGGCCGGGTGTCGCAACGCCCTCGCGGCGCCGGCGTCCGATCGGCTACCGGGACGGGTCAGGCGCGCGCCTTCGCCGGCTGCTTCATGAAGTCCATGATCGCCTTGTTGACGTCGTCGGCGTGCGTCCACGGGATGCCGTGCGGCGCTCCCTTGAGCGTGACGAGGCTGGCGGTCGGCATCATCGGCGCGAGCCGCTGACCGGTCACCGGGTAGGGCAGCACGTTGTCCTTGTCACCCTGGACGATGAGGATCGGCACGTCGATCTTCGGCAGGTCGGGTCGGAAGTCCTCCAGCCAGGCGGACACGCAGTCGTGGGTGCCCTTGCCGGAGCCACCCGCACCGATCTGCCAGTGCGCGTGGAACGCCTCCTCGCTGACCAGCTTGCCCTTGTTCTCGCTGTAGTTGAAGAACGCGTCGCAGAACGTCGTGAGGTACGCGAAGCGGTCCTTGATGATGGCCTGCTGGAAGCCATCGAAGAGGCTCTTGTCGACGCCCTCCGGGTTGTCCTTCGTCTTGAGCAGGAACGGCTGCAACGGGCTGAGCAGAACGCCCCTGCTGGCTCGCTGGGAGCCGTAGTTGGCCAGGTAGCGGACCACCTCGCCGGTGCCCATCGAGTGACCCACGATGGTCGCGTCGCGCAGGTCCAACTCCGTCATCAGGACGTCCAGGTCCGCGGCGAAGGTGTTGTAGTCGTATCCGTTCGCCGGTTGGGCGGAGTTACCGAAACCGCGCCGATCGTAGGTGATCGTCCGGTATCCGGCGTTGAGCAGCGCGGTGGTCTCCTTCTCCCAGGTCGCCCCGTTGAACGGGAAGCCGTGGATCAGCACCACCGGCTTACCGGATCCGTGGTCCTCGTAGTACAGGTCGATGGGCGCGGAGTTTTCCGTCCCCACGGTGATGAAAGGCATGTTCGTCTCCTGCTCCGGTCTTGGCTGTCGGACGCCTGGGCTTTCCCGCCCGGCCAGCGGATATGCCGCCCCCACCCACGACACGGAGTCATCGACATTTATCTACCCGGTTGTTAGGGTCGCCGGTAGAAAAGTTTCGACGTACCGGAGGTGGGCATGCCTCGAAGGATCCGCACGGGGATCACCGCACTGACCATCGGAGCGGCTCTGGCCGCTCTAGACCCCACACCGGCACACGCCGACCCGGTGGTGCCCCGGCACGCCGTCGTGATCTGCCAGAGCGCCAGCTTCTACGCCAACTACGACTCCGCCGGCGGCCCGACCGGCCTGAAGCGCACGCTCACCTACGGCAACAAGATCGGCCATACGCCCGGCGCACACCCGGTCTACAACGGCTGGGCCGCCTCGTTCGACTTCGGTCCGAACGACTGGGGCTACCTGCGGGCCGAGTGCATCGGTGGGTACGACTCGTGGTGACCCGGGGCGTCACCCGCGCGACAGCCGGGCTGCTGGCCGGGATCATCGCCGCGGCGCTCGCCGCGCCGACTCCGGCGCAGGCCGCCAACGGCACGATCGGCCAGCGGGAGACCGTGTGCGCCGATGACCTGTTCGTCCGCACCGAGCCCGTCGGGGCCTGGATGGGCACCCTCTACCGGGGGCAGACCTTCCTCGTCGAGGCCCCCCGCAGTGGCGGCTACGTCTACGGGTTCGCCTACGGCTACATCAACCGGCGCGGCTGGGTGCAGGATGGCTGGTTCTGCTGACCAAGCCGGCCTAGCCTCAAGGGCGTGAGTCTTCCGCCCCGGCTGCGGGCCGTCAGCGACCTGCACATCAGCTATCCGGAGAACCGCTCGTTCGTGCAGGAGCTGCACCCCGACAACGACGGCGACTGGCTGCTCGTCGCCGGCGACGTGGCCGACCGGTACGCCGACGTCGAGTGGGCGCTCGGGCTGCTCAGCAGCCGGTTCGCGAAGGTCGTCTGGGCGCCGGGCAACCACGAGCTGTGGACGCCGCCGAAGGACCCCGTCCGGCTCCGCGGTGAGGCGCGCTACCAGGAACTGGTACGACTGTGTCGAGAGTTGGGAATCGTGACCCCGGAGGATCCGTACCCGGTGTGGGACGGCGACGGCGGGCCGGCCACGATCGCCCCGCTCTTCGTCGGCTACGACTACACGTTCCGGGTGCCCGAGGCGAGCAGCAAGCAGGAGTCGCTGGACCTGGCGTACCAGGCCGGGGTGGTCTGCACCGACGAGATGCTGCTGCACCCCGACCCCTACCCGAGCCGGGAGGCGTGGTGCGACGCCCGGGTCACCGAGACCGAGCGCCGGCTCGCCGAGTGCGACCCGTCCCGGCCGACCGTGCTGGTCAACCACTATCCGCTGGTACGCGAACCCACCGACATCCTGTGGTACCCGCAGTTCGCCCAGTGGTGCGGCACGGTGCGTACCCGGGACTGGCACCTGCGTTTCGGCGCGTCCACCGTGGTCTACGGTCACCTGCACATTCCCCGGACGACGTTCTACGACGGCGTACGTTTCGAGGAGGTCTCGCTCGGCTATCCGCGCGAGTGGCGGCGGCGCGGCCCGGCGCCCAACCCGGTGCGCACCATCCACCCGGCCGACGACCTGCGCCGGCTGCGTCAACCCGCCGGCTGACCAGACGCCGCGACCGGTGACGGCCGCCGGCCGGAGCCGGCGGCCGCCCGACGTCAGCTGGCGTAGACCTCCAGTGTCGACAACTGACCGGCCGGCCAGCCGGTGTTACCGGTGACGGTGATCCGCACGTAGCGGGCCTGCGCGGCGGGGAACGTGAGGGACACCTGGTTGCCGCTGGCCGGGTCGAAGGTCCGCCCGGCCGAGGCGACCAGCGTGCTCAGGCTGGTGCCGTTGGCACTGCCCTGCACCGTGAGGGTCTGCGTCCGGGTGCCCCACGCCGACGACGGCGGCAGCTTGAGCACCACCCGCCCCACCGTGCTGGACGCGCCCAGGTCGACCTGGACCCACTGCGGGAAGGCGTTGTTGACGCTCTCCCAGTAGCTGTTCGGGTCACCGTCGACCACGTTGCCCGACCCGTAGCTCTGGGTGTGGCCGCTCTCCGTGGTGGGTCGACCTCGGGCCAGGTCCGCGTTGGTCGGGGCGTCGGTGGTGACCGTGACCGTGTTGGACGCGTTCGAGGTGTTGCCGGCGGCATCCCGCGCGGTGACCGTGAGGCTGTAGGAGGTGGACGCGCTGAGCCCGCTCACGGTCGCCGTGGTGCCCGTGACGGTGGCGACCACCGTGCCACCGCGACGCACCTCGTAACCGCTCACCCCGACGTTGTCGGTGGACGCCGTCCAGGCCAGCGACACGCTGGTCGTCGTCTTGCCGGTCACCGTGAGGCCACTCGGCGCGCTGGGCGCGGTGGTGTCCCCCGGCGTGTCGGTCGCCGCGTACACCTCGACCTGGGCGAGCTGCGCGGCCGGCCAGCCGGTGTTGCCGCCGACGCTGAGCCGCACGAACCGGACGGTGGTGGGCGGCAGCGTACGGGTGACGGTGTTGCCGGTCGACGGGTCGAAGGTGAACCCGGCAGCCGGCGCGATGGTGCTGAAGGACGAGCCGTCGGTGCTGCCCTGCACCGTGATGGTCTGGGTACGCGTCTCCCAGCCGCCGGGCAGTCGCACCACGAGCCGACCGATCCGGTAGCTGGCACCGAGATCGACGCCCCACCACTGCGGGAAGGAGCCACCGGCGCTCTCCCAGTAGCTGCCCACGTTGGAGTCCACCGCGTTTGACGCCGGGAACGGGCCGTTCTGGCTGCTCGCCGAGGTGGGCCGGCCGGCGGCCAGGTTCGCGCCGGTCGGTGGTGGCGTGCCGACCACCGGCGGCGTGGGGCGTACCGGGGTGAGCGCCAGTTGCCCCTTGAGCATCCGGCCACCGTCGGCGGTGATCCGCAGGTAGTAGTCGGCCGAGCAGGCCACGCCGTCCTCGTCCAGGGCCCGGATGTTCGCGCCGGCCGGGGTGGTGGCCTGGGTCTCGGACGTCTTGGCGATCTGATTGCCCTCGTTGTACTCGTCGAACATCGACACGTAGAGGCCCTGCGAGCCGAGCCGGACCATGTTGTAGATGTGCCGCCAGTAGAAGTCGCCGTGCTTACGGTGGCCTCCGGCGAGGTCGCCGGGCATCACGCAGGGCAGGTAGTCGATGCCGCGAGCCGCGCAGTCGGCCATGTCACCAACGTTGACGTTGTTGTAGTACGAGTCGAGCTCCTCCACCGTCCTGGCCCGGTAGACCATCCACGGCGAGATCGCGTTGAACGCGTGGTAGACGTCCAGGAAGCCGGGGCGGGAGTCCTCAATGCCCTGCCGCCACCAGGTGGGCACGCCACCGATGACGTAGCAGCCCTGTGCCTTGAACCAGTTGACGACCTCCAGGCAGGGCGCCGGCGCGAAGGGTCGGCTGGGCTCGCTGAAGCCGAAGCCCCAGATACAGACGACCGGCTTGCCGTTCTGTCGGGCGTACGCGCTGGACGCGGTGTGGGCGAGCATCTTCGTCGTCCAGTCGGTCTTGATGTCCGACTGCATGGTCAACCAGTCGGTGACGTCGTACATGATGTAGAACTTGCGGCCGTAGCGTTCGGCGGCCGAGCGCACCTTCTGTGTCATCGCGTCGCGGGTCGGCCCCTCGTCGCCCGTCGGGTTGAACCGCTGCAGGGCGGCGGTGTCGCAGCCGTACTCCTGCATCCAGCGGAAGTGGGTGTCCACCGTCTGCTGGTCATAGGAGGAGAAGAGGACCGCCGGCGAGCCGTTGCCGAGGTTGGGATACGCGGTGGGGTACGTGTGCGTGTACTCCCGGGTGTCCGGCCAGGACACGATGGTGGTGTTGCTGGGCGAGGGCGGCTGGAACCGGTCCCGGCTCCAGTGCCACCAGCCGCCGATCGGGGCCGAGTCGCCGGAGGCGCTGAACCAGCCCTGGTAGCCGACCGTCACCTTGCCGACCACGTCCCCGGGGGGACTGGCGGCGTGTGCCGGGCCGGTGAGCGAGGCGAGCAGTTCGGTGGTGGAGGCGGCGGCGAGGGCGGACCCCGCCAGCGCCGACGTGACGAACCTGCGGCGGGAGACCGCCATGAGGACCACTCCTTCGGGACGGAAGGCATTGACGGTCATCGTGGCAGTAACGGAGACTGGCCCGCAATACTTCGACTAAACGATGAAATTATTCATCAGCTAGTGGGAAGTTCTCGCTCCAGTAGGCGGAGCAGGTACTCGCCGTAACCGCTGGTCCGCAGGGGAGCCGCCAACGCTCGGAGCTGATCGTCGCCGATCCACCCGGCACGCCAGACGGCCTCCTCGACACAACCGATCTTCTGGTCCTGCCGCTCCTCGACGACGCGAACGTACTCCGAGGCCTGCACCAGGTCTGCGAAGGTGCCGGTGTCCAGCCACGCGGTGCCCCGCCCCAGCACCGTCACCGACAATTCACCTCGGCGCAGGTATTCCTCGTTGACCGCTGTTATCTCCAATTCTCCCTGAACGCTCGGCCGAAGTTCACGAGCTATCTTCACCACGTCTGACGAGTAGAAGTAGAGGCCGGGTACGGCATAGTGCGACCGGGGCCGGGCCGGCTTCTCCTCGATCGAGACCACCCGCGCGGATGCGTCGAACGTCACTACAGCATGGTCGGACGGATTCGCCACCGGATAGGCGAAGATCCGGGCACCGGCGACAACGTCATTCTGCCGCAACCGGCTCCCCAGGCCGACACCATGCAGGATGTTGTCACCGAGACTGAGCGCCGCGGGTTGCCCGTCGAGGAAGTCCTCGGACAGAATGATGGCCCGGGCGGCGCCCCTGGACTTCGCCTGCACGACGTACTCCAGGTGAAGGCCCCACTGGCTGCCGTCACCGAGCAGCCGACGAAACTGACTCCGATTCTCCGGGGTCGTGACGATCAGGATTTCCCGGACGCCAGCCATCACCAACGTGGACAGCGGGTAGTACACCATCGGCTTGTCGAATACGGGCATCAGCTGTTTCGACACCGCGTATGTCACCGGCCACAACCGGGACCCGGTGCCACCAGCGACTAAAATGCCTCGCATGAGGACATGCTAAACATAAGAATGTGCCCTTGACTGGGCAACCTCGGACACCAAACGTGAAAGCGCCGCTCGCGACTGCCGCGTCTTCTACCCTGATCCGATGAATAGTCCAAACATTGCTCGGACGCGTGCCCGCGGCTGCCGGGGTCGGTGTCCGGCTGGAGACCGCTGATGGTCCGCTGGCTGGTGACCGGCGCCAGCGGGATGCTCGGGCGCGACCTGATCGACGCGCTCGGCCGCCGAGCCGACGCCGCGGTCACCGCCGTCGACCGCGCCACCCTCGACATCACCGATCCGGCGGCGGTGTCCCGGCTGGTACCGGGGCACGACGTGGTGGTCAACGCCGCCGCGTGGACGGACGTGGACGCCGCCGAGCACGCCGAGGCCGCCGCGACGGCGGTCAACGGCGCGGCCGTGGCCGATCTGGCCCGGGCCTGTGCCGAATCCGGCGCCCGCCTACTCCAGATCTCCACCGACTACGTGTTCGCCGGCACCGCCCGTACCCCCTACGGGGAGTACGCGCCCACCGACCCGGTGAACGCGTACGGCCGGAGCAAGTTGGTTGGCGAGGCGGCCCTTCGGCTGCTCCTGCCGGAGCATGGCTACCTCGTCCGTACCGCCTGGCTGTACGGCGAGCACGGCCGCAACTTCGTCGCCACCATGCTGGGCCGCGCCGCCGAACTTCCGGCGGTGCAGGCGGTCGCGGACCACATCGGCCAACCGACCTGGTCCGGGGCGCTGGCCCGACAACTGGTCGAGCTGGGCCAGGCCGCGCACCTCGGGGCCGCGCCGCCCGGCATCTACCACGGCACCAGCGCCGGCCAGACGACCTGGTACGACCTGACCCGGGCACTGTTCGACCTGGCCGGCCTCGATCCGGAACGGGTACGCCCGGTGCCGCACACGTCGTTCCCCCGTCCCGCCCGTCGGCCGGCCTACAGCGTGCTCGGGCACCAGCGGTGGCAGGGGACCGGCGTGAACGTGCAGGCCCCCTGGCGCGACCAGCTGGAGCAGGCTCTGCGGACACCCAGGTTTGCCGCGCTGGCGCAGATCGCCCGGGACAAGTCGCCCCGGTTGCAGACATCCGGCCACCGGTA
Organism: Micromonospora vulcania; assembly: GCF_042658605.1. Lineage (NCBI taxonomy): Bacteria > Bacillati > Actinomycetota > Actinomycetes > Micromonosporales > Micromonosporaceae > Micromonospora > Micromonospora vulcania. The sequence continues at coordinate 61,810 of NZ_JBHSQS010000007.1, read as the reverse complement.
ACCGGCCGGCGCGGTGGGCCGGCCGCCGCTAGCGGTTGGTCAGCGCCGGGTCGAGGTTCCGCGCCGCGGGCATGATCTGAGCGCCAGCCTTACGGCGGCGACGGGCGTCGCGGACCATCATCCGCACACCCTCGGTGAAACCGACGCTCGGCTGCCACCCGAGCAGGTCGCGCGCTCTTCTGGTGTCCAGCGACATGTTGCGAATCTCGCCTGCCCAGGGTAGCGGTTCGTAGCGGGGCGCCTGCGCGACGCCGGCGGCCTCCTGGACGGCCTGGTAGACCTCGTTGACGCTCAACTGCCGGCCGGAAGCGATGTTGACCATTCCCACGCCGTCGTGATGAGAGGCGATGGCCACCGCCTCGGCGACGTCGCTGACGTGGATGAAATCGCGGGTCTGCTTGCCGTCGTCGTAGATGACCACCTGACGCCCGTCGAGCAGACCTTCGGTCATCAGGGACACGACACCGCAGTCGCTGCCCCCCTGCCGAGGCCCGTAGACGTTGCTCAACACCATCGAGGTGTAGGCGAGGCCGTGCTGACGGCCGTACCAGTCGAGGTAGTGCACGGCGGTGGCCTTGCTGATCCCGTACGGGCCGACCGGGGCCATCGGATGGTCCTCGGCCACCGGCAGCTCGTCGACGGAGACGCTGCCGAAGACGGCGCTACTGGCGGCGTTGACCACCAGTCGCACGCCGCTACGGACGCACGCGTCGAGCACGTTCACGGTGCCGAACACGTTGACGTCGGCGTCGTACAACGGGGAGCGGCCGGCGGCGGGGACGCTGGGCTGCGCCGCGAGATGTACCACCACCTCCGGCTGCCACTCGTCGATGATCTTCACGCCCTCGGGGGTGCGGATGTCGGCGGAGAAGACGTCCGCCTCGGTCAACCCGCCGTACGCGGCGTCGGCCAGATTCTCGAGCCGACCGGTGGAGAAGTTGTCAAGCACCCGGACCTGACTGCCCATCAACATCAGCCGGGCGACCACGTGGCTGCCGACGAAGCCCGCACCTCCGGTCACCAGGACGCGTCGAGGCGCCAGGCTCGGAGACTGGTCGACACCAGCGGCATGGTCTGGAACATCCATTGTGGAGACTCCTTGGTTCGGCGAGCTTGTCGACCCGCTGCGGCAACCCGGGCAACCGCCGACGACCATAACCCACCAAACAGTTACGAAACGGACTTTTGGCTACACGATCTAGCGCGCTCGCGGATCCCGTACCAGAGAAGTTTTTTCTTTGCCATTTCGGTGGTTTTGGGTCTTTCATCCCTAATAGGTTGCTCCCGGGTGCTCATCCGGGTGCCCTTGAGCACCCGACGGGGGGAGGTCGCCGCGTTGAGGGAGACCTCACACACACCGCCGGTGCCCGGCGTTGCCGCGACGCCCGACGTCGACACGGCGATTCCGCACCAGGAAATCCCACCGCACCGCCCGCACGTCGCCGGACCGCTCGGGGGCAACGCCGGGTCGGACCCCGCCGGACGGCGGGTACGCGTGGTCGTGCTGGAGCCGAGCAACGTGGCACCGGTGCCGGACCGGCTCGACGACGAGTTCGACGTGGCGGTCCGACTTGCGGTACCTGCACGTGCCGATGATGTCGGGACGGTCCTGGCCCAGGTCCGACCCGGGCTCCTGCTACTCAAGCACTCGCTGGAAACCATCGACGAACGGCTCATGGCCACCTGCATGAGTTTCGGCGTGGAGATCATGGTGCTGGCCCGGCCCGTCTACGGGCTGCTGCGGGCACCCACCATGCGACGCTTCGGCGGGCTGCCCTGGATCCGCCTCCGTTCGGGGGCGGGCCGCCCCCGCGGCGAATGGCTCAAGCGGTTCTTCGACCTCGGCGTGATCCTGCTCAGCACCGTCGTGGTGGTCCCACTGATCCTCATCGTCGCCGCCGTCGTGTCGTTCACCGGCCCACCGTTCTACCTCCAGCAGCGCGTCGGGGCGGGCGGCCGGCTGTTCCGGGTGGTCAAGTTCCGCACCATGCAGGTCGGCGCCGAGAGCGTCACCGGCCCGGTCCTGGCGCAGCCGGACGACGCGCGGGTCACCCGGGTCGGACGCTGGCTGCGGCGGTCCCGGCTGGACGAGCTGCCCCAGCTCTGGAACGTCGTGCGCGGCGAGATGAGCCTCGTCGGGCCCCGACCGGAACGTCCGGAGTTCATCGCCGACTTCCAGCGGCTGCCCCACTACGACCTGCGGCACCTGATCCGCCCAGGGCTGACCGGGATCGCCCAACTCACCGGCGGATACGCGGCCACCGTCGAGGACAAGCTCCGCTGCGACCTGCTCTACCTGAACTGCCGTTCGATGCGGGTCGACCTGGCCCTGCTCCTGCTGACCGTCGTCGAACTGCTCCGGGGGTTCCCCCGTGGCTAGCCCAGCCAACACGGTCGACGCGCGGGTCACCCGCAACACCGCCAGCATGCTGGCTGCCCGGGTGGTCATGGCGCTCTGCGGGTTGATCTCGGTGCCGGTCATCTACGAGCACCTCGGGCCCCGCGAGTTCGGGGTGTGGGTCGTGCTGGCCGGCCTGCTGGCGATGGCTGCCCTGGTCGACCTCGGGCTCGGCTCCGCTCTGGTCCGTGAGGTGGCCCGAGCCGAGAGCGCGGCCGACCGGGACCTGGTGCGCCGGCTGCTGGGGCTGGGGCTGGGCTGGGCGGCACTACTCGGGCTCCTCACCCTGGGGGCGCTCGGCGTCGGCTGGCCGTGGCTCACCGCGCTGTTGCGCCTGGATGACCTGGCCGGCGAGGCCTGGCACGCCACCCTCTGGCTGGTCGTCGGCCTGGTGGCCGGCGCCGTCGAGCTGCCCTGGCGCGCCGTGCTGGAGGGTGGCCAGCGGTACGGGTCCCTCGCCGCGATCGGCGCGGGTAGCGCCGTGCTCGGCGCCGCGCTGGCCATCCTGGTCGTACGCCTCGGTGGCGGGCTCGCGGCCTTGGCCGCCTCCGCCGCGGCGACCGGCGCGCTCCGTACCCTGCTGCTCGCCGCGGCGACCCACCGGCGGCACCCCGAGCTGTCGCCGCGGTGGGGCCGGTTGGACCTGCGAGAGGTACGCCGGGTGGGCTCGTACGGCCTGCGGGTACAGGTGTCCAGCGGTGCCGGTGTGGTCAATGTGGAACTCGACCGTCTCGTCCTCGGCGGCGCCTTCGGTCCGGCCGTCGCCGGTGGTTTCGACCTGGGCACCCGGCTGCTCAACCTGCTCCGCCTGCCCCCGGGCTTCGCCCTCGTCGTGCTGTTCCCGGCGGCCGTCGCCCGCACGGTCGCCCGGGGCACGGGATGGCTGGACCGGTTCTATCTATCCGCCACCCGCTACCTCGCGCTGTTCCTCGCACCGGCAACCGCCGCCCTGATGGTCAGCGCCGACCCGTTGGTCCGGCTGTGGCTGGGGCACCAGGTCCCCTGGGCCGCGGCGAACATCGTCATCCTCGCGCCGGCCTACGCCATCAACCTGATCACCGGGGCGGCGACCATCGTCGCCCGCACCGAGGGCCGCCCCGGGCTGGAAACGCGCTACGTACTGCTCTCCGTCGTGCTCAACCTGGCACTGACGGTGCCGTTGCTGTGGTTGTGCGGCCCGCTCGGCGTACCGCTGTCGACCGCACTGGCGGTGGTGCTGAGCACCGGGTACTTCCTGGTCTACTTCCACTCGGCGACGGCCAGGCCGCTGCTCCCGCTGGCGCGGGCGATCTGGCCGCCGGTCGCGACGGCGGTCGCGGCGGGGCTGATCGGTGCCGCCGCCGGCCAGTACCTGCCGGACGGCCCGGGTCGGCTCGACGCCGCTGCGGCTGTGGCAACCCGGGCCGGCCTGACCCTGGTCGTCGCCGTCGCGCTGCTCGTCGTCGGCGGCCACGTCGGCGCGACCGACCGGACGCGACTGCACCGGCTGCTGCGCACGCCCGCCGCCGTCCTGTCACCAAGCGGCGGAGGCCAGCGATGAGCATCGACAGCCGGACTGCGCGGTGCGTGGTGTGTGGACCACGCGAAGCCCATCTACCCCGGCTGGGTGGACTGTTGCGCCGCTGCACGGCCTGCGGGTTCAGCTGGACGGCGCAGGCACAGACCGAGGCCGACGGGCGCTACGACGAGGACTACTTCGCCGCTGGCGGCTACGACGACTATTTCCGGGCCGAGCCACGCCGGTTCGAGGCGCGACGGCGGCTGCGCTGGCTGCTGTCCGCCGTCCGCCCCAAGGTCCTGCTCGAAGCCGGCCCCGCCGGCGGCTACTTCCTCGAAGCCGCCCACCACGCCGGCATCACCACCAGCGGCATCGAAGTCAGCGAAGCCGCCGCCCGCTTCGCCAACGAACACCTCCACATGCCCGTACGCCACGGCTACTTCGAAACCATCGCACCCACCCTCACCGCCGACACCGTCTGCGCCTTCCACGTCCTCGAACACGTCGAAGACCCCCGCGCCTTCCTCCACGCCGCCCACACCGCCCTGACCCCCAACGGCTGGCTCGCCCTCGAAGTACCCAACATCGCCTCCGCCGCCGCCCACCGCCTCGGCCGGGACTGGCCGGGCCTGCAACCGCGCTACCACCGCTGGCACTTCACCCCGGACACCCTCGTCCGGCTGGTGACCGCCGCCGGCTTCGAGGTGGTCCGGCAGGACACCGTGGTCTTCCGCTACTACATGCCGCTCGGGTACCGGCTGCGGCACGCACGACACCTGCTACCCGCCGACCTGATCGGTCTCCGCTCGCCGCGGCTGACCCACCCACGCCTCGGCGACCTGCTCCGAGTGATCGCTCGGATCCCTCCTACCGGACGGAGTTCCTGATGAAACTGGATCGGATCGAGCTGGTCCAGTGCCAGCTCTGCGGCCGCGCGGGTGGACATTCGTCGACCCTCGACGATCTGCTGTGGAGTTGTCCGGACTGCGGCTTCGTCTGGACGGCAGGCAGCGCCAAGCCGCCCGCGGAGCTCTACGACGAGGCCTACTACACCACCGACGGATACCAGGACTATTTCGCCTCCGCCGGTCAGCGCCGGTTCGAGGCGCGACGGCGGCTGCGCTGGCTGCTGTCCGCCGTCCGCCCCAAGGTCCTGCTCGAAGCCGGCCCCGCCGGCGGCTACTTCCTCGAAGCCGCCCACCACGCCGGCATCACCACCAGCGGCATCGAAGTCAGCGAAGCCGCCGCCCGCTTCGCCAACGAACACCTCCACATGCCCGTACGCCACGGCTACTTCGAAACCATCGCACCCACCCTCACCGCCGACACCGTCTGCGCCTTCCACGTCCTCGAACACGTCGAAGACCCCCGCGCCTTCCTCCACGCCGCCCACACCGCCCTGACCCCCAACGGCTGGCTCGCCCTCGAAGTACCCAACATCGCCTCCGCCGCCGCCCACCGCCTCGGCCGAGACTGGCCTGCGGTCGCCCCCGCGTACCATCGCTGGCACTTCACCCCGCAGACGCTGAGCCGGATGCTGATGGAGTCCGGATTCCGGGTGATCTCGCACGACACGGTGTTCTCCCGGTTCTACTGGCGGCCGATGGGCCGGCTGCGCAACGCGCGGGATCTGCTCGTCGCCGATCTTGCGGCCAGCCGCTCGCCGCGGGTGACCCACCCGCACCTCGGCGACCTGTTGCGGGTGTTCGCACGCCGCGACGACCGGGCGGTGTCGTGATGCGCGCGCCGCAACTCTCGGTGCTGCTGGTCAGCTGGAACACCCGCGAGCAGACCCGGCAGTGCCTGGAGTCGCTGGCCGCGACCGCCGACCCGGAGCTCGACTACGAGGTGGTGGCGGTCGACAACGGATCGGCCGACGGATCGGCCGACCTGCTCGCCCACCAGCCTCGGGTCCGGCTGATCCGCAACGAGCGCAACACCGGTTTCGCCGCCGCGGTGAACCAGGCGTACCGGCAGGCGACCGGGCAGTTGATCCTGCTGCTCAACAGCGACGTCCGGTTCCACCCGGGCGCGCTGTCCCGGATGATCGACCACCTTCGGGAGCGACCCGAGGCCGCCGGGGTCAGCCCGCTGTACCTCAACCCGGACGGCACCTTCCAACAGCACTACGTCCGGCTGCCCAGCTTCACGGCCACCATCGCGCTGGTCACCGCGTGGCGCAAACTGCCCGGATTCCGCCAGGCACTGCACACGTTCCAGATGCGCGGGGAGGACTTCAGCCGGCCCCGGCGGCTCGCGTCCGGTAGTTGCATGCTGCTGCGCCGGGACGTGCTCGAACCGCACCAGGTCTTCGACGAGACCTTCCCGATCTACTGGAACGACGCGGTCCTCGCCCGACGGCTCGGCCAGGCCGGGCACGAGCTGTGGATGATCCCGGACGCGGTGGTCACCCACAGCCGGGGCGCGTCCTGCCGCCTGCTCGGGCCGACCATCCGCTTCCGACACCTGCTGGGCAGCCTGGTCGAGTACCTGCGGTTGACCCAGCCGCGGCACCGGCTGGTGGTGTTCCGGGCCGCGCTGTTCGCGGACCACCTGGCCAAGCGGCTCTGCGGTCGACCGGTCCAGCTCGGCCTGACCGATCTGCGCGCGGCGCTGCGCGGTGATGTCGGCCCGCTGCCCGACGGCGACATCCGCGACTGGGTGGTGCTGTTCAGCCCGACGCGATGGTCCGCCGACGAACACCCTGCGGTACTGGCGCAGTTGGCACCCGGGCAACGCCTGCTCTTCGTCGACCCGCCGACGCGGCGTCCCCGCTGGCGGTCCAGGGTGACGCCAATCGGTTCCGCCGCCTGGCATGCCGTCGCGCCGACCGCGCTGCCGCTTGGCGACCGCTTGCCGCTGGTGAACTGGGTCAACCGCCGCATCGCGGCCAGTGCCCTGCGTGGCTGGTTGGACCGGCAGGCCGGGGCCCGGCTGCTGCGGCTCGACGACGAGCAGGCCCGCCCGGTGCTCGGCCGGCTCGGCGAGGACGAGCTGCTGCCCGCTGGAGTACGACCACAGCCTCTGGACCGGTCGAGCCGTGGCTGAACAGGGACCCCAGCAGAGCCTCGCCACGCTGCCGACGCCGGCGGCCGGCCCGCCCGTCGATGGTCGGGACTGGGTGGTGATCTTCAGCGGCACACCGTGGGCGAATGGCGCCCACCGGCAACACGCACTGGCCCGCGAGCTGACCGTGGACCACCGGGTGCTCTTCGTCGACCCGTCCGGGCACCTTCCCCGCTGGCGTCTTCAGGTCGAACTGGTGGCCGATGACCTCTGGCACACCGCCGGGCCGGCGCTGCTGCCGTTCGGCCGCCACCTGTCCCCGGCCAACCGGGTCAACCGCTGGCTGGCCGCGTTCCTGCTCCGCCGGTGGCTGCGGCGGCGGTCCGCCTCGGTACGGCTGCTCTGGTTGGACGAGGATCTGGCCGCGCCCGTCGCCACCCGGCTCGGCGAGGCCGCCGTCGTCTACGACGCCACCGACCTGGACTGGACGTTCACCCGCCGCTGGAATCGCCCGCACCTACGCCGAGCCCTGCGATCGGCCGTCGGTGCCGCCGACCTGGTGCTCGCCTCGTCCACCGCACTGCCGGAACGCATGCCCGTCTCCGACCCGCCACCGGTGGTGCTGCCCAACGGGTGCGATCCGGACCGCTTCTCCCCCGCCGGCCCGGTCGCGCCCTGGCTGACCGGGCTGCGCCGGCCCCGGATCGGCTACTGCGGCGCGGTGGACACCCGCGCCTTCGACGCGGAACTGGTCGCCGCGGTGGCCCGCGCGCACCCCGAGTGGACCTTCCTGCTGATCGGCCCGTCCACCCGGGCCGGCCGGGCTCCGTTGGTGAGGCTCGCCAACGTGGAGCTGGTCGACGCCGTGCGCTTCGTCGACGTCCCGAGCATCCTGCGGGCCTGCGACGTCACCATCATCCCCTACCGGGTGGGCGGGCTCGTGGACTACGTACACCCGAAGAAGTGCTACGAGTACCTGGCTCTCGGCAAGCCGGTCGTCGCGACGCCGCTGCCGGCCCTGCGGGCGCTGGCCGACACCATCCGGCTCGCCGGCGACGCGGAGAGCTTCGCCGCAGCGGTGAGCGACGCGCTCGACGAGGCCGGTGTGCCCCACGAGGCGGACCGCCGCCGGGAGCTGGCGACGAGGAACAGTTGGTCGGCTCGCGGTGTCGAGCTGCGCGCGCTGCTGGCGGGGTTGCCGCGATGAGAGTGCCGATCGTCACGCCCACGGTGCTGCTCGGCGGCGCCGGGCTGGGCACCCTGGTCACCCTGGTGACCGTGCTGCCCGGACCGCTCGGCCTGGCCGGTGCTGTCGGCCTGTTGAGCTGGGGCGTGTTCCTGCTCTGGCCCTGGGCTGTGCTGCCGGTCGGCATTCTCGGCGGTACGGTGCTGGGCGCGCTGCTCAGCGGCGGTGACGTACGGGGGTACATCGCCGTGCACGTCCTGCTGCTCGGCACGGGTGGTGCCGCGATGGCCGTCCGGCACTGGCTCGGGATCGAGAGACGCGCCGGGCGCACCGTCGCCGACCTCGGCATGCTGAGTCTGATCGGATTGACCGTCGTCGCGGCGGCCTACGGTCTGGCGGTCGGCAACCATCCGTCGGAGGTCCTGGTGGCGGCCTACCAGATCTCGACCATCCCGGTCTACTTCTTCGTCGCCACCCGCACCCTCACCACGGCCCGCCGGGTCCGTTCCGCCTCCATCCTGTACGTGGTGCTGGCGAGCGCCTTCACGGCCGTCGCGGTCACGGTGCCGGGCCGGCACGGCGGGCTCATCACGCTGCTCGCCATCCCGGCGTTGATCTGGATCGCCGGACGCGAACGAGGGTGGCGCCGCACCGCCAGTCTCCTGCTCGGCGCGTTCTTCGCCATCGACGTACTGCTCGCCTCGTACCGGGGGATCTGGCTGGCGGCCGCTCTCACCTTACTGATCATGCTGGTCCGCGGTGGCCGGGCGGTCCGGACCGGCCTGGCGGTCACCGCGGCCGCCGGGGTCGTGATGGCCGCGCTGCTCGCGCTACATCCGGGCGTACGGGAGCGGGCCTCGGAGGTCACCAAAGGGCTGGAGCAGTCCGCGGGCTACCGGGGCGCGGAGTCCACGGTGGGCCTCGACGTCTTCGCCGAACAGCCGTTGGTGGGCGCCGGACTCGGACAGACCACGCCGGACATCTACCTGTCGGGCTTCACCTTCACCGACGTGGGACCGGTCTACCACGCGTTCTACGTGACGGTGCTGGCCAACCTCGGCCTGGTCGGCCTGGCGCTGGTGCTCTGGCCGATCCTGCGTAGCGTCCGCGTCGGGCTGCGCGACCGGGACGGGATCGCGCTGCCGTTCGCGGCGCTGTCCTGCGGATTCCTGGCCGCCGCGCTGTTCGCCGCGCCGACCGACGGCCATTGGGAACTGGGGTTGCTGCCAGCGCTGACCCTGCTCACCGCCCAATGGGCCGGTGAGCCGCTCGGGCAGGCCGCACGGCCTCGGCCACGCCGAGTGCTCCTGCAACGGTTCGGGGTGGCGGCATGAGACGGGCCGACGCCACGGCTGTCGTGGTGACCCACAACTCCGAGCGGCAGATCGTCGCCGCCCTGACCGCGCTGCGACAGGCACAGCTGCCGGTGCGGTTGGTGGACAACGCCTCCACCGATGCGACGGTGGACCTCGTCCGGCGCCGCTTCCCGGAGGTCACGGTGCTGGTCAGCACGACCAACACCGGGTTCGCCACCGCCGTCAACCGGGCGGCAGCCGGCGTCGACACCGATGTCGTGCTCCTCGTCAACCCGGACTGCGTGGTGGCACCCAACACGGTCGCAGAGCTGGTCCGGGTCATCCGCAGCCGACCCTCGGTGGGCATCGTCGGGCCACGCCTCGTCGACGCGCAGGGCCGGATCGCGATCAGCGCACACCGGTTCGAGTCCCTCACCACGGTGCTGGCCAGTCGGTTCGGCGGGGCGCTGGTACCGGTCGGGCTGCGTCGGATGTTCAGTGGCCGGCAGCGCCGCGCGGCCTACGACGCTTGCGTAAGCGGTACAGAGCCGGCGGCGGTGGACTGGCTGTCCGGGGCCTGCCTGGCGGTACGTACGGACCTGTTCGTGGCAATCGGCGGGCTCGACGAGTGCTACTTCCTCTACTACGAGGACGAGGAGTTGTGCCTCCAGGCGGGCCGGCGTGGTGCCGAGGTGCTGTACGTCCCAGCGGTGACCGCGGTACACACCGGTGGCGCGAGCAGCTCGGACCCGGCCTGGATCTGGCCGCACCTGTACCGCAGCATGCTGCGGTTCTTCGCCCGCCACCGGCTCGGCAGCCTGCGCGCGGTACGCGGCGCGGTGCTGCTGCGGGCACTCATCGGGATCGGCCTGGCCGGGATACGCCTGCCCGTGCAGCCCCGGGCAGGGGCAGCCCGGCTGCGGGCCTGGACCCGCGTCGGCCGGATCGCGATCACTCCACGTGAGACGAGAGGAGGAGCGTGATGCACGTCCTGACAACGGTCGTCGGCAAGCGCACCGAACACTGGACCGACCTGTTCGACATCCTGTGCGAGCAGCCGGACGTCACCCTTACCGTGCTCGCCGCGGACGTGTCCCCGGTGACCCGACGGGAGCTGTCCCGGCTGGCCCGCGTACACCGTCGGCTGCGGTACCACGTCGTGCCGCACCTGCTCGGCGAATCCTTGACCGGGCACATGGCCTCGGTGCTGTTCCGCATCCCCGGTCAGCACGACGTGACCACGGCCCGCCCCGACATCCTGCACGTCATCGGCGAAGCCGCGTACCTAACCACCTGGCAGGCCCTGCGCCTGCGGCAGCGCTGCTGGGCCGGTGTGCCCACCAGCCTGTACGCCGCGCAGAACGTGGTGACGCGGTTTCCGGCGCCGTTCCCCCGGATCGAGCGACAGGCCTACCTGTCCGTCGACCACGCCTTCCCGATCACGCCAGCAGCGCTGAACGTGCTGCGGGTCAAGGGCTACCGGGGACCTGCCACCATCGTCCCGCTCGGCGTGGACACCCGCGCCTTCCAGCCGCTGCCGGCCACCGCGACCGGGAGCCCGTTCACCGTGGGATTCGTCGGCCGCTTCGAGCCACACAAGGGCGTGCACAATCTGCTACGCGCCGCCGAGCTGATCGACTGCGACGTGCTGTTGGTCGGTGACGGCAGCCTGAGCGACGACGTCGACCAGGCGGCGGCCCGGCGACCCGGCCGGGTGCTGCGGCACCGCTGGGTCGGACACGACGAACTGCCCGCCCTGCTCAACGAGATGCATGTGCTGGCGATGCCGTCTGTCGAGGTGGTACAGCGCAACACCGTGCCGTGGATCGGCATCCCGCTGCGCGAACAGTTCGGCCGGGTCCTGGTCGAGGCGATGGCCTGTGGCGTACCGGTCGTGGGCAGCGACGTCGGCGAGATCCCCCACGTGGTGGGTGACGCCGGCCTGATCTTCCCGGCCGGGGACGTACCCGCGCTGGCAGCCCGTCTCGCGCGACTACGTGACGAGCCCGCACTCACCGCCGAACTAGCGAGCCGGGGGTTGCGCCAGGCGAGTGCCGAATTCTCCTGGAACCGCATCGCCGACACCCTCTGCACAACCTGGCGCGGGCTCCGGTCCCCGACCCGGTACCTGCGCACACCGCCCGCCGAGGCCGGGCAACCCAACAGAGAGGCGATCGCCTGATGAGCGCGTCGATAGATGTCCAAGGCCTGCTCGGCGTCTCCTGGCGCCGAGTGGGCGTACCGCTGATCGGTCTGTGCACCGGTCTGGCCGCCGCCCAGGGTGTGACGCAGCTCCTTCCGGCCCGCTACGAGGCGCAGGCCTCAGTGCTGGTCACCGCCAACCCGACCGAGGAGGACCAACCGGCGGATCTGGGGCTGGCGCAGAACCTCACCCCCACCATCGCCCGGCTGGTCGGGTCCCGGGAGGTCGCGCTCCAGACGGCACGCACCCTGCGCCTGCCCGAACAGGCGGTGAGTGGCCACGTCAGCGGCGAGTTCGAACCCGGGCTCCAGATCATCGCCGTGCACGCCAACGCCCGTTCCGGGGCACAGGCCGCCGCCATCGCGAACGCGGCCACCGTCGCGGTCAGCGAGCAGCTGAGCCGACTGGACATGGGCGGCTCGACCAGCGTCACCGCCCGGGTGCTCGACACGGCCAGCGCGCCCGGCAAGCCAGCCTTCCCGAAGCCGCTCCTGAACGGCGTGCTCGGGGCTCTGGCCGGGCTACTGGCCGGTTGGGGCGCGTCGATCCTGCGCGAACGCTTCGACAGCCGGCTGCGCGACAGCGGCCAGATCGAGGCCCAGCTGGGTCTGCCGGTCATCGGGGTGCTCCCGAAGTTGCCCCGCCGGTTCGCGCGGCATCACGCCGTCGCGCTGTACCGCCGTACCGACGTCGCTGACGCGGTCCGTACCACGATCTCCACGCTCAGCGTGCTCACCGCGCCGCTGCCACATCGGCGGCTGCTGGTCACCAGCGCCCATGACGACGACGGCAAGGCCCTGGTGACCGCGCTGCTCGGGCTCGGCATGGCCGACGAGCACTGCCGGGCCACACTGGTGGACGGGGCGGTACGCGACCCGGTGCTGTCGGGCCACTTCCCGGACGCGCCGTACACCTGGCAGCAGGTGCTGACGGAGAAGTGCCCGCCGGTGCGGTTGCCCGAATTCCCCACCCTGACCGTGCTGCCGGCCGAGCCACGCGAGGGCGCTGACACAGAGGCCCTCAACGAACTGGGCGCGCTCCTCACCGCACTGGGCGAGGACGAGGACTGCGTGATCGTTCACGCGCCGCCGATCCTGGCGGGGCGGGAGATCGCGACGTTCGCCCAGCACGCGGACGGCGTGCTGCTGGTCGTTCGGGCGGGCTGGACGAACCTGCACGACAGCACCCGGGCCGCCCGGCTCGTTCAGCAGCTCGGGCTCCCGCTGGCGGGTGTCGTGGTGGTCGGCGCGGTGTCCGGACCCGATCACCGGCAGGGCAACGGGCAGCCCTCCGGGTCGGAACCGAACACGGTCCCGAACACCTCGTCCGTGCCGGGCACGAAGTCGGTCGCCCAGGGCGTGGTCATCCGGGAACTGGTCAGCGCCCTGATCGAGGATTCCTCGGGTACGCCTGGTCGGCACCGTCGAGCGAGCCGGGCCACCGACGATCCGGGCCACGGCACGACTGTCGACGCCGGGCCGCAGAGCGCCCAACCGACCGGCCGACCGGCGGCTCAGCCGGCGGCGGTCGAGGACAGCGTCACCCAGCCGATTCCGAGGGTGCCGACCGCCCAAGCCCGACCCGATCCGGTGCCGGACGACGTGGCCCAACCGAATCTGACCATCGAAGCGTCGCCGGTCCGGTCAGCCGCCGTCGAGGGCGTCCTCGTCCGGCCCCTGGCCCGGCCCGCACCGACCGGCAGACCGCCGGAGGTCGAGGTCGAGCAGCCGGAGCCTTTCGTCCACGCCACGACCTCCAGCCTGGAGGACCGTTGGCCGACCTTCGGGGAAGAGTTTCCGGCGGCTGGGCGGTCAGCCTCGGGGTGGCTTGGCACCGAGCCCGTCCTGCGCCGGGCGGTGCCCGCCGGCGGCGCTGGCGGCGCCGATGACTCCGAACACTGGAGCTGACCAACGACACAACGGGGCGGCCGGCTCGCGGTGGGCGGCCGGTGAGACGCCCGGACCGGGCGGACAGCCCATGGCTACACCCGACACTGATGAGGAGATTCGTCGATGAGTGAGACCCTGGTACCGGTAAAGGCGTCCGAGCCAGTGCTGGACGACCCGCGCGCGCTCTACTGTGACCTACTCAAGAAGGCACTGACCAGGTACATCTTCCGGGAGACCTGGATGCCGTACCAGCCGCGCCGTGGTTCTTTGCACGGCCGGCTCTACCAGCGCGGCCGGCACCTGCTGCAACGTAAGGGGCTGGAGTTGGTGCTCCAGTTCCCGTTCGACGCGGAGGCTCGGGCCGCCGGTCGCGACTGGCCGCCGGAGGCCGAGACGATGATCGGCCTGCGCCGGTTGGACAACCTGGAGCGGTGCATCGCGGACGTGCTGGACCGGGGTGTGCCCGGCGACCTGATCGAGACCGGTGTCTGGCGCGGTGGGGCGGTCATCTTCATGCGGGGGATGCTGCGCGCCCACGGTGAGCGGAATCGGACCGTGTGGGCCGCCGACTCGTTCCGCGGCCTGCCGAAGCCGGACCCTCGACGGATCGAGGACGTCGAGGACGCCCTCTGGAGCCAACCGTTCCTGGCCGTCTCGCTCGACCAGGTAAGAGCCAACTTCGAGCGGTACGGCCTGCTCGACGACCAGGTCCGGTTCCTCAAGGGATGGTTCTCGGACACCCTGCCAAACGCTCCGGTCGAACAGATCTCGGTGATGCGTCTCGACGGCGACCTCTACGACTCGACCATGGTGGCGCTGCGCTCGCTCTACCCGAAGCTGTCGGTCGGCGGGTACGTCATCGTCGACGACTACCACGCCGTACGCGGGTGCAAGCAGGCGGTCGACGACTTTCGGGCCGAGCACGGCATTGAGGACGAGCTCCACCGGGTGGACTGGACGTGTCGCTACTGGCGGCGATCGCGGTAGGTGACAGCGGCGGGCGGGGATGCCTCGATGGCTCCCCGCCCGCCGCTTCCTGCTGCCGGTCTCGCGGCCGGCGGTCGGGATGTCTCCCGGTCAGTTGGCCGGCGGGGTCTGGGGATTCGCGACAAGCCACTGCGCCATCCGGTCCTCGCGCAGAGCGGCGAAAAGCTCCGGGGCACGGGCCTCGTCGAGTCGTACCGCAGACCCGGCAGGGGTCTGCAGGTTGGCGTCGCTGAACGGAACGGTGACGAACTGGACCGCCTCGGGCCGCAGTCGGCGCAGCGCGAAGGCGAGATCACCCAGATCGAGATCGCGGTCGACGATCAGCGACTCCGCCGCCGTGGTCAACACCCGGTCGAGCCGGGCCGGCTTGGTGAGCAGGCCCGTGGTGCTGACGCGTTCGGCGAGGGCCCGGACCACCAACTGTTGGTCGTGGATGCGCCCGAAGTCGCCGCCGGGCACCCCGTGCCGCTGTCGCATCAGGTCGTCGGCCGCCTTGCCGTCCAGGTCGTGACAGCCGGCCGGCCAGGTGACGCCGGTGTCCGAGGACTTGACGGTGTAGGGCAGGCAGACGTTGACCCCATCCACCGCGTCGACCAGCTTGCGGACGGCGGCGAAGTTGGCCACCAGCACCCCGTCCAGCGGTACGCCAGCGAGCCTGGCGACGGTCTCGGCGGTCAGCGCGGCCCCCCCGAACGCGAACGCAGCATTGATCTTGTTGGGGCCGCCGGGCCAACTCTGCCCCGAGGCGGGGACGTCGACGTAGCTGTCGCGGGGGATGGAGACGACGGTCGCGGCCTCCCGCTTGGCATTGATGTGCACCAGCATGATGGTGTCCGACCGCTCACCCGGGTACAGGGCTTGGTCGGGCTCACCGTCGCGGGAGTCCGAGCCGAGCAACAGGAGATTGAGCGGACCCGAGTCCCACCGCCGTTCGTCCCGGGGTCCGGCGCCCTGGCCGAGGATGTCCTCACGCTGGACGCGGCTCTCGTACCGGTGCTTCAGCCCGAAGCCGAGGACGGCGAGGCCGGCGCAGAGCACAGCGAACAGCAGGACGAGGGCGAGGCTGGCCTTCTTCCAGCCCGCCATCGCCCGCCATCTGGACGTCGCAGGAAGGACCGCGCGGTCCGGGACTTCGGTCACCATGTTGACCACCTCTGGACGACCCGTTCGGGAAGCGGGATGCGTTGCCGGGCAAGGGATGCCGCCGTCTACGCCGGCACCCTGGAGGCATTTAATCACTCTTTAGGGTCTACATGCGCTTTTATCCTCTTTGACCGATTCGCCAGTGCCATTCTGGCCTCCGGGTTATCGAGGGGGTTGGGGAAATGTACGGACATCCCACCAAGGGACCACACATCGGCGGCGGTCTCGCCGCCACCGGCATCGCCATCCAGTCGTGGTTGCTGGTCGGTGTCGGGCTGATCGTGCTGGGCCTGGCGCTCTGGTTCGTCGCAATGCTGGGCCGTGAGCGGTGACGGATTCCCGATCAGGGGTGTGGGCGTGGCTGCGCGCCAGCGTGGGCATCGTGTTCGGCCTCGCGGTCGCGTCGGCGACCCTGTGGCGCTGGCATGACATCGCCAGCGCCGAAGCGTGGCTGAACGCCCGGCTGGTCAAGATCACCGGGCTGGCGAACGCCGACTCGATCGGCGCGGCCGTCATCTTCCCGCTCGACCACCGCTGGGTCGGCTTCATGGTCTCCAGCGGCTGCTCGGTGGCCATGTTGCTGATCCCACCGATCGTGCTGGCCTCGACGCTGGTCGGGTTCCGGCGCATCTCGATCTCCCGGGGCCTGAACGCTCTGGCGATCGCCGTCGTGCTGCTGGTCACGGTCAATCAGCTACGGCTCGCCGCGGTCGTGGTCTCGATGCGGACCTGGGGCTTCCGGCTCGGCTACGAACGCAGCCACGTGCTGATCGGCTCGGCGATCACCACCGTCGGCCTGATCGCCGTCGCGATCCTGTTCGTGGTGCTGGTCAGCCGCAGCAGGCGGCACGGCCGGGGGGCGGTCGCCGGTGTCTCCTGAGATGCAGTCCCTCGCGCTGCTCAACACGGCGGCGTTCCTGCTGTGCGTCAGCTTCCTCGCGTACGTGCTGAGCATCCTGGTGTTCCACCTGAAGAGCCGACGTAGCCGAGGTGGCAGTCCGGACGGCTTCGACTGGCACGTCATCGTGCCGTGCCGCAACGAGGCGACCGTCGTCGGCGACACCGTACGGCGCCTGCTGCACGACTTCCCCAACACCACTGTCTGGTGCGTCGACGACGCGTCCGACGACGGCACCCTGGCCGAGCTCGCCGCGCTCGCGGACCAGCCTCGGGTACACGTGATCCGGCGTCAACTGCCGGACGCGCGGCAGGGCAAGGGCGCCGCGCTCAACGCCGCCTGGCGGTGCATCGAGCGGTGGCTGCCGGCCGACGCGGACCGGAGCAAGGTGATCGTCGGGGTCCTGGACGCCGACAGCCGACTCGATCCCCAATGCCTGGTCGCCCTCTCCGGCCGGCAGTACTTCGGCAGGCCGGACGTTGGCGCCGTGCAGGTGGAGGTGCGGATGCTCCAGTGCGCACCCCGCCGGCACGCCCCGCCGACCGAGACGAGCCGCTGGGGGCGCCTGCTGATCCGCCTCCAGGACATGGAGTTTCGCGCGCCGATCGCCGCCATGCAGTCCCTGCGTCGGCACACCGGCAGCGTCGCGATGGGCGGGAACGGGCAGTTCACCCGGCTGTCCCTGCTCAACGAGATCGCCGACGAGCACGGCACGCCGTGGCACGGCGCCCTGCTGGAGGACTTCGAGCTGGGCCTGCACATTCTGCTGGCCGGCGGACGCACCGAGTACTGCCGGGAGAGCTGGGTCGCTCAGGAGGCGCTGACCAGGATTCGCCCACTGGTCCGGCAGCGCACCCGGTGGGCCCAGGGCTCCATGCAGTGCGGTCGGTACCTCGGCAAGGTGTTGCGGTCACCGCGGATCCGCAACTCCGCGACACTGGAGATCGCCCATTTCCTAGCGGCGCCGTGGACCCAACTGTTCGGCACACCGGTCTACCTCGCCTGTCTCGCGGTCATGACCTGGTACATCGACCACACCAGCGACGGGCTACGCGGCTGGTGGAGCGCCGGCGGCTGGGGGGTACCTCCGCTGATGGTGATCTTTGGTATCGGGCCATTCGCTCTGTGGGGCGTCGTCTACCGGATCCGCTGCGAGCCGCAGCTGCCGCTACACAAGGCGCTGCTGCTCGGTGTCTGCCACTGGCTGTACAGCTATGCCCAGTCGGTGGCGGTCTGGCTGGCGTTCGCCCGCATGGTGACCCGCCGCACCGACTGGCAGAAGACCGCCCGCGCGAGTGACCCGGCACCGCAGCCGGACGCGACCAGGGCCGTGGGCCGGGTGGCGGTACCGGCGCAGCCGCGCCGGGTGCAACCCGCCCGCCGTCCAGGCCGATCGGACGGGCCGCGCTCGATTCGGCCGCCCCGCCACCTGATCCACCTCGCCACCACCACAGACCGCCCCACAGTCGCCCACGTCAGAAAGTAGATCTCTATGCCAAGAGTCAGATCCGGTCTCGCGCGCACCGCAGCGGCGCTGGCCGGCGGCCTCGCCCTGGCCGTCCTGGCGGCCTCGCCAGCGATGGCCGACACGTCCCAGTCGACAGCGTCCGCACTACAGATCAGCCTGCTCGGTGGTGGCCTCGCCAGCTCCGGCAGCACCTCGGCCACCAACGACGGCACCACCGAGTCGATCT
Source organism: Micromonospora vulcania (assembly GCF_042658605.1). Lineage (NCBI taxonomy): Bacteria > Bacillati > Actinomycetota > Actinomycetes > Micromonosporales > Micromonosporaceae > Micromonospora > Micromonospora vulcania. The sequence goes on along the minus strand of NZ_JBHSQS010000007.1, from coordinate 43,613 downwards.
CCGGAAACCAATCTCCCCCACTGGCCGTACTCGGCGCGCAGACTGTCATCGCCGCGGGCGTGCTGGCGCAGAACGTCCGCGCGTACAACGACGGCACCTCGGCGGCCTGTGCCGGCGTACTCGGCCCCGGAGGCGCGGTGACCATCGGCGTCGGCGGGTCCTGCATCGTCACGCCCGGGGCCGCGGTGAACCTCACCCTCGGAACCAGCGGCCTCGCCTCGATCGCGCTGGTTGCGGACGCCATCTACTCGTCCTGCACGGCCACCAGCAGCCCGTCGGCGACGGGCAGCACAAGCCTGGTCAACGCCCGGATCACCTCGACGATTCTCGGTGTCGAGACGACGCTGCTCAGCCTGCCGGTCAACCCGGCGCCGAACACCGGGCTGAACGTTCCGGGGCTGATCAACCTGACGCTCAACGGGCAGTCCAGTTCGGGTCTCGGCCAGCTCAGCGTCACGGCGCTGAACCTGACCGCGCTCGGCGGGGCACTGGCCGGAGTGACCATCGGTTCGGTGAGCTGCGGTGCGAACGCCGTCGCGCCGCCCATCCCGGTGATCCCGCTGGCCGGGGCACCGATCGCACTCGGCATCGGCGCTCTCGCGGCCGGCACCGGCGGCGGGATCTCGCTCTGGCGGCGGCGTCGCGCCACCGCTCGGAACTGATCCGACATGTGTGCGAGCAAATCGACGACACGAGAGGTCCTGATCCTGGCCGGCACCCGGCCGGAAGGGGTCAAGACCGCGCCTCTGATCCGCCGCCTCCTCGATGACCCGAGGTTCGCGGTACGGGTGGCGGATACCGGCCAACAGCCGGGACGCGTCACCGAGGCGCTCGCCCCGTTCGGCCTCCAGCCCGAGGTGACCCTGCGCCCGCAACGGCGCACCGGTTCGCTCGCGGAGTTGGCGGCGGCACTGATCACGGGGATCGACGATCTGCTCACACACCACCGTCCAGCGGCGGTCGTGGCGCAGGGGGACACCACGACCGCCCTGGCCGGCGGAGCGGCAGCGTTCTGGCGCCACGTTCCGGTCGTACACCTGGAAGCCGGCCTGCGGACCAACGACCTGGACCGGCCGTTCCCCGAGGAGGCCAACCGGGCGATGCTCGCCCGGATCGCCGCCCTGCACCTGGCCCCCACCCGCACGGCCCGGGCGAACCTCATCGGCGAGGGCGTCCCCGCCGGCGCCATCGTGGTGACCGGCAACACCGTCGTAGACGCGCTCCGGGACCTCGTCGACCGGGGCTCGGCCCAACCGCCGGAGTGGATCGACCCGACCCGCCAACTCGTCGTGGCCACCGTGCACCGCCGCGAGAACTGGGGCGTCGGGGTGGCCGCGACGCTCGAGGGGTTGCGTCGGTTGGCACAGCGCCGCCCGGACGCCCAGATCGTGATGGTCGCGCACCCCAACCCACGGTTGAGCGCGGAGGTCACCAGCGGGCTGGCCGAGACGACCAACGCCCGGGTCACGCCGCCGCTGCCCTATCCGCAGATGATCGGCCTCCTGCGGGTGGCCGACCTGGTCGTCACCGACTCGGGCGGGCTGCAGGAGGAGGCGGCCACCCTCGGTGTGCCGTTGTTGATCACCAGGGACACCACCGAACGCCCGGAGGCCCTGGCGGCGGGCCGTGGCGAACTCGTCGGAACCGATCCCGAACGACTCGTGTCGGCCGGGCTGCGTCACCTGGTGACCGGAGTCAGCGCACCGAGCCGGTCGCCGTTCGGCGATGGTCGGGCCAGCGAGCGTTCGGTCGCCGCGATCGCGACGCTGCTCGGGGCGCCGGTCAACCGACTGGCGCAACGTCGTCGCACGACGCCGGCCGCCACCTGAAAGCACGCCATCCGTGCCGACTTGGACAAACGCCCATTACCCGGACAAAACCCCTTAAGGCCTAGATACTGGACGACGTCGGCGGGCGGTTCACCGCGACCGATGCCTCAAGTCCGAGAAGTTCAGTGAGCAGAGGAGTTGTCAGGTGCAGGCGTGGTTCAACGGACAGCGCTTCTCGACGCTGCAAGGCAGTTACTCGGCCCAGCAGAACGCTTTCGGCGCGCTTCGCCTGGCGATGGCGTGCGGCGTGGTGATCGCGCACGCGGGACCGCTGGGCTTCGGCGAGGGGAACGTCGGGGCGACCACCTTCGGCCGGCAGAGCGACCTGGGCACGTTGTGCCTGTACGGATTTTTCCTCGTCTCCGGATTCCTCATCACCGACAGTGCGTTGCGGTCCACGCTGCGCCAGTACGTCCGGGCCCGCCTGCTGCGGGTCCTCCCCGGACTGTGGGCCTGCCTGCTGGTCACCGCATTCGTCCTCGCCCCGCTGGCGGCCCTCTACGAGAACGGCAACCTCAACGGGTTCTGGGGGCACCCGGAAGGGCCCTTCGACTACTTCACGACGAACATGTTCGCCTCGATGGAGCAGTTCCCGATCTCGGGGCTGCTGGCCGACACCCCGTACGGGCAGGTCGTCGGTGGGCCGAGCGCGTTCGACGGCTCATTGTGGACCCTCCGCTACGACCTGGCGTTCTACGGAATCGTCGGGATCCTGGTGGTGACCTCGGTGCTGCGCCGGTCACCTCGTGCCGTGCTGGTCATGACCGCCATCTGCTACGCGCTGATCCTGCGGGACTTCTTCGACGCGCCGACCTGGTCCGCCCGGCCGCCGCAGCACGGGGCGATCGGCCCGTTCCCGCTCATCGGGGCCTTCGCCGCCGACTGGACGCTGATGCTCGGCTTCCTGTTCCTGCTCGGTGCGGCCGCGCGGCTCTACGCGCACCGGCTCCCGATACACAACAAGCTGGCCATGGCGGCCGGCGTCGTACTGGTCCTGTCGCTGTGGCGGGGCGGATTCTTCGCGGTCGGTCTGCCGGCGTTCGCCTACCTGGTGCTGTTCGCGGCCGTCGCGCTGCCGAAGCGGCTGTCCGCGATCGGCCGCAAGCACGACTACACGTACGGCATCTACATCTACGGTTTCCCGGCGCAGCAGATGATCGCCCTACTCGGCGGCACGCGATTCGGGATGCTCGGCTACATCGTGCTGAGCCTGCTCGGCACGCTGCTGCTCGCCGTGCCGTCCTGGCACCTCGTGGAACGGCCCGCCCTCGGATTCAAGACCGGCAGTGGCCGGACCCGACGCCGGTCCATCGGCGTCACCATCCCCGGACAGGCCCTGCCCATCCTCCACCCGCCGACCGTCCGCACTGCGAAGACGCGGTTCGGCCGCCTGGGTCGGATCGGACGGCGGGACGCCAGCGCCCGGCACAGCCGGATCACGGATGCCGTCCCGACCAGGGCGACGGCCGCGCGCCGGACCAACTGGTCCTACCAGGACACGGTGCCGTTCCTGTCCGGCGCGGGCAGTGCCAGTACGAAGACCGTGACCGTCCCGACGGAGAAGGCGTTGCCCCTGCCGCAGGCCCAATCGGGCGGCCCGCGACACGCGCGACCCGAACCGGCGTCACCACCGCACTGAGACCGCTATGGGCCGGAACCCGATTGGCTCCGGCCCACACCGCGCCGACCGGGTGCTCCGCCGGTCAACGTGGCCGCCGGTCAGGCCGAGAAGTTGCGGAACAGCAGGGACGCCAGGCCGAGCGCCAACACCAGGTTGAACACGGTGGCACTGGCGAAGACCGCGATGGGCCGCCAACCCGCCTCGCGCAGCGCGGCGACCCGAACCTCCAGGCCGATGCTGACGAAGGCCAGGATGAGGAACCAGACGCGCAGGTCGTTGACGATGGCGATGGTGGCCTTGCCGTCCGAGCCGGCCGAGTCGAGGTACCAGGTGGCGATGACCGAGGCCGCGATGAAGCCCAGGACGAACTTGGGGAAGCGCCGCCACAACTCCCCGAGGCCCGGCCGCTCGGCACCGGGCTGACGCTCGACCCGCAGCGTGAAGTACGCGGTGAGGGCGACCGCGACCACGCCCATGAGCGCGTTCTGGGTGACCTTGACGATGCTGGCGATCTGTAGCGCCTCCTCGCCGGCGAGCGCCCCCGCCGCGGTGACCGCGGCGGTGGTGTCGATGTTGCCGCCGATCCAGGCGCCGGCCACCGCGGGTTCGAGGCCGAGCAGGTCGGCCAACCAGGGCAGGATGAAGATCGACGGCAGCGCGAAGACGATGACCAGGCTCGCCGTGTAGGCCAGTTGCTCGCGCCGCGCCCGGACCGCGCCGGCGGCGGCGATCGCCGCGCTGACCCCGCAGATCGACACCGCCGAGGAGAGCAGGGCGCGCAGCTTGTCGTCGAGCCCGAAGCGGCCGGCCAGCCACCAGGTGAACAGGAAGACCCCGCTGATCAGCAGGATCGCCTGCGCGATCGCCGGGCCGGCGGCGCTGGCGATGACGGCCAGGTTGATCGACGCCCCGAGCAGCACCAGACCGGTCTTGATGAAGAACTCGGTCCGGAACGCCGCCGAGATCCGGTCGCGCAACCCGAACAGCGTGACGGCCACGTTGCCGAGCAGGCCGAGCACGATCGCGTAGACCGGGTATTCGATCGCCGCGCCGATGTCCTCGACGGCGGTGCCCTCGGCCCAGTCGGGGACGTTCTGCTCCAGGTAGCGGGTCAGCGCCGCGAGCGCCAGCACCACCACCAGGCCGAGCGCCGTCCAGGCCCAGAACGCGCCGCCGCGCGGCGTGCCGGGCGGATCGTCGGTCACGGCGGTCGCGGACGTCTCGCTGACCTCGTCGGACGACACGGCGTCCGGGGACGGGTCGCCGGTGCGGATCGCGTCGGTGGCCATCAGGGCACCAACCCGGCGGGGATGGCACCCAGCAGGACCAGGCCGAGCAGGGCCAGGCCGACGATGGTGGCCAGCCAGTCCTCGTTGAACGCGAGCCGGGACTCTCGGGCGGTGGGCGGGTTGGGCGGTGACGGATCGCTGGTCATGACGTACCTCCGGGACGACCGACCCACGCGGGGTGGGATCGGATGGCGGGACGCGGGCGCGCGGGGGCGCAGCCTGGCGCGAAGGGGGATGACGAGGGCCCGAGCTGAGCCCGGGGCCCGAGGATGCGCAGCGGTGACGGCGTTCAGTCGGTCGCTGACGAGCCGGGACAGAGCCCGGAGGCGACCCGCATCAGGTCCACGACCCGACGGGACGTGAGGAACGGACCGACCGGCATTCACCTATTTTCCTATCAGGACGATAGGAATTCAAGGCCCGGTTTTCCCACCCGGCGCGAGCGAAGAGGGCCGGAGCCATCCCGGCTCCAGCCCTCTTCGGTACGCCCGGTCGCCGCTACGGGAGCGGGTACTGCGCGAGGTAGACCGGTACGCCGATCTTGGTGGTGTCGGCCGCGTCCCCCACGCCGTTGACCACGTGGTCGATGATCCCGGCGCTGAGGTTGACGGTCATGATGTGGTGCAGTCGTACCCCCGGCCGGGCGGGCACCTCGAAGCCGTTCTCGGTGTGGATCGACGGGTTGTTCTGGTTGAAGACGTAGACACCGCCGCCGTACAGGGTGTGATTCCGTACCCGGTCGCCGACCTTGTAGCCGGCCCAGCCCTCGACCGCGCCGTTCATCCAGTCGGCCTGCGTCGGCGGGTCGTACGGCAACTCGTTCTGGTAGAGGATCGTGGTGCCGTACTCGCCGTTCCAGACCGTGTTGTACCGCTGGAAGTGCTCGACGAACAGCCCGGTGGCCGTCACGTGATCGCCGTTGATGACAGCGCCGTAGCGTCCGGTGTTGGTACGCCAGCGGTCCGTGTCACCGTTGACGCCCTCGGTGAAGCCCTCGACGCCGTGGTCACCGCGCCACACCCAGGTGTGGTCGATGAGCACGTTGTCGCTGTTGACCTCCAGCGCCGTGTTCGCCCGACCGATGTGCGGGCCGCCGACCCGGAAGTACACGTCGGACAGCGTCGTCGGGTTACGCGGGTTGCTGGCGTTGTGACCGTGCTGCCGGCCCACCCGCAGCAGGACCGGTGACTCCACGCTGCCGGCGTCGATGGTGACGCCAGCGACGATCACGCCGGGCACCCCGGCGACGTCCAGCGGGGTGGCGCCGTTGACCGCGGTGAGCGTGGCATGCCCGATGCCGAGCACCACCGTGTCCGGACGCCGGACCTCGATGCTGCGCCCGATGTCGTACACGCCAGGGGTGAGCAGCAGGTGCTTGCCCCGCGCGAGCTGGCTGTTGATGACGTGCACCGGGTCGGAGGGCTTCGCGATGAAGAAGTCGCGGATCGGGATGCTCCGCCCCGGGGTCAGGCCGTCGGCCCAGGAGATGCCACGGCTGTCACGCTGCGCCGAGGGGACGCGGACGTTGTACCGGCCCTGCCCGTCGACGTAGAGGTACGGCTTCTCCCGGCTCAACGGGATGGTCTCCAGGGTGGTGTACGGCGGGTCGGGGAAGGTGGCGTCGTCCGGTGCGCCCTGCACACCGGCGAAGACCTGGTTCCACACCGCGTTGGACCAACTGCCGACCTCGCTGTTGCGGGTCAGCCACTGCTGCTGGGAGCCGTTGGTGGTGGCCGGCAGTCGCGAGTCGGCGATGAAGCCGCCGCTGGCGTACTGCGGGCCGGCGGTGCAGTAGTCCATCAGCGACAGTCCGCCACCGCCGATGTTCAGCCGGCGCATCGACACCGCCTGGGACACCGCCCAGAAGTTCGCCGACGACCGGCAGCCGTCCTGGCCGGCCGCGTTGATGGTGAGCGAGAGGTTGGACAGGGTGCGCCAGAAGTTGACCAGGGCGAGGCAGTTGGCGGTGCCGTCGGCCTCCAGGCAGCGGTTGTACACCTCGAGCTTGCCGTTGACGGTGACGTCGGTGGGCGAGGCGCCCAGGCCGGACACCTCGGTGTAGTAGCCGACCTTGGCCTGCAACGGCTGCTCGGTCGTGCCGTACGTGCCCGGCTTGAACAGGTAGGCGTGTCGTGCGGTGCCCATCTCGTTGCCGACCTGCTGGGCGTGCGCGGCGTCGAGGGTCTGCTGGATCTCGCTGACCGGCGTGGCCGGGTCGAAGATCGTGACGTTGGGCCCGAAGTCCGGTGCGCCGTGCGTCGGCGGGTGGGCGGTGGCGGCGGTGCTGGTCATCGTGACGGCGGTGGTCACCAGCAGAGCGAAGACGAGGGTACGACCGGTTCTCCGGCGTACCCCTCGGGGCTGGTTTGTCATGCGGTTCGTCCTCTCCGCTGGCCGGCGCGTGCTGCCGGCGCAGCTGGGGCGGTGAGAGCGCTCTCCAGTCCCTCCGGACGGCGGTCGAGCCGAACAGGGGGATCGGCATGTTTCTACCCGGTAAATCGACTGCGCGCTATGACCACGGGCTGCGAAATTCGTCCGGCCGGGCAAAGAAGCACGATCTAGCTGGCCCCGGGCTCGGCCAGCGGGATCGGCAACGCCTGCTCGGCCACCGTCTCGCCACCGAACGAGTGCGCCGGCGCGGGCCGGTCGACGGTGCGGCTGTGCAGCCGTCCGCGCCCCGCCGGCCCGGTGCGACGGGTCACCTCGCAGGTCACCATCCGCACCGGCGGTGGTGGCGCGGTGAACCGTCCCACGCCCCAGCGCACCCAGAGCGGGATCCGGCCGGCGTCCGCCTCGGCGCGCAGCTTCTGCACCGTCCGGGCCCGGTCGGTGTGGTCGACCTCCACGACGACCGGCGGGCCGTCGGGTCGGGCGCACGCCACGTCGAGGACCGACTGTCGCTGCTCCAACGGCGGCGGCAACGGCAGGACGCTCGGCGCGCGGCGGTAGACCCGCCAGCCCTGCGCCTCGGCCCACCGCACCACCGACTCGATCACCCGCGCGGTGACCTCGTCGGTGTCCAGGTCGACGAACGTCAGGTCGGCCAACCAGCGGCCCAGGTCGGCGGCCAGCCGCTCGCCCTGCGCCGTGACCTCCACCGGCGCAGGATAACCCGTCAGCCGACGGCGGTCGGAGTCGCGGCGAGGTGCCGGGTGAGCCAGGCGGTGGTGGCCGTACGGGCCGCCTCCCGGTTGTGCCGGGCCAGGAAGTCGTGCCCCTCGCCGGCCAGCACCAGGTGGGCGTACGGCACGTCGCGCGCCGCCAACTCCCGGGCCACCTGCGCGGACTCGCCGGCCGGCACGTTGGTGTCGTTGGCGCCGTGGATGAGCAGCACCGGCACGTCGAGCCGGTCGATGTGGGTCAGCGGCGAGAGGTCCCGCAGCAGGTCGGCATCGCGCTCCGGGTGGCCGTACTTGCTGACGGCGGCGGCGGCGATCCACGGCTCGGTGTCGGCGAAGAAGGTGCGAAAGTCGGAGATGCCGCACTCGGCCACCCCGGCGGCGAACAGCCCGGGGAAGTTCACCAGCACCGCGAGGACCAGGTAACCGCCGTAGGAGCGGCCCAGGCACCCGAGCTGGCCGGGCCGGGCGACGCCGGTGTCGACCAGGAAGTCGGCGCACGCCGCCACGTCGGCGATCGCCCCGTACCGGCCGGCGAGGTTGTCGGCGACGACGAACGAACGGCCGAAGCCGGACGAGCCTCGGACGTTCGGCGCGAAGACCGCGACGCCCTGCCCGACGAGTTCCTGGAACAGCGGGTTGAACCCGGGCCGCTCCTGCGCCTCGGGGCCGCCGTGCAGGCTGATCGCGGTCGGCCAGGGGCCCGGGCCCGCTGGGCGGTAGAGCCAGCCGGACAGTGGCAGGCCGTCGCGGGCCCGCAGGTCGACCAGTTGCGGCGCGACACCCCGGCCGTCCGCGCGCGGGCCACCGGTGGTCGGTAGCAGTGGACGCGACGCGCCGGTCGGCGGGTCGACCAGCCAGACCTCGCGCGGCTGCACCGGCCCCTGCGCGGTGACGCAGAGCAGGTCACCACCGGCGGCGAAGACGGCGTCGTCGAGCACCTCGCCCGGTGCCGGGACGGTACGTTGCACGCCGCTGGCGAGATCGAGCAAGCTCAATTCACTGCGGCCGCCGTACGTGTTCCACAGCAGCGCGCCGGTGCCCCGGTCGGCGCCGAACGCGACCCGCTCCAGCTCGGCGTCCGGCCGCCAGGCGAGCCGGGTGGGCGTCACCTCCGGGTGCGCGAGATCCACCCGTACCAGCGCGGCCAACTCCGAGAACGCGTCGGTGCGGGCCAGCACGCTCGTCCCGCCGGGGCCGAACCAACCCTGGTCGGTGCTGCCCCGGCCGGTGTCCGGCAGCAATCGCCGCCGGGCGCCGGTGGCCACGTCGAGCAGTTCCAGCCAGCGGGCGTTGCGGGGGCCGCGGCGCAGCAGGGCGGCGTCGGCGGTCGGCGTGACGTCCAGGAGCGTGAGCAGGTCGCCCTCGGCCAGCACCTGCCGATGCCCGGTGGCCGCGTCGACCAGGACGGCGTACCCCCGCTCCGCGGTCTCGGTGACCGCCAACGTGCTGCCAGGCAGCCAGCCGGCCAGCGTCGCGCTGCGCCGGTCGAACCCGGCGACCTGGTGGAGCCGCGAACCGTCCGGGCGCAGCACCCACAGCTCGGTGCGGGGGGCTCCACCGGGTGCGACCACGCAGGCCAGCCACCGCCCGTCCGGGGACCAGCTCAGCTCCAGCACCGGCTCGTCGCCGCAGGGCAGGGCCACAGCCTCGGCGGCGTCGAGGTCACGGACCCAGACGCCCGGCGTCCCGGCCCGATCGGAGAGGTACGCGACCCGGCGACCGTCGGGGGACGGCGCGGGCGAGAACTCCTCCCCGGTCGGCAGCACCGGCGGCACCGGCCGGTGGCCGAACCGGCGCGCGGTGCGGGCGACATCGGTCCGTACGCTCATCTATACCCCGATCCGCTGCAACCAGAGCTCCAGCAGCCCGAGCTGCCAGAGCGCGTTCGAGCCCAGCGTGGTCCGCCGGGCGTTGGGCTCGTCCAGCAACTCCTCCAGGTAGTCCTTACGGAACAGGCCACGCTCGCGCGCCGGCCGCGCGGTCAGCGCGTCGCGGACGTCGTCCAGCAGCGGCCCGGACAGGTGCCGGATGGCGGGCACCGGGAAGTAGCCCTTCGGCCGGTCGATCACCTCGTCCGGGACGATCCCCCGGCTCGCCGCCTTCAGCACGCCCTTGCCGCCCTGCGACAGCTTCAACTCGGGCGGGCAGGCGGCGGCCAGCTCGACGACCTCGTGGTCGAGGAACGGCACCCGGGCCTCCAGGCCCCAGGCCATCGTCATGTTGTCCACCCGCTTGACCGGGTCGTCGACCAGCATCACCAGGCTGTCCTGGCGCAGCGCCGCGTCCAGCGCGGTGTCCGCGCCCGGCGCACCGAAGTGGCCGGTGACGAACTCCAGGCTGGCGTCGTGGTCGAGCATCCACTCGGGCGCCAGGTGCCCGGCGAGCGCGTCGTGCCGACGATCGAAGAACACCCGGGCGTACGCCTCGACGGCGTCCGCCCGGGCGACGTTGGCCATCGGCGGGTACCAGTCGTAGCCGGCGAAGATCTCGTCGGCGCCCTGCCCGGACTGCACCACCGTGATCCGCTGCGAAACCTCCTCGGAGAGCAGGTGGAAAGCGACGCAGTCGTGGCTCACCATCGGCTCGCTCATCGCCCCGATGGCAGCGTGCACGGCGGGCAGGAACCGGGCCGCACCGATCCGGATCTGCTGGTGGTCCGTGCCGAAGCGGCGGGCCACCAGGTCCGAGTAGTGGAACTCGTCGCCGCTCTCCCCCGCCGCCGCCTCGAACCCGATGCTGAAGGTGGCCAGCCCGGTCTGGCCCTGCTCGGCCAGCAGGGCGACGATCAGGCTGGAGTCGATACCGCCGGAGAGCAGCACACCGACCGGCACGTCGGCGACCATCCGACGGCGTACGGCGGTACGCAGCGCGGCCATGATCCGCTCCTGCCACTCCCCGGCGGACATCGGCGGGGCGGCGGCGCGGTTGAACTCGGGCCGCCAGTAGACGGTGTCGGTGCTCCGGCCGTCGGCGGTGACCACCCGTACGGTGGCCGGGGGGAGCTTCCGGACGCCGGCCAGGATGGTGCGCGGCGGCGGCACCACCGAGTGGAAGCTCATGTAGTGGTGCAGCGCCACCGGGTCGAGGTCGGTGTCCACGTCCCCGGCGGCGAGCAGCGCCGGCAGGGTCGAGGCGAAGCGGATCCGGCCGGGGCCCTCGGCGAGATAGAGCGGCTTGATGCCGAGCCGGTCGCGGGCCAGCACCAGGGTGTGCGTAGCCATCTCGACCAGGGCGAAGGCGAACATCCCGTAGAACCGCTCGACGCAGGCCGTCCCCCACCGGTGGTACGCCTTGAGGATCACCTCGGTGTCCGAGGTGGACCGGAAGGTGTAGCCGGCGGCGGTCAGCTCGTCGCGCAGCTCGCGGTAGTTGTAGATGCAGCCGTTGAAGACGAGGGCCAGACCCAGCTCGGGATCGACCATCGGCTGGGCGCCGGCGTCGGAGAGGTCGATGATGCGCAGCCGGCGGTGCACGAGCGCGGCCGGCCCGTGCTGCCACCGCCCCTCGCCGTCCGGCCCCCGCGAGGCCAGTGCGGGGAGCATCCGCTCGATCGCCGCCAGGTCGGGCGGCGCCCCGTCGAGGCGGAACTCGCCTCCGATACCGCACATGGCACGCACCTCTCATCGGCTCGGGTCCGCTCGGGCCGCTGACCGGTCCAGGCTTGGCGGACCGGATTGCGCCCCGATGACGTGTGGGTCAAGCGTCGGTTACGTCAGAGGCTGCTCGGCCCCCCGAGCAGCCAGGTGTCCTTCGACCCGCCGCCCCGAGAGGAGTTGACGATCATGCTGCCGGCCGGTGCAACCCGGGTAAGCGCCACCGGGGCCACCTCCGCCGTGTCGCCGAGGAAGACGAAGGCCCGCAGATCGACGTGGCGCGGGGCGAGCGCCGTACCGTCGAACACCGGATGGGTGGTGAGCGCGATGACCTCCTGGGCGATCCACCGGTGCGGGGCCGCGAGGATCTGCTCCCGGACGGCGTCCAGCTCCTCCGCCTCGGCACGCGGGCCGATCACCACCCGGTCTCCGCCGTACCCGTCGACCGGCTTGAGCACCAGTTGGTCGAGCCGGCCCAGCACCTCGGCCCGCTGCTCGGGCAGCCCGCACAGGTACGTCGGCACGTCCCCGAGCAGCGCCTTCTCCCCCAGGTAGTACTCGATCAGCCGGGGCACGTACGCGTACAGCGCCTTGTCGTCGCCGACGCCGTTGCCCAGCGCGTTGGCCAGGGTCAGCCGGCCGGCGTGCACCGCCGCGAGCAGCGGCCAGCCCAGCGGCACCCCGTCCGCGCCCGGCGCGTGCAGCAGCGCCTCCTCGTCCATCCGCAGATAGATCACGTCGACCTGGCTGCGGTGGCCGTCGCGGACCAGCCGGACCCGACCGTCCTCCACCAGCAGGTCGCTGCTCTCGGTCAGCGGTACGCCCATCTCGTCGGCGAGCAGCCGGTGCTCGAACCAGGCCGGATCGCCCGGCCCGCTGCTGAGCACCACCACGGCGGGCTCGTCGGCCGCGGCGGGCGCGGCGGCGAGCAGCGCCCGGTACAGCATCGCCGGTGTCTCGTCGGCGGGCAGCAGGTCCGCCGGGAACGGCAACTCCGGCAGCACCGCCCGGGTCAGCCGACGGTTCTGCACCGCGTAGCCGATCCCCGAGGGCACCCGCAGGTTGTCCTCCAGCACGTACCAGCCGCCGTCCGGGTCCCGGACCAGATCGGTTCCGGACACCTGCGCCCGCGTGGCGCGCCGGTTCATCAGCGCCCCGGTCGGGCGAAGCCCCGGCGAGGACTCCACCACCCAGGCCGGTACCACGCCGTCGGCCACCACCGACCGGTCGGCGTAGACGTCACGGAGGAAGGCGTCCAGGGCGCGGGCGCGCTGCACCAGGCCGGTACGCAGCGTCCGCCAGTCGGCGGCGGGCACCACCCGGGGCACCAGGTCGACCGGGAAGAGCCGGGTGCTCGCCTCGCCGGCCACGCTGAAGGTCACCCCGCGGGCCCGCTGCTCCTCGTCCCGGTCGTGCTCGCGCTGACGCAGGCCACTGGCGCCGAGGTTGGTCAGGGCGGCGAGCAGCGGACGGTACGCCGGCTCCGGGCCGGACGGCCCGAAGACCTCGTCACCGGCGTCGGCGTAGGTGGGCAGCGCGAGCGGTGGCGGCGCACCCGGCAGCGGCGCGCGAATCCGCCCCCGGGTCTCGTCGAGCAGCAGGTCGACCACGTCGGCCAGCCGGCCCCGCCGCTCGTACGCCCGCCGCTGCCGGGCAGCGGAGCTGCCGCGCTCCAGCGCGTACCGTGTCAGCTCCCGGACCTGCTCCCAGTCGCCGGTCGCCTCCAGCACCGGGCGCAGGTCGGTGACCAGGCGTTGGACCGCCTCGGCGGCCGGCACCGGCCGCGCCGAGCGGGGCAGGTCGAGCAGGTCGCCCTCCAGGCCCGAGCGGGCCGCCCGCCACACGGCGGCGCGCAGCACCGGCGGCCGGACGGCGGTGCGCTCCACACCGGCGCGCAGCGCGGCCACCTCCCGCCGGACGAGCGCCCGGAACAGGCCGGTGAGCAGGACGATGGTCTCCACGTCGGCGTTGGCGTCGGTGATCCGCAGCTCCACCGTCGGTACGTGTGCCGACGGCCGGACATCGAAATAGATCATGGCGGGATCGGTGATGGTGCCCGACGAGATCAGCTCGGCGACCAGCGCCTCGTGGTCCGCCGCGCTGGTCACCTCGCCCGGATCACCGGCGGTGGGCCAGCGTTGCCAGACCAACGAGCGGACGCTGGCGTAACCGCTGTCCTGACCCATCCAGTACGGCGAGCTGGTGGAGAGGGCGAGCAGGACCGGGAGCCACGGTTGGACCCGCCGGGTGACCGCCACCGCGAGGTCCCGGTCGGACACCCCCACGTGCACCTGCGCGCCGCAGATCAGCTGCTCACGGGCCAACATCTGGTACTCGTCGAGCATCCGCCGGTAGCGCGAGGTGGGCGTGACGCTCGGGTCGCCGTCGGCGCGCAGCGGCACCGTACCGGCCGCCACGATGCCCAGACCGGCCCGGTCGGCGACCTGGACGGCCAGCTGGCGCAGCCGGGTCAGCTCGGCGCGGATCTCGTCCAGGGTGTGGCAGACCGCCGTGTTGGTCTCGACCACGCTACGGTGCAGCTCGGCCGTGAACGACGTGGCGGGCAGCCGGTCGAGCAACTCCCCCGCCCGGGGCACCAGCTCCCGGGTGTGCAGGTCGACGACGTGGAACTCCTCCTCCACACCGATGGTGGCCAGGTCCGCCGGGTCGGTGGGGATCGGCGCGACCGGGCTGGTCCGGGGTGTGGGCAGCGACCGGCCGTTGTCCGGCCGGCCCGCCGCTTCGTCGAACGTCGCCGCGTTCGTGGTGTTGTCGGACATCGTCACCCCGTTCGCCTGTCGGCTGAGTCGACTGTCCGACGAGCGTTCCCACGGTTGGTACCGGGGGTGTTTCCAGCGCGTTAAGGTGGCGCGCCGGTCTTGTCCGGGCGGCGCGGCGAGCAGGGCCGCCGTGGCCAGCGCGGAGCACGCAACGCCGACCAACGGGCGGCGACAATCGCAAAGACCATGCGGCGGAAGCACTGCTGATCCTTTTCGGACACCGAGTCTTCCCAGCCTACGATTCTGCGATGGGTTCCTCGCTGACCGTCCGCTCGGCCAAGGTCGAGGACGTCGCGCAGATGGCGCGTGTGCATGTTCGGTGCTGGCAGGAGACGTACCGGGGGCTCATGTCGGATGCGGTCCTTGATGATCCGAGTCTTCCGGCTGCTCGGGAGCAGTTCTGGACTGCCGCTTTGACCGACAAACGATATCGAGAGAACCGGGCGGTCGTCGCCGAGCGGGAGGGCGAGCTGATCGGGATCGCGATGTCGGGTCCGCCGCTCGAGGGCGCGGCCGCGTGGACGTGGCAGCTGTATGTGCTCTACGTAGTGACAGCCGAACACGGCACAGGTGCTGGGCGAGCGTTGTTGCAAGCCGCCATCGACCCGGCAGAGTCGGCGGCGCTCTGGGTCGCCGACCCGAACCCTCGCGCACAAACGTTCTACCGCAAACACGGCTTCGTCACCGACGGAAGTGCCCAGCTCAAGGACGGCGTACGGGAAACTCGCATGGTCCGCGCCGCGCGGGAGCCATCGCTGCGCCACCCTCCCCCGTCGATCTAGGGCATATCACCGCTAGTAGATCTCGAATCACAGTGATTTGCCCTAGATCGGCGGGGAACGTCGCCCGGCGAACAGGCCGACAGCACGTCCGCCAACACCCTCGACGTTCGTGTTTCAACGGGTCTACGTGTGACCGGGTTGCCCCAGACGGCGAGCGTCACTCGCGCGAAGCAGTCTCAGAATCTGCTCGTTATCCGTTACGGCTGAACCCCACACATCGTACTCGATTGAGGATATTTGCCAGCCGGGGCTGAGTGGTGGCTCAACCGACAATTGCTCGACAAGATGAGCCACGTGGAGGCTCGCTTCGTCGCTCAAAAGTCCGAGACCTGTCACGATGATGGAGTACGCATCGAGCTCCAAGAATATTTGGACATTCTTCTGGATTGCTCGCAGCGGACTGAAGAGCTTACCGTCGCCGAATTCGCCACCGGAGTCGCCGAGCACCCGCAGATCGACGACTGTTTGAAGAGCATCGACTCTCGTGACGTCGGGTTGCTCGATGACGCGCAGGACGCACAGGTCGGAGAACTGGACAAACTCTACCGAGACGATCTCCCGCCTAAGCCAACGACGCATCCTCTTCTCCAGTTGCGGCAGAATCTCTACACCCTCGGCCTCGATCCCCTCGTCCACCGCGAACTCCCTGCCCACCTGTTGAACAATCTTGATCGCGGATCGAACATCCAACCTGAAGAATTCTCGGACCTTATTCACACGCGAGGCTGCGAGCTGGGTATGAATCATTGCCTCGGCAGCATCCACGTCCGACACGATTTCGTCGTAGATAATCTCGAAATCGGCCGGGACGCCCGTCGCGCGGGAAATCTCACGGACCCTTGTCTCGGGATCTCGCGTGGTCTGACCAATCTTCAACAGCCCCGGCATGTATTGGTTGGCCAGAATGTAGATTACCCCGCGACGGCCCTTGTGCATCCTGGTACGCCTCCTTTCGCGAACTGCGCTGGCGGCCAGCTTTGGCGGATGCTCGAAGATAGACTTCTGGGATTACCGGGCACGGTTCCGCCGGACACCGCCGAACAGCGCCCCGGCCTCCACGAAGACGACCTGTCGATGGTCGGCGGTCTCGTCGGCTCCGTCCGACTGAGGCTCGGCAAGGCCGAGGTTCGAGTCGGATCCAATCTGGTAAACCCGTTGCTCGGTAGGCTCAAGCGTGACGAGTTCCGAGTCGTCCGACCACTCGTTGAAAGCCCCCGTGTATGCTGCTTCCCGCATTAGTCCAATCAGGTCAGACTGGCGATAGGCGACCCGGGGTCGAATGAAGGTCGCCGGTATCCGGATCAACTGCGGCCAGCCGGCGCGCCCGCACTGCTCAAGCTCTTGCCAGAAAGTGCGCCAGCCCACCGTAGGAGGCGTGGCGGCACCAGAACCCCAGACAACTGTGGGATTGGACGTGGACTTGCGCAAGTCGAAGCGCACGAGTCGGCTCTTCTTGCCTCTCCTAGGGCTGCCGTGCCTCTCCAGATCCTGACGGAGCACTCGCGCCACGGCCGAGGTCGGCAAGACGGTCATCCAGTCCGCGAACCACCAGCCGGGGCCGCTGCGTCGGAACGCTAGCTCCGTGACGTGACGCCCTTCGACGAGCGCCGCGGCGGCCAGGTCGCCGCGCCAATCTGGCCGAGGAAAGGCGTAGAACGGCTGGTGTCCAAGAGGGCGGCGATAGTACTCCCACAACTGACCTAGGTCTACGAGAACATCGTGGAAGTTCGTACCACTGACCGTCGTCGTCTTTAGCTCAATTTGGATCGCTTTGCCCGGCATCGCCGGCAACAACCGCACGTCAATGTCCTCACCTCTGCTCGGCCACCACAACGCGGCGTGTGAGTGATAACGGTAGGCAAGATACTGGCTCGACCAATGCTCTAGCGTCTTCTCTGGGATCGACACCGATGGAGGCATGGGGAGACCATAGGCGTTGCTGGCGGGGCCCGCGGGAGCGCGTGTCACTCGCCGACCAACTGAAGCGATCGTGGCCGACCGTCGACATCATCTGACAACGCCCGTGCCTGACCTGAGCGGCGCTGTCTGGCGCAAGAGCAGCAGCACATCGGTGGATTTGGCCCCGATTCCCCAACCGGGCGTGCGGATCGCGCCCGCCAATGAGGTGCCGTGGGACGACCTCCCCCGTCGATCTAGGGCATATCACTGCTAGTGGATCTCCGATCACAGCGATTTGCCCTAGATCGACGGGGAGTGGCGGCGCGCCGGGCCCGGCGGGCCGGGCGGGGGGGAGGGGGGAGGGAGGGAGGGAGGGGGGTCAGCGGTGCCACCATCGGCGGCGCGGGGCTCCCGTACCCTCGGCCGTTGCCCGTGCGTGAGCCACCGCGTCCTGCGCCATGCCCAGGTGCAGGGCGGGTTGCGCGCCGGCCGGCCCCAGCCACTCCACCAGTCGATTGCCCATCGCGAGCACCGCGTCGGCCCGGTCGAGTTCGCCGATCAACACGAGGCACCGTGCGTACACCCCGTAGGTGTTGGCCATCTCCCACACACTCAGCGGGCTCATCGGGTCGAGCAACGCCTGACGCAGCTCGCAGGCCCGCGACGCGGCCTGCGCCGCCTCCCGGACGCTCTCGTCCGGCGCGGGCCGGGTGATGGACCGGTGCAGCAACGCCGTCGCCTGGTTGTGGTACGCCGTGCCCATCGCCGCCTTTGTCCGCGGCCCGGCGGACGGCGGTGCGCCGACGGTGCTCAGGCCCACCGCCACGGCCCGCTCCAGCAACTCCATCCGGGTGGCGACCTGGCCGGCGGCGAACGCGACCTCCGACAGGTCCACCAGTCCGGTGATCAGCTCCGCGAGCGCCTCGTCCCGGGGCGGGCCGGTCACGTCCGCGCTCTCGGCCGCCACGGCGTCGTTCACCCGCTCGAAGATGGTGACCGCCTCACCGCCGGGAGCCATCCCGTCGGCGGCCCTCCCGCGCGCGGACAGCAGCATCCCGCGTCGTGACAGGGCGCGGGCCAACTGCTGCTGGTCCCGCCGCTCGGCCTGCCCCGGGCCCTGCACGGCCTGCCGGTAGGCGTCGATCACCCGGACCCACAGCAGGTCCGCCTCCGCCCAGGTGTCCTGCCTCGTCGAATGCTCCCGCGCCCGCTCGAACAGCCGTTCCCGCTCGTCCGGTCCCATGTTCCGCACCACCCTCCGCGGTAGCAACCCATGACACACCGCCCGCGCTGGCAGTGAACATCATCGATTCTATGGCGGTGGTGGCGCATCGAGCCGCAGGCTGGCCAGAACAAACGGCCACCTCACTGGGTCGTGATCTCGATCAGGCGCCGCAACTGCGACACCGCCTCGGCCGGCCCGTGTACCGTGACGCCGCTCGATTCGCCGGCCGACTCCCGGCCCCACAGCCAGCGCAGCAGCGCCGTCGGCGGGCCGGTGACCGTCACGTCGGCGGCGTCGGCCGCGCCGTCGGTCACGCTGAACACCCCGGGCCCGGTCCGCACCGACCATGCCGCACCATTGGTACGCACGGCGAACGTCCAACCCGGCGAGGCGGCCAGGATCTCGCTGAAGGAGTCGGCCCACTCGGTCACGCAGTACTCCACGAAGACCCGGAGCAGTTCGTCAGCGCCGTCGACGGCGAGGTCGTCCGGGACCGGGGCCACCGGTACGCCGACGCCCAACTCGGCGTCGATGCGGTGGATGACCGTCTCCTGCGCCATCCGCCGGATCGTGAACCCGACGGTCCGGTCCGGCTTGTACCAGGAGCCGGCCGCGTCCTGCGGATCGTGGGCCGCGAACTCGGCCAGCAATGCCGCGTACGCCCGGTCGAGCAGCGCCAGCGGCTCCTCCTTCGCCAGCTCCGCTGGCGGCCACGGCTCGGCCTCGACACCCTCCTGGATGGCCAGGGCCTTGTGCAGGTAGACCTCGCCGACATGGCGGGTCAGATCCGCGACGGTCCAACCGGGGCAGCTCGGCACCGCCGCGGTGAGGTCGGTCGTCGCCACGGCGCGCAGCCGGGCGAAGTCGTCCGCCAGGCAGTCGAGGTATCGGGCGGTCTCCATGCCGGACAGTCCAACACACGGGCACGGTTCGTTGGGGGCACCACCCACCCCGTCGGCGCTACCGTCGGGGCGCCCAGGGCACGACCTTCCCGTTGCGGACGAGCTCGCCGTAGTGCTCGGGAACGACGGGCGCGAGGGCGAGGTCCAGCAGGGGTCCGGTCGCCTGAGCGGGGGTGGCGGCGCTGCGCACGTCCCACCACAGGGCCGAGGTGGGCGTGTTCAGCATTGCCGGACAGGCGGCGGCGAGCAGGATGCCCCGGGTTGCGTCCTGGTCGCGTCGCTGCCGCGCGAGCGCGCGCACGGCGGCGACCTGGCCGATCTTGGAGGGGATGTTGACGAAGCCGGGCCACGCGCCGGCCCGGGCGCTGCCGTCCCGCACGGCGGCACACCAGGCCGCGACCTGCGCGTCGACCTCGTCGAGCGACGCCAGGCCGTCGAACCGGTCATGCAGTACGGGCGCCAGGTGGTGCAGGGTGCCCAGCGAGCTGGCCACCACGATGAGTCGACCACCGTCGGGCAGCAGCGGAGCGAAGGCGCGCAGCACGCGCGTGGTGCCGAAGTTGTTGACCTCGGCGTACCCGTCGATGATCTTCCTGGGGTCGTCGTCGGGGCCAACCCGCATGACGGCGTTGTTGAACACGATGTCGACGCCGCCGTGCCGTTCGGCGAGCAGCGCGGCGAGCCGGTCGGCGGTCCGGGCACCGGACACGTCGAAGACCTCGCCGCGGACGTGGGCGCCGCCGGCGGGCCGGGCGTCGACGGCTGCGGCGACGCGGCCGGCGTCCCGGCCGGTCAGATAGACGGTGTCCTGCGGCGTCATCCGTCGGGCCAGGGCCTCGACCAGGGCCAGGCCGAGGCCCTGGGTGGCGCCGGTGACCAGTGCGACTCTCGGGGTGATGGTCATGCCGCCACGCTAGGCAGACGCCGGCCATGCGACCAACGAGAGTTCCGCACGCGTGGTATGCGTAATGGTCATGGCCTTCTCCGACGCATCCCTCACCGCGCTGCGGGTCTTTCGCGAGGTGGCCGAACGGGGCACCCTCACCGCTGCGGCCGCCGCGCTCGGCTACACCCAGTCCGCGGTGTCCCGACAGATCGCCTCGTTGGAACGAGCGGCGGGAACGCCCCTGCTGGAGCGACGCCACGACGGCGTACGCCTGACGCCCGCCGGGCGCATCGTGGTGCGTCGCGCCGCGTCGGTGGTCGACCAGGTCGACGCCACCGCGCGCGAGCTGGCCGGCCTGCCCGACGAACACGGCACGGTACGCCTCGGCTGGTTCGCCAGCGCCGGGGCGGCGCTGGTGCCCCGGGCACTGGCGACGTTGCGCCGTACCCACCCGGCGATCACCGTGATCTCCCGGGAGGGCAGCACTCCGGCGCTGGTCCGCGCCCTGCGCGCCGGCACCGTGGACCTCGCGGTGCTGGCCTCGGCGCCACCCTTTCGCCCACCCGACACCGAGACCCCCGCACTGGTGTTGCGGACGCTCACCGAACGCACGCTCTGTGTGGCCGTACCCACCGGCCATCCGCTGGCCCGGGGTGAGTTCATCGACGCCGCCGACCTGAACGGTCAGCAGTGGATCGCCGGCTCGGGCGAGGATCGGGTGCTCGGAGTGTGGCCCGGCCTGGACGAGCGGCCGCAGATCGCGCACACCGCCCGCGACTGGCTGGCGAAACTGCAACTGGTCGCCGCCGGCTTCGGCCTGACCACCGTGCCGCCGGTACTCACTCCCGCGCTGCCGCCCGGGGTGCGCATCCTGCCGGTGCGCGGCGGGCCGGTGGAATGGCGACGCGTGCTGCTCGCGCGCCTTCCGCAGGCCCCGACGGATCCCGCCGCCCGGCTGGCCGACGCGCTGCGGGCCGCCGCGACCGAGACGGGCGTACCGGTCTAGTCGGTCGGTCACGGTGGCGGACCGGGGCCGGACCGGCCCGGGCCGGCCCCCTGGTCGCTCAGGCCGCCGGACGTACCCGGTAGGCCAGGTGGGTGACCCCGGTTCCTTCGACGACGCTGATCGGCCCCTCCAACTGCACCGGCGCGATCTTCAGATCGGCGAAGAGCGGGATCCCGGCACCGAGCAGGACCGGTACGAGGTCGACGTGCACCTCGTCGAGCAGACCTGCCTCGATGACCTGTGCCGCGATCGTGCCGCCGTTGACGCCGACCTCCTTGTCGCCCGCGATCGTCTTCGCCCGTTCGATGGCGTGCTCGATGCCGTCGGTGACGAAGACGAACGAGTCGCCCTCGGCTTCCCAGCCCTCCGGCACGTGGTGGGTGACGACCACGACGGGCACGTCCATCGGGTGCCGGCCGCCCCAACCCTTGGTCATGTCGAAGAGTCGTCGACCAACGACCAGTGCTCCGGTCCGCTCGGTGAGGTCGCGCAGGTGCCGCGCGCTCACGGCGGAGGTCCGGAACGTCAGTTCGGGGTGCGTCGTCGGCGTCTCGACGTCGCCGTTCTCGTACCACTGGAACAGGTAGTCGAAGCCACCGTGGGAGGCGTCCGCGATGTAGCCGTCCAACGACATCGTCGCCCCGGTCGTCACCTTCGTCATCGATCCGCTCCTCACTCTGTGTCGGGCCGGCGTACCCGGCCCGCACTATTGGTCGAAGCTGGCGCCGCTGTTCTCGACAGGCCTGCGGTCGTTCTTGCCGGGCACGAAGGCGACCACCCCCAGCGCCAGCGTGGTGATGGCGAGAGCCACCACCGGCGGCAGCCACAGAAGGGCCGGGGTCAGCGCCAGAATGACGACCATCCCGAGCAGCGAGCCCCACGACCAGACGTTGTTGACCGCCCTGAACATGATCCGGCCGGCGAGGATGAGCACCGACCCAACGACGATCAGGGAGGCAGCCCAGCGCTGACCACCACCGCCGAAGGGTGCCCTGATGGCCACCTCGTCGCCGAAGGCGATGAAGACCACCCCCGCGACGAAGGTCAGGTGGGTGTAGGCCGCGATGACGGCGAGCCGGGGACCGCGCTTGTCCAGCGCTCGGCTGAGTGCGCCGCGCCTCGGCAGGAAGTAGAGCCGCCACAGGACCACCGCGTTGGCGAAGGCCACGGCGACGGCGACGGTACGCGGCACGTCGAACGGTCCGCCGGCGTAGGTGGTGCCACTGACCAGAATGAGTTCGCCCAGCGCCACGATGGTGATCTGGCCGTAGCGTTCGGCCAGGTGTTCGCCGACCACCCGGAGCTGGTCGAGGGCCACCCGACCGACCTTCGGCACCGGCCACCCCAGATAGGCGACGGTGAAGTCGATGCCCAGCGCCACGATCCACACGACCAGGCGCGGCTCGGCCGGCAGGAACGCACCGACCAGCCAGGGAATCGCGGAGACGGCGAACCAGACCGCGACGAGCAGGGTACGTCGCTGCAAGGGGTGCCCGCGCAGAGCCGGCAGCAGGACTGCCGCCCGGCCGAGGTGGATGAGGACATACGCGCCGGCGTACAGGAGGCCGTGCGCACCGAAGGCCTGCGGCACCGCGGCGGCCATCAGCAACCCGGCGAACATCACCCCCACCACGAGCCGCTGGATCAGCGGCTCGCTGGGATTAAACCAGTCGGTGGACCAGGCCGTCGCGATCCAGATCCACCAGATCCCGCCGAGCAGGACCATCGTCTGTACGACGTTGAGCCAGTTGGGGTCGTGCAGCAGCCGGCCCGACAGCCGCATCAGGGCGAAGATGAGCGTCAGGTCGAAGAAGAGTTCGAGGGCAGACGCCTGACGCGACGACTCGCGCTGGCGCAGGAGCCGCGAAGGGTTGCTCTTCGGCACCAGGTCGCCCGCCTCGTCTGCTCGCTCGGCAGTAGTTGTATCACGGACGGTAACCGAGTACGGCCAGACGCGTCACTCGGCCTGATCGCCGCAGGCGCTCAGCGGGACCTCACGAGGTCCACCAGTTGGTCCAGCGCCGCGCCCCAGCCCTCGTGGAAGCCGATCTCCTGGGCGACTTCTTCGCCGCCGCGTCGCCGTGGATCGCGTCGCCGTGGATCGCGTTGGCGGTGTACTTCGTACCGACACCGTCCGGCTCGATCTTGACAACGGCGGTGAACGGGGAGCCGCCCTCCTCGATCTGCGGACGGAAGCCCGGACCCCTGCCGGAGGTGAAGATCAGCATCGAGGGTTCCTCGGCCACCAGGATGCAGCCACTGCTCGGGCATTCCTCGCCCTCGGGTGAGCGCATGGTCGTACTCGGGCGTGGTCCAGGCCTTTCAAAGCCTCGCTATTCAGGTACGCGGCACTGAGATCGAGCCCTCCGGGACCTCAGGAGCGGAACGCGCTCAGCACCATCTCCGCGTACCGACGCCACACCGCCGGGTCCCGCTGATCCAGCAGGATGAGCTGCCGGACCGGCCCGCAGAGGATGACCCGGACGTCCAGCTCGCTCGCGTCCGAACGGATCCGGCCGGACGCCTTCGCCGCCGCCACGAGCCGCCCGATCAGGTCCAGGAGGCGGGAGGCGGCCACCAACGTGCCGTCGAAGAAGGCGTCGGCGAGCACCCGGTCGTGCGCGAGGCGCTCGAACAGGTCGGGGACGTACGCGCACAACTCCTGGTAGGCGTCGGTGCCGTCCAGCGCGGCACGGATGCGCCGCTCCAGCTCCTGAAACTGCTCACGCGTCACCGCGACGATCAGGTCTTCCTTGCTGGGATAGCTGCGGTACACCGTCGCCCGACCCACCCCAGCCCGCTCGGCCACCTGCGGCACGGTCACCTGGAGGCCCTGCTCGGTGAAGAGTTCCCGGGCGGCCGCGATCACCCGCTCCTGATTCCGACGAGCGTCCAACCGGCGATGGGAGGCGTCAGGTTCGGTGGGCGCCTGGACGCCGTCGGACGGAACCATGGGCTCAGTTTGCCCGGTCGGCGTCGGTCGCCGACACCGGCCCGTCGCTGTACACCTTGGTGAGTTCGACGTTGAGCACGGTGCAGACCCGGCCGAACGACCAGTAGTACCCGACCACCTGGAGCACCTCGACGATCTCGCGCTCGGTCAGGATCTGCCGTACCTGGTCGAAGAGGTCGTCGGCGACGCGTGGCGACCGCACCACCTCGGCGGCGAACCGGACGAGGGTCCGGTCGTACGCCGAAAGCTCCGGACTGTCGAGGTCCCGGCTGCTGATGATGTCCCGGACACGCTGGTCGACACCGGCCTTCTCGGCCATCGGGGCGTGCTGGGCCGCCTCGAAATCGCAGTCCGTCCACTCGGCCACGGTCAGGACGACGATCTCCCGCGAGCGGGCGGGCAACTCCAGCGAGGTGAACTGCGTCCTCGCGAGCTGAACGAACGGTTTCACCGTGCCGACCGAGTGGGTCAGCATCTTGACCAGCGGGTCCGGCGGCAGGGTGGAGAGGAAGTCGCGGACGTCGTCCGGGGCGGCGTTCGGATCAGGGTCGGCAAGGCGCGGCATTGTTCTCCTCGATTGGTGTCGTCGAGATCGGTCAGGAGGCGTCGTCTGACGGGAGGTCGAACCCCGTCTCACTGAGGTGCCGGAAACGGCCGTCCTCGGCGAACTCCCCGAAGATCGCGATCTCGCGCCGGACGGTGGAGCCGTCGGCCATGGTGATCTCATAGACGTGCCGCTCGGCGTAGCGAGGGCCGTCGTGCAGCTCGTCGAGCACGGTCACCGCGCCACTGGCGATCTGGCTGCGCATCCGCGTCACCATCTCGGCGAACGCGGCCCGATCGAGCGTCTTTCCGTCGCTGCGATGGGTGTAGTCGGGGGCGTAGAAGGAGTCCAGCGCCTCGTTCACGTCGAGCGCCGACTCGAAGGCCACCGCACGGAGAGCGTCGCTGATTCGCGCCTGGTTCATCATTCGGGCACTCCCCCTGGGCAGCAGATCCGGACTCACCTGTCCGGTTGACCTCCAGCGTACCGGACCCGCGAGTCCGGTCAGCAGGAAACCGCAGCCTGGTGGCGCTCTTCACAATAAGTGGACTCGCAGGTCCGGTTAGCGCAACCATCATCCGGACACGTGAGTCCACTTATGGGGAGACGATGAAAGAGAACTCGACGAGCCGGTCGCTCGCCGCGATGGGGCTGGGAACCCTCGCGTACGCCCTGGCTCAGACGACGGTCCTGCCCGCCCTGCCCGCTCTCGCTTCCGCGCTGCACACCGATCGGCAGAGCGTGACCTGGACATTGACCGCCTACCTGATCGCCTCGGCCGTCCTCACCCCGGTCCTCAGCCGGCTCGGCGACCTCTTCGGGCGACGCCGGCTCCTCATGGTGGTCCTGGTGGTGTTCGCGGCCGGATCCGTGCTCAGCGGGCTCTCCGACCACCTGGGCGTGGTGGTGGCCGGCCGCGTGCTGCAGGGCGCGGGCGGTGCCGTCATCCCGCTGGCGGTGGGCATCGCCCGGTCGGCGTTCCCCGCCGAGCGCCGAGCGTGGGCGATCGGCATCATCTCGGCGATCTTCGGCGTGGGCAGCGGCCTCGGTCTGGTGCTCGGCGGCGTGATCGTCGACCACACCTCGTACACCTGGATCTTCTGGGTCACGGCCGCGATGGCGGGCGTGTCAGCGCTGGCGGTCGGCCTCGGCATGCCGGACGCCGGGCAGCGGTCCGCCGGCGGGCGCGTGGACCTGGTCGGCACCGGCCTGCTCAGCATCGGGGTGACGCTCCCGCTGCTCGCGATCAGCCGCGCCGCCACCTGGGGCTGGACCTCCGGACGCACGCTCGGCCTGATCGTCGTGGGGCTGGCGGTGCTGGTGTTGTTCGGCCTGGTGGAACAGCGTAGAGCTCAGCCGCTCGTCGACCTTGCACTGCTGGTCCGGCCCCGGGTGCTCATCACCAACGTCACCACGTTCCTGGTCGGCTGTGGCATGTTCGGGGCGTTCGTGCTGGTCCCGCAGTTCGCCGAAGCCCCGACGAGCACCGGGTACGGCTTCGGCGCGGACGCCACCCGGGCGGGCCTGCTCCTGCTGCCCGGCAGCCTCGCCATGATGGCCGGCGGCACGGTCTCCGCCGCGCTCTACCGCCGTTACGGCGGCCGGTCCGCGCTCGCCGTTGCGGCCAGCGTGACGGCACTCGGTTCGATTCTGCTCGCCGGCGGACACGGCAGCCAAGTGGCGATCCTGTGCTGGTCCTTCGTCGCGCTCATCGGTGTCGGCGTGGCACTGGCCGTCATCCCCACGACTCTCGTCGAGGCGGTGCCGGCCGCTCGCGCGGCGGAGGCTGCCGGGGTCAACGCCCTGATCCGCTCGGTCGGTTCGTCGATCGGCACCCAGGTCATGGCCGGCATCCTCGCGGCCGGGGTGTCCACCGGGAGTCCGTTCCCCGGTGAACACGCGTTCGTCGCCGCTTTCGTCTTCTGCGGTGCCGGCGCTCTGGTCGCCGCCCTGGCCGCGGCCTTCATCCCGCGCAATGCGGCCCTCGTGGAACCCACAACCGCCGCAAGCGCGGCCCAGAACGCGAATGCCGCCTAGATGAGGATGCTCCCGTAGGAGGGTTGGCCCGCCACCTGGTAGGTCGCGTAGACGATGCCAGCCTCGGTGGTGGTCGACCCGGTCAGCTTCAGCCCGGCCGGCGTGGCCCCCTCGGCGAAGAGCCTCTTTCCCTGCCCGAGCACGACCGGGAAGATCAACAGTCGGTACTCGTCGACCAGCTCGGCCTTCTGCAGCGTACGCAGCAGGTCGCCGCTGCCCTGCACGAGGAGCTCACCGTAGGTGCGCTGCTTGAGCGCGGCGACCGTCTCGGCGGCCTCGCCCACCAGGACCTCGGTGTTGTGCCAGTCGGCGGTCATCGGGCTGCGCGTCGCGACGTACTTGGGCATGCTGTTGATCTTTGCCGCGCCTTCCTCGTCGGGCACCTTGGGCCAGTGCCCCGCGAGAAGGTCGTAGGACCGCCGGCCCAGCAGCATGCCCGTCGCCCGGTCGAACACCTCGGTCATGATCTGACCGAACCCCTCGTCCAGGTGCGGCGGCAACCAACCACCGTGCGGGAAGTCGTTCGAGTCGTCCTCGCCGGGCCCACCGGGGCCCTGCATGATCCCGTCCAGCGACACGGAGGTGCCCACCACCAGTTCGCTCGTCATACTCGACTCCCTCCCAGGTGCACGGCAGCGACAACCATCAACACGCGACCCTACTGGCCGGTGCCGTCACACGCCTCCCGACCGCGCCGGCCACGGCCGCCGACGACCCGGTCGTACCGTAGGGCGCATGAGAACCACCACGCTGGGCAGTGCGGGTCCCGAGGTCGGCGTCATCGGCCTGGGGTGCATGGGCATGAGCCACGGATACGACATCACCGGCCCCAAGGACGACGACACCTCGATCGCCGTCATCCGGCAGGCACTGGACCTGGGCGCGACCCTGACCGACACGTCCGACGTGTACGGCCCGTACACCAACGAGGAGCTGGTCGGCCGGGCACTGGCCGGCGGCCACCGGAAGCGCGCGGTCCTGGCCACCAAGGCCGGGCTGGTGGCCACCGCGCCGACCGGTGGCCCCGGCAACTCGCCGACGATCGGTAACAACGGTCGCCCGGAGCACATCCGCGCGGCGATCGACGCCAGCCTGCGGCGGCTCGGCACCGACCACGTCGACCTCTACCAGCTGCACCGCGTCGACCCCGAGGTGCCCATCGAGGAGTCCTGGGGCGCGATGGCGGAGGTCGTCGCGGCCGGCAAGGCACGGCAGATCGGTCTGTCCGAGGTGACGGTGGCCCAGATCCAGCGGGCCCAGGCGGTGCACCCGGTGGCGTCGGTGCAGTCCGAGTTGTCGCTGTGGACCCGTGACCCGTTGGCCGAGGTCCTGCCGTACTGCGCCGAGCAGGGCATCGCCTTCCTGCCGTTCTCCCCACTGGGCCGTGGCTTCCTCGCCGGCCGGTTCGCGTCGTTCGACGACCTGCCCGCCGACGACTTCCGCCGCGGCCTGCCGCGCTTCCAGCAGGACGCTCTGCGCGCCAACCTCGCCATCGTCAGCCGGGTCCGCGAGATCGCCGACCGGGCCGGGCTCAGCCCCGCGCAGGTGGCGCTGGCCTGGGTGGTCGCTCAGGGCAGCCTGGTCATCCCGATCCCCGGCACCAAGACCCCGAGGTACCTGGTGGACAACTCGGCGGCGGGCGATGTGCGGCTCAGCGCAAAGGACCTGGCGGACCTCGACGCCCTGCCCGCTCCGCAGGGTGGCCGCTACTGAGGCTCGACGCGGCATCGCGACGACCGGGAGCGGGCGGCGGCCCGCCCCGGTCAGCCGGGCCGGCGTACGGTGGCCGGAGGGCCGAACTGGACGCCGACGCCGGGTGAGTAGAGCACGCTGACCGGCGGCCCCGTCGGCGCCGGCAGCCCAGCGGCGGCGACCAGCTCGTCGTCCAGGTGCAGCAGCTCGGCCCGGTGCAGTGGCCAACTCGGGTGCCAGTTCGGCAGGTGCAGCGTGCGCCCGTACGCCCGGGTGTGCAGGCCCCAGCGGGCGGTGACGAAGTGCTCCAGCGGGGTCGGGTCGGCGATCCGCTCCCCCACCCGCACCTCCATCCGGCTCGTCGTACCGGCCGGTCCGGGCCAGCGGCGTCGGCACCGGTAGGTGCGACGGTGGCCGTCGCGATCCAGCCGCATGGCCGACCAGAGGTACGGCAGACCCAGCGTCACCCGCGCGACCAGCACCGGGACCAGCCGGGAAGCGTCGAGCGACCGGAACACCACCGCGCGCCGGCCGGTGCCGTCGACCGAGTACAACCGCACGTTGGTCTCCCAGAAGGTGCCGAAGTACGGCACCCCCGGCCCTCGGCCGAAGCCCAGCCCGACCATCCGGAAGCCGATCAGGCCGACGTGGCTGACCCCGTCCAGGACGTCCGGTCGGGTGCCGGCGGGCAGCAGCGGCGCGACGAGTTCCGGCGCGACGGCCCAGTGCAGGAAGGTGAGATCCTGCCAACGCTGCCGCAGGGTCGCCCAGGGAAACGCCCGTCGGGGCGCGGGGTCGACCGGCTCGATGTCCACACCCTCATCCTGCCCGCGACGGTCAGCCGCGAACACCCGTCGACTCACGGCCTCCGGACGGGGACAGTCCGAGGGCCGTGAGCCGTCCGGGGACTACGGCCGCGTGAAGTTGGCGGACGAGGCGCGGTCGTTCTGGAGAAGGCCCTCGTATTCCCCGAAGTTGGACCAGCTGCCCGGCGAGACGCCGTGCGTACGGCCGGACTTGTACTTGTTGTAGTTGCCGTGTTCGTAGAACCAGACGACCTGGCCGGTCAGGTTGATCACCGAGGACGCGGAATCGTTCAGATTGGTGCCGTTGAAGTAGTGGTAGTTGCGGAAATCGGCCGCCTGCCCGGTGAAGTGACCGCTCGCGGGGCTGAGCTCCGGCAGGACCGCGACGCTCCCCGTGAGGTTCCAGTGCTGGTAGATGCACACGTACCCCTGTTGACACTGGTGCGCCGCCTGGGCGGCCGACGGCGTCAGGGTCAGGGCCCCCGCAACGGCCATGGCTGCCGCCACCGCACTCCGGAGAACAGCTCGTCTCATCGAAAACTCTCCCGCTCCAACAGATTGTTCCGGCCATCTCGTGGCCGTTTTGCCGTCGAAAACGTATCGGGCACCAGTGGAGGAAGACTTCATGATCACTGGACGGCGTCCGGTCAGTCCAGCACCTCGACGGTGTCACCGACGCTGACCGTACGACCTTCGCCGGGAGGCCCGCCCGCTTCGGCCCGTACCGTCATCTGGAGGCCGAAGAGGAGCTTCTGGCCGATGTTCCGCCGTGCGGCGAGCATCCACAGCGGCTCACGCCCCCGCTCCCCGGTCTCCTGGTCGATCGTCGCGACCAGACAGCGACCACACTCGTTGGCGCCGTGGAACACGGCCCCGCCGATCCTGATCCGCCGGCCGACCCACTCGCCCTCGGCCCACGGCGCGGCACCGCTGACCACCAGGTTGGGGCGGAACTGGGTCATCGGCAGCGGCCCCTCGGTGCTGCCCGACTCCAACAGCCAGTCGTTGAGCGCGTCCAGCGACGCGGTGTTGGCCAGCAGCAGCGGCGTGCCGTCCGCGAAGCTCACCTCGGCCCCGGCGCCGGCCGCAACCGGCCAGGGAACGAGGTGGCCGGCGGGGTCGCCGAGCCAGACCAGCCGGGCGGGGCGCCCCAACAGCCGGTGCAGCCAGTCGTCCGCCTCGGGGCCGGCGGCGCGTACCGGTGCGGGCGGTCGCCCCCGGAACACCCGGACCTGGATCGCCTCGCCGCCGCCCGGTTCGGCCAGGTCGAGCGGGGCCAGGCCGGGCGCGTCCAGGGTCAGCCCGCCCGGTCGGGGCACCGCCCGTACCGTCACCAGTTCCCGATGTTGGCGCTGGGTCAGGCCGAGCCCGTGTTCGTCCACGATCAGCCAGCGCCGGTCGCCGTCCAGGCCCCACGGCTCGACCCGCGCCGTGTCGCGATCCACCCGGCGACACCCCTTCACCGGGTACGTGTAGATCGAGGCGACTCGCATCCGGTCAGGGTGACACGAGGCGGCGTGACGCCGGTACCCTCGCTCCGGTTGCCTTCAGTCGGAGCTGGTCGCCTCGGATGCGGCATCGTCGCCGCTGGTGGCCGGCGGGACGTCGACGAGGACCTGCATCAGATTGCGCAGTTGTCGCGTGAGGGCCGCCTGCCCCATGCCGGTGAGTGCCGAGGTCGCAATGACCTTGCGCATCAGCCATACCCCGGCGATCAGAGAGAGCAGCAGTTCCGCGCGTGCGGCGGCATCCTGCCCGGGCAGGATATCGGCCAGACGCCGTCCCACGTGCTTCTCGATGCCTGCACGAATGATCTCTGCGGCGCGCGGATTGGCTGCGGAACGCAACATCAGCAGGAACGGGTCCAGGTCGTCGGCGTTCGGCGCGGTCCGCGCGGCCAACCTGGTCGCCGTCCGTTCGCTCAGCCCGCTCGGGTCGTCGCTGATGAGGGTCTGCGGCGCGAATGACCGGTCGACCGCCTCGGCGAACAGCTGCTCCTTGGAGCCGAAATAGCGGTTCACCAGCATCGCGGTCACGCCGGCGCCCCTGGCGACCTCGCGTACGCCGGCACCGTCATAGCCCAGGCGGGTGAATGCCTCCATCGCCGAGGTCAGGATCGCTTCGCGGGTGGCGCCGGCGTCGCGCTGTCGAGGGGCGTCGCTGGATTCGCCTGTGCCTGCCGTCACGTCTACGAGCGTAGACTACCCAGTTCAGAGTTGTCTGGAGTGACCTCCAACATCGTCGCGCCCGGCGCGATCCTCGTGGAGGCCGTCAAGGACCTGCTGACCGAGATCGCCCCCGCCCGCGGCTGGGGCGAGACCTGGGAGCAGATCGAACAGGACGCGACGAACGAGTTGGTTCCCAACGACATCGAGCGTCTCGGCCGGCCGGATGAGATCGCCTCCGCTGTCGCCTTCCTCGCCAGCCCCCTGTCCGGCTACATCAGCGGCGCCAACCTCCGAGTCGACGGCGGCCACATCCGCAACGTCACCTGACGCTCGGACCCATCGCCGCACCCGTAGTGCGGTCAGCGCACGCACCCGAGCGGGCCAGGGCTTGTCTCGATGGCACCGACGACGCCAACATCAAGCCCGCACCTGCCACTATCGACGACACGGCCAACCCTGACCGACCGCCGTCGCAGTGCTAGGCGTGCGGGCCGACGGCGACCGTGCCGACGGTCAACGACGGCACGCCCTCCAGGACCTCGCCGACCCGCTCGACCTGCTCCTGCAAGGCCCTTCGCCGCGCGGCGCCGAGGGCCCGTAGCGGCTCGACCGTGACGTGGATCCGGCGGCCGGAGCGACGGTGGTGCCACACCCCGGCGACCGTGCCGTCGACCAGCAGCACCGGGTAGTTGCCGGCCTGGCCTCGGGCCAGAGCCCGGTCGGCGGCCCTACCCGGGAAGAGCTGGTCGCGCGGGTGGCAGCCGACCGCGTACGCGTCGAAGTAGGGCAGCAGCCGCAGGCCCGACGGCCGGCCGGCTGGGAAGTCGGTGTCGCCGGCCGCCACCCACGCTCGCGTGTCGCCCACCGTCACGGGTGTCAGGTCCAGCGACTCGAACAGTTTCGTCGCCCACGGTGCGGGGACCGACAGCCACCGGGCGAGCTGCGCCGGGGTCGCCGGCCCGTACGCGTACAGATAGCGCCGGACGACCTCGGCCAACGCCTTCGGCCCCGTCGTCGGGGTGAAGCCGGGCAGCCAGCGGGCCGGGCTGGTGTAGGTGGTGGCGCGGCCCCGATCGGGGCCGAAGCAGATGACACCGGCCCGGGTGGCGGCGCCCATCGCGGCGATCCAGCGCGGCCACTTGTCCTGGAACGCGTCCATGACCCGCTCCCCGGCCCACCCGCCGGTGCGGGCGACCACCTGCTCGGTCAACTCCGCGGTGCTCAGCTCGGCGTCGGCCAGCGCATCGGCGAGGGCCGCGAGCACCTGGTCGGTCTGCTGGGGGGTCAGCAGGTCACGGCCCTGCTCGTACGGTGGGACGGGCATCGCGGACAGCGCGCCGGTCCACATCGGCAGGTCTTGCGCGGCGAGCAGGTGCACCGTGCCACGCGCACCACGGGTCTTGACCAACGCCCGGTCCGTCCACAGTGCCCGGCGCACCAGGCTGCGGGTCGCGCCCGGGACCCGCAGCCCGACGGACAGCTCGGCGGCGGAGGCGACCTGGGCGTGCGCGCCGCACATCGCGGAGACCACGGCCGCGAGCGCCGCCGAATCCGGCTCCGGCCCCGCCTGGGCGCGCGCCGACGTCGAGAGCGCGTGCCGCTCCAGCCGCCGGGCGCACACCTGCGCCCAGCTCAGGCGGATCACCGAGCGCTCCCGAGAAGGGCCCGGTTGTCCGCCGGGTCCACCATCGTCGGGTCGCTGACGATTCGGGTCATGCTGCTCACGCTACGACCGAGGTACGTCATTTTCCGGCCCAGGGCTCGGGCCGTTCACCACCGGCCGGGATGGTGGCCGGCCCGCCCGCCGTACGCTGGATAGGGTGACAGTCCCCGCCGAAACAGCCCAAAGGCGGGAATCTATGGGTTCAACGGGAGGAAACGAGCGTGGCGCAGGGTGACGCGGAGCTGGTCCGGCTCGCGCAGGCCGGAGACGCGGCGGCGCTCGGCGTCCTGCTGACCCGGCACGAGGCCGAGATGCGGGCCGTCGCGTTGAGCCTGCTCGGCTACGGTCCGGACGCCGAGGACGCGGTGCAGGACGCGATGGTGGTGGCGCTGCGCCGCGTCGGTGAGGTCCGTGACCCGGCCGCGATCGGCCCGTGGCTACGCGCCATCGTGCGTAACAACAGCCGGATGACGCTGCGCGGCCCTCGGCCGCTCCCGGTCGCCGAGCCGGAGTGGTTCGCCGGCCCCGCCGGCACGCCCACCCCCGAGGAGGCGCTGGACCGCGGTGCGATGCGCGACTGGGTGTGGCACGCCATCGGCGGGCTCTCCGAGACCGACCGGCTGGTGACCATGCTGCGGTACTTCAGCGACGCCTCCTCGTACGAGCAGATCGCGGCCGTGTGCGGCGTGCCGGTCGGCACCGTCCGCAGCCGCCTCAACCACGCCCGGCGCGCGCTCACCGGCGGCCTGCGGGCATCCGCGACCGCGGCGCACGTCGGGGTGGCCGAGGCCGCCGACGCCCGCTGGCGCGAGGGCCGCGACGTGCTCGCCGCCGCGATGCGCGGCGACTTCGACCGGGTGGTCCGCGAGACCTGGTGGCCGGACGCCGAGATGATCATGCCGGGTGGGCGGCGTGGTGGCCGTGACATGGCGGTCCAGGGCATGACGAACGACCTGACCGACGGCGTACGTCAGCGCCTGCGCAACGTCGTCGCCAGTGGCGACGTGGTGATCTGGGAGACCGACCTGATCAGCCCTCCGGACGACCCGGAGCACTGCCCGCCCGCGGCGCTGTGGTTGCAGGTGCTGCGTGAGGGACGGGTGCGACAGTTCACCCTCTTTCACCCCATTCCGGCGCGGGAGATCCGCCGGCCGGCGTTGGTCTGAAAAAAACTTCCGCGGGCGAGCGAACTTTCCGGTCGGCTCCCGCATCTGGTTCCCGTCATTCCTCGCTCGCCGTGTCGGCACCCGCCGTACGGCCTCGGATCGGGAGTTAGCCACATGGGTTCCACCAGCCACGACGTCGACGCCCTCGCACCGGGTGCCCACGAGTTCACCGTCGGCGGCGTCCGGCAGGTCTACCACGTCGCCGGCACCGGCCCGGTGTGCGTGGCGCACTCCGGCGGCCCCGGCATCGACTGGGCCTACCTGCGCACACCGAGCCTCGAAGAGCACTTCACGATGGTGTACGTCGAGCCGGTCGGCACCGGCGCCTCCGGGCGGCTCGACAACCAGGACGACTACCGTCTCGACACGTATGTCCGTTTCCTCGACGCGGTCGTCGACCATCTCGGGGTGCCGGCGGTCTACCTCCTCGGTCACTCGCACGGCGGGTTCGTCGTCCAGCGGTACGCGCTGGCGCACCCGGACCGGGTCGTCGGCCTCGCCCTGTACGACACCTCGCCGGTCACCGGCGCCGAGTTCTGGGACGTGGCGATGGCCGGACTCACCGCGTACCCGCTGCGGCACCCCGACCAGCCCGAGGCGGCGGCGATCCCGGCCGCGTTCCAGCAGGCCGTCACGGCCACGGACGACGAGGCGCTGAGCGCGGGCCTGCGCGGGGCCCTGCCGGTCTACTTCGCGGACTTCTGGGCCCGGCGGGCCGAGTTCGTGCCGTTCCAGGCGGCCGTGCGGGCCTGGTCGGCTCCAGCGGGCGCGCAGGACCCCACGCCCTTCGACGTGCGGGAGAACCTCGGTGAGATCACCGTGCCCACCGTGGTGATCGTGGGTGCGCACGACTTCATCTGCGGGCCCCGGTGGGCCGAACAGCTGCACGACGGCCTCAAGGACTCCCGCCTGGTGGTGCTGGAGCGCAGCGGGCACTTCGGGCACATCGAGCAGCCGGTGGAGTTCACCGAGGCCGTGGCGGAGCTGCTGCGGCGCTGATCCGCGCCGCCGCACCGTGCCCCGAGGTCCGTCGGTCACACCGGGCAGGCCTCGGGGTGCGGATGCGTTGCACGGTCGTAGGCTGTGGCGATCGCTGCACCGTGACGAAGGGGAGACCACCGTGAGCCAGACCGAACGGATGGATTCCGTCGACGAGTGGAACGTGGCCGAGGACGACGGCGTCCTGGACGCCTCCGACACGCTGGACGACGACCGCGTCGGCGACCCCCTCGACACCGGGATCATCGCCGAGGACCACTGGAGCGCCGCCAACCGGTTCGGCACCACGCCCGCCGAGGAGCGGGCGGGCGAGTCCTTGGAGCAGCACCTCGCCCAGGAGGAGCCGGACACCGACCCGTACGCCGAGGGCGGCGACGACGAGGACGAGCTGACCCGGCGGGGGTACGAGCGCGAGGGACGCGCGGGCCGCCTCGTCTCCTACGACGAGGGTGTCCGCGAGGACGACGAGGCCGAGTCGGTGGCGTGGGACGCCGGAATCGACGCGGGCGCCGCCAGCGCCGAGGAGGCCGCGATCCACCTGGTCGAGGACCCCGACGGGCCGGGCGACGGCCCGTTGCGTTGACCCGCGACGGTCGCTGAACGCCGCCCCGCCGCGCCCAGCCCCCTCCAGGGGCGCCGGGCGCGGCGGGGCGGATTCGCTCAGTGGACGATGACCGGCGCCTTGACCAGCTCGGCCTGCTCGTCGTCGAGCGGCTGCGCCGGCTGACGCCGACGCGGCAGCAGGGCGGCCGGGATGAAGGTGAGCACCACCAGCCCGAACGCGACCCAGAACGTGGTGGCGAACGACTTCGCGGCGAAGTCGAGCCCGCGCTCGATGAACTCAGGCGGCACCGGCATCTGCTGCAACAACTCCGGCCGCTGCTGCGACGCGATGGCCAACCCGGCCTCGGTGACCGGCTTGCCGCTCGGGTCCACCAGGCCGGGAATCGGCCGAGAGTTGTTGAGCTCGTTGGTGAGGATCACCGACATCACCGCGGCGCCGACCGACCCGCCGATCTGCTGGAGGATGTTGACCAGCGTGGAGCCGCGCGCGACCTCCTGCGCCTGCAACGTCCGCAACGCCGAGGTCATGATCGGCATCATCGTGCCGCCCATGCCCAGACCCATCACGAACAACGACCCGCCGAGCACCCAGTACGAGGTGCTCGCGTCGACCTGGGTGAAGCTGAAGAACCCGATGACGATGAGCGCCAGCGCGAACGGCACCGTACGACCGATCGGCACCCGGTCGGCGAGCGTCCCGGCGATCGGCATGGTCAGCATCGCGCCGAGGCCCTGCGGCGCCATCAGCAGACCGGCGGCCAGCGTCGACTCGCCACGCACCTGCAGGAAGTAGCTCGGGAACAGCAGGCCGGCGCCCATGAACGCGATGATGAACACGAACAGCGTCACCGAGGCGATGGTCAGGTTGCGGTTGGCGAAGAGCCGCAGGTCGAGCAGCGGATGCCGGGGCTTGAAGGAGTAGAGGACGAACGCCACCACCAGCGCGCCGCCGACCAGCATCGGCGCCCACACCTTGGCCTCGGCGAAGGTGCCCGCCTCGGGCAGTGACGAGATGCCATAGAGGAACAGGGCGAGGCCCGGCGAGAGCATCAGCATGCCGAGGAAATCGAACGACTCGGACGGCTCGGGGGCGTCCTTCGGGAGCGCGAACTGGGCGTAGACCAGGGCGATGACGCCGATCGGCAGGTTGATCAGGAAGATCCAGTGTCAGCTCGCGGTGTCGATCAGCCAGCCGCCGAGGATCGGGCCACCGATCGGGCCGAGCAGCATCGGAATGCCGAGAACGGCCATCAGCCGGCCGATCCGGTGCGGACCGGCCGCCCGGGTCATGATGGTCATGCCCAGCGGCATGAGCATGCCGCCGCCGAGGCCCTGCAGGACGCGGTAGCCGATCAGCTCGCCGATCGAGTCGGCGGTGGCGCACAGCCCGGACCCGATCGTGAACAGGGCCAACGCCACCATGTAGAGCCGTTTGGTGCCGAACCGGTCGGCGGCCCACCCACTGAGCGGGATCACCGTGGCGAGCGCGAGGGTGTAACCGGTCATCGTCCACGCGACGCGGGCGTAGGACGCGTCGAAATCGGTCTGGAACCTGGGCAGCGCGACGCTGACCACCGTCACGTCGAGGATCGACATGATCGCGCCGAGGACCACGACGCCGGCCACCTTGAGCACCGCGGCGTCGAGCTTGTCCGATGTCGCGACGGATTGCTGTGTCACAAACTCTCCTGTAGTCGGTTGAGCCGGCCATTGGTGGACGGTGGCGGCGGTGCCGCGCCGACCAGGCGCGGGGCGCGGGGCGCGGCGAATGAGACGACGACGCGCGCGGGCCACACTATCGGTCGGCACCGACAACTCGCCGCCGGATTACCGACCGCGAGGGCTACGGGTCCGATCGGCCTTCCGACTGGAGCCGTACGTCCGGGTGTCGCCGGCGTCAGGTGGTGACCACCGGCACCGCGGCGGTCAGCGCCCAGTCGTGCCCGATGTCGGCGGCGGCGCGCAGCAGCTTGGGCAGATGCTCCTCACGCAGCGTCTCCAGCGACGTCTCGGCGGCGTGCACGTTCACGTTGAGCGCGGCGATGACCCTTCCGTCGCCGTCGCGTACGCCGGTCGCGACCGACCGGATGCCCGGCGCCAGATCCTGGTCGGCGAGCGCCCACCCCTTGGCCCGTACCTCGCGCAGCACGGCGTCCAACTCGCCGGGCGAGGGCTGCCAGCGGGGCGTGATGCCGGAACGGGACGGCTCGGCGAGCACGGTGGCCAGCGTCTCCGGCGGCAGCCCGGCGAGCAGCACCTTGCCGAGCGACGTCGCGGGGGCCGGGAAGCGGGTGCCGATGGTGACGGCGAGCGTGACGATCTTCGGCACCGCCACGCGGGCGACGTAGACGATGTCACTGCCGTCGAGCTGGGCCATCGAGGTCGACTCGTTGGTCTGCGCGACCAGCTTCTCCATGTGCGGGCGGGCCACGTCCCACATGTTCAGCGCGTTGACGTACGCCATCCCCAGTTCGAGGACGCGCGGGGTGAGGGCGTGGCCACGCCCGACCGCGCGGACGTAGCCCAACGACTCCAGGGTGATGAGGATGCGCCGGACCGTGGGCCGGGCCAGGCCGGTGGCGGCGGCGATCTCACTGAGCGTCATCGACGGGCAGGCCGGACGGAAGGAGCGCAGGACGTCGAGGCCACGAGCGAGAGCCTCGATGAAGTCGGGCCCGGCGCCCCTTCCGTTGTCACTCATGTCCTAATGCTTCCATTGCGCCGAGCCGGCGTCCCACTCGGTGTACTGGTAGGGATTCTCCAGGATCGCGGTCTCCGGGACGTCCGGGTTCATGCCCCGCTGCCACGCCTGCTCCCCCATCGTCTCCCGCAGGTGGTCGATGGTGGCCGTCACCTTCGCCTGGGCGGCGGCGAGGTCGATGTCGACCAGGCGGCCGTCCCGCTTGACCACCCTGCCACCCACCAGCACGGTGTGCACGTCGCCGCGCTGGGCCTGGAAGACGACGTGACCGTGCGGGTTCAGGATCGGGAACATCACCGGCGAGGTGTCGTTCTTGATCAGGACGACGTCGGCCTGCCGGCCCGGCGTGAGGGCGCCGATCGCCGAGTCCATGCCGAGGGCCCGGGCGCCACCCCGGGTGGCCCACTCGACGACCTGCTCGGCGCGCAGGTGACAGTGGGTGATGGTGTCCTGCTTGGCGTGCGCCTCCAGGTGCTCCCGGGAGCGGTCGGCCCCCAGCGTCGTCCGCATCGCCGAGAAGAGATCGCCGCTCCACCACACGCTGGTGTCCATGGACAGCGACACCGGGATGTCGTGGTGGCGCAGCTGCCAGGTGGGCGGGTAGCCCTGCCCAGCGCTCTGCTCGCTCTCGGTCGAGACCGAGACCGAGCCGCCGGTCGCCGCGATCCGGTTGTACGAGTCGTGGGTGAGCGTCGCCGCGTGCACGTAGACGGTCGACGGGTTCATGAAGCCGTGCTCGTGCATCAGCCGGATGCCGTCGTCGTTGGTGGCGCCCCACACCCCGGCGTGCGTGGTCACCGCGGCGCCCAGTTCCCGAGCCACCTCGAAGGCGGCCCGCTCGGGAAAGGCGGGGTCGCCGGTGACGTCGAACGCCATCTGGAAGCCGGCCAGCCCGCCGCCGTCGATCCGGCGACGGTGGAAGTCGCGGAACTCCGGCGAGGTCGCCCACTCCCACGGGCCCTGCTGGATGTTGCCGTAGGCGAGCACGAACCGGCCCGGCACCGCCTCGAGCGCGTCGACCGCCGCGTCGGCGTGGTCGGCCGTCTGTAGGCCGTGCGACCAGTCGACGGTGGTGGTGACGCCCGCGTCGATCGCCTCGATCGCGCCGAGCAGGTTGCCGGCGTAGACGTCCTCGGGCCGGAACAGCTTGCCGGATTCCAGGTAGTACCAGACGAAGTACTGGGTCAGGGTCCAGTCGGCGCCGTACCCCCGCATGGCGGTCTGCCACATGTGCCGGTGGGTGTCCACCATTCCGGGCATGAGGATGCCGCCGGTGGCATCGATCTCCAGGGCGCCCTCGGGGGCGGTCAGGCCGACGCCGACCTCC
Source organism: Micromonospora vulcania (assembly GCF_042658605.1). Classification (NCBI taxonomy): domain Bacteria; kingdom Bacillati; phylum Actinomycetota; class Actinomycetes; order Micromonosporales; family Micromonosporaceae; genus Micromonospora; species Micromonospora vulcania. The sequence goes on along the minus strand of NZ_JBHSQS010000007.1, from coordinate 4,059 downwards.
GCGATCCGGTCGCCGACGACCAGCACGTCGGCGCCGGGCAACACCGTGTGCGCGTCGTCCATGGTGAGAACCAGGCCGTTGCGGAAGACCACCGGCCGGTCGGTTGCGCTCATCGCCACCCATTCCTTTCGGGTACGAGGGCCGGACCGTTGTCCGCTGTGCGGTCAGCCCGAGTGGCGAAAGTGTGGCCCCGGTCACTTGCCGTGTCAAGAGTGTGTTTCGGCGCGGTGAACTTGCCGTTGACATGATCACGGTCGAGGCGCAAGCTGTTCCAGCGGACAGGTGTCCGCAGAACGGGCGGAGACATGGTGCAGCAATCGGCGGGGCCGTTGGCCGGCCTGCTCGTCGCGGACTTCTCCCGGATCCTCGCCGGGCCGTACGCGACGATGCTCCTGGCGGACCTCGGCGCCCAGGTGGTCAAGGTGGAGAGTCCGGGCGGCGACGACACGCGCACCTGGATGCCGCCCACCCGCGACGGTGTGTCGACGTACTACCTCGGCATCAACCGCAACAAGCGGTCGATCGCCCTCGACCTCAGGAACCCGGACGACCTCACGGCCGCACGGGAACTGGCCCGTCGCGCCGACGTGCTGATCGAGAACTTCCGGCCCGGCGGCCTCGCCCGGTTCGGCCTCGACTACGACTCCGTGGCCGCCGCCAACAAGAAGATCGTGTACGCGAGCATCAGCGGCTTCGGCACCGGCGTCGGCCGGGACTTCCCCGGCTACGACCTGATGGTGCAGGCGATCTCCGGGCTGATGAGCCTCACCGGTGACCCCGACGGGCCGCCGTACCGGGCCGGCATCTCCGTCTTCGACGTGATGGCCGGGCTGCACGCGAGCATCGGCATCCTTGCCGCGCTGCACCATCGTGGAGCCACCGGGCAGGGTCAGCACGTCGAGGTCAACCTGCTCAGCTCGGCGCTGTCCGGCCTGGTCAACCACTCCAGCGGCTACGTCGCCGGCGACACCGTCCCGTTCCGGATGGGCAACGCGCACCCCAGCCTCTTTCCGTACGAGCCGCTGCCCACCGCCGACGGCGACCTGATCGTCATCGCCGGCAACGACGGGCAGTTCCGCAAGCTCTGCCAGGTGCTCGACCTGACGGAGCTGCCCGACGACCCCCGTTTCGGGCGCAACCAGGACCGCACGGCCAACCGCGAGCAACTGCGCCCCCTGCTCGTCGAACGGCTCGCCAAGCGGACCAAGGACGAGTGGTTCCGCGACCTGCTCGCCGCGGGCGTCCCGTGCGCGCCGATCAACACCATCGACGGTGGCGTGGCGCTCGCCCAGGAGTTGGGGCTCGACCCGGTGGTGACCGTCGGCGACGTCCCGGGCGTCCGCAATCCCATCACCTTCTCCGACACCCCGGCCCGGTACGAGCTGCCGCCGCCCGGGATCGACGAACACGGCGAGGAGATCCGCGCGTGGCTGAAGAGCTGAGCTTCCCGACCGGCATCGGCACCTCCGACCCGACCACCATCTCGCTGCTCGGACAGGATCTGGCGGCCGATCTGATGGGCACGGTCGGCTTCGGCGAGCTGGCGTACTGGCTGGTCGCCGGCCGCCGCCCCACCTCCGGTGAGGTACGCGTCTTCGAGGCGGTGCTGGTGGCGCTCGCCGATCACGGGTTCACCCCGACCGCGATCGCGGCCCGGCTCACCTACCTCTCCGCGCCGGAGTCGCTGCAGGGCGCGCTCGCCGCCGGCCTGCTCGGCGGTGGCTCGCGCTTCCTCGGGGTGACCGAGGACTGTGGACGCTTCCTCGCCGACACCCTCGCGCAGGCCGGCGAGGTGACCGACTACGACGCGGTCGCGCTCGACGCCGTCAGCCGGGCCCGGCAGGAGCGACGGTTCGTTCCCGGACTCGGGCATCCCGTGCACAAGGAGCAGGACCCGCGTACCCCGGTCCTGATCCGGATCGCCACCGAGGAGGGCCTGCACGGGCCACACCTGCGGCTGTTCGAGGCGATCGGCCGCGTACACCCGCAGGTGCTCGGTCGGACCCTGCCGCTCAACGGCGCGGGCGTCTGCGGCGCGGCGCTCGCCGACCTCGGGCTTCCCGTCGAGATGCTGCGCGGCTTCGCCCTGCTGGCCCGCGCCGCGGGGCTGCTCGGGCACCTCGCCGAGGAGCGGCGTCGGCCGCTCGGCATGGACATCTACCGTGCCGTCGACCGCAACGCCGTCTACGAACCCTGAGTCACCCCGACAACTGCGAAAGGAGTGGAATGGCCACCGTCGTCGCGGTCATCGCCTCCACCCACCACCCGTTCTACTACCGGGCCAGCACGGCCACCGGCGAGGATCGGCCACCGTTCGCCGACGAGTGGACCAGCAAGATCCTGGCGTTCCGCGAGACGCTGACCCGGGCCCGGCCGGACGTGCTGGTGATGGTCGGCTCGGACCACTTCCACCAGCTCTGGCTGGACAACATGCCGCAGTTCCTGGTCGGCAAGGCGCCCACCTACGACGCCAACTGGTACAACGAGGAGCGCGAGTTCGGGCTGCCCCGGATGCTGCTCCAGGGTCAGGAGGACCTGTCCGGGCACATCCTGCGGGCGGGCCTGGACTCCGGCTTCGACCTCGCGTTCAGCAACGAGCTGCGGATCGACCACAGCATCACCTGCCCGATCATCACGCTGCGGCCCGAGGCCGACCTGCCGATCGTGCCGATCTACACGAACATCTTCGCGCCGCCCCTGCCGCAGCCGAAGCGCTTCGTCCAGCTCGGCGAGGCGATCCGGGAGATCGTCGAGTCCTGGCCGTCGCACCTGCGGGTGGCCATCATCGGCACCGGCCACCTCTCGCTGGAGCTGGGCGGGCCCCGGCAGTTCGGGCCGCACGGCCCGGACCCGGAGTTCGACCAGCGGGCCGTCGAGTGGATCGCCAACGGCGACCTGGACGGATGTCTGCGCGAGGTCACCCTGGACAGCCTGCACGCGCCCGGCAACGCCACCCACGGCTTCATGGACTTCATGCTCATGATGGGTGTCGCCGGGGCCGGCGCGAAGGCCGACCACGTCGACACCCTCGACCTGTTCCACACCATGGAGGCGTACTTCACCTGGTATCCGAACGGAGCGCCGACGGCATGAGCAAGTACCTGCTGAACAAGTTCCTGTACTCCGTCGACCGGGATCCGGAGCTGGTCGAGCGCTACCGGAGCGAACCGCGCGAGCTGGTCGCCTGGTGGGAGGCTGAACGCGCCAACACGGTGCTGAACTGCCACGCCGGCGAGTCGAGCACCTGGCTGCGCTTCGACGACGCCGAGCGGGAGGCGCTCGCGACCCACGACCACGTCAAGCTTTTCGAGCTGGGCGCGCACCCGTTCCTCACCCTGACCCTGTTCATCGCGCTGTTCGAGCGGGACAACACCGAGCCGTTGGAGTACCAGAAGTCCTACGGCGCCCGGCTGGCCCATTTCGCGCTGCCGTACCCCGACATCGCGACATGATCCGCGCGGCGCTGGTCACCGCCTGCGGCACGCCGCCGACGATCGTCGAACGGCCGGCACCCGAGCCGGCCGACGGCGAGGTGGGGATCACCGTCGAGGCGGTGCCCGTCACCCCACTCGACCTGCTCTGTGCCACCGGCACCAGCTATTTCGGCACACCGGCGACCCCGTACGTGCCGGGGGTGCAGGGCGTCGGTCGGCTCGCGGACGGCACCGCCGTGTGGTTCGGCACCCCGGCCGGGATGCGGTCCGGTGTGGACGGCAGCATGGCGGCCACGGTCGCCGTGCCCTCCGCCGACGTGGTGGCGCTGCCGCCCGGCGTACCGCTGATCCTGCTCGCCGCCCTGGGCCTCTCCGCCGTCGCCGCGCACGCGGCCCTGACTGACGCCGGCGGCCTGGCGGCCGGCGAACAGGTCGTCGTGCTCGGCGCCGGCGGCGTGGTCGGCCAGGCCGCCGTCCAACTGGCCCTGCTCGGCGGTGCGCGGCGGGTGATCGCCGTGGCCCGCTCGGCCGCGGCGCGCGCCCGCGCCGCGGAGCTCGGCGCGGGGGTCATCGTGGCGCTGCTCGCCGAGGCCGGCGTGGCGGGGCTGGCCGACCGGGTGCACGC